>SVSO01000192.1 GCA_015064195.1 Oscillospiraceae bacterium
GCTGTCGAGCATGATTTCGCCTTCTTTTTGCTGTTATTGGAAGAATTTCGTCAGGAACTGTGCATCCACATTTTTCTGGATGATGGAGCGGATATAGGGGAGCGTCCACGTTTTATCCTTGCCGTAATCCGGCGTGCCGTGGAGCGCGCACAGCTCTGCGGTGTAATTCTCCGCCAGATAGACCCCCAGTCCCAGCCGCTCCTTGTTGTAATGGGTGACGGTGGGATTGAAAATGGGATTTTCGATATAAACATTGCCGAAGGCATCCTTCACGATGTCGAAGGTCATCATGCCGCCGATCATGTTGTAGTTGTCGTACTGGGTGGAGATCAGATTGCCGAGGGAGTAGATGACCAGCGTTTTTGAGCCGTCGGATGCGGTTTTCCATTCCACCGGCTGCACCACATGAGGATGCATACCGATGATCACATCCGCGCCCGCCTCGGTGATGGCGTTGGCCAGCGTGACCTGCTCCTTTGAGAGCTGGAACCAGTTCTCCTGACCCCAGTGCATCACTACGAACACGAGATCCGCAAGCTTTCTGGCTTCCTTGATTTTGGAGACGATCTCCGCCTCGTCGATGAGGGGAATGAACATCTCACTGCCGGCATTCAGCGTCATGCCGTTGGTTCCGTATGTATAGGACAGGAACGCGATGGAAATGCCCTGCTCCGTCACCACGCGGATGTTTTCGTAATCGGCGCGGTTCCGGTATCCGCCGAGCAGCGTCACCTCGTCCGCCCATTCGTCCCAATAATCCAGCGTACCGACGTAGCCCTTTTCCTTCATGTCCAGCATATGGTTGTTGGCAATGTTCACCACGTCAAAGCCAATGTCCACCAGCGTGTCGCCCACTGCTTCGGGGGAGTTGAAGTTGGGATAACCGTAGGCCGCGAACTCATCGTCGCCGCAGATGGGCGTTTCCTGATTGATGAATGCCAGATCCGCCGACTTGACGAATTCCGCGATGCCGGCATACATATCCTTGAAATTGTAGTCCTGTCCCGCTTTTGCACGGGCTTTCGCATCGAGGAACACATTCTCGTGGATGATATTGTCGCCCGCCGCAAGGAAAGTGATGCGGGTGGAGCCGTCGTCCACCGGCACCGTTGTCTCCGGATATTCGTAAGCGATGCCGTCTTCGGTGCGCACGTTCACGTCCGTTGTCTCGGGAGTCATGGGCGCGGTGATGCGGGTCGCATCGGGATCGGTGGTGATGGCGTCCGTCACAAGCCCGAAGTCCGGCGTTTCCGGTGCGCCGCATCCGCCGACAGTCAGAACGGCGAGGATCAGCGCGAAAAGCTTAGCATATTTCTTCATTTCGTCACCTTATCGGCACTGCACGGATGCTTGAAAAATTTCTCCAGATCCGCGAACCAGCGCCCTTCGTCATCCTTTGTAAATCCCAGCCATTTGATGAATTTTTCATCCCCCGCGCCGTCAAAATATGCGGTGTGTACGCCGTGCAGATCGATGAAATTCATCGTCTGGCGGCCCATGATGAACATGGCCTCCGTGTCATCCGTTCCGATGGCTTTCGCAAGATCGACGATGTGCGCCGCCTTGCCAAGCCTAAACTGGCAGATGCCCACGAATTCGCCGTCGAAGGCCTGATCGGGCGTATCGGCCAGCCACGCGCCGTATGCGAGGCAATCAACATCGCAGTCGATGCCGCATTTTTCGCAAAGCGCCGCCTGCATTTCTTTATCCTGAATGGGTTTGATGATGAGCATGATTATTTTCCTGCCTTTCCGCCGGATTTTTTCAGATAGTCCACCTGCGATTTTGTCAGATGCCGCCAAGCGCCGGGCTTTAAATTCGCGAGCCGTATGTCACCGATGGCTATGCGGGTCAGCCGGCGCACGGTAAGCCCGCATTTCTCGCACATTTTGCGGATCTGACGGTTGCGGCCCTCGTAAAGCTCCATGCGCAAAACGGTCACATCCCGGCGCACATTGTCGCGCATCTGGTGGATCTCGGTATGTACCGGCTGAATTTCGTAGCCGTCGATGACCATGGGCGACGACAGCTTTTTGATGATATCCCGTTCCACCTTGCCGTCCACCTCCACGTGGTAGATCTTGGGGATGGAATGGCGGGGATGGGTGAGCTTCAGGGCCAGATCGCCGTCGTTGGTGAGAAGCAGCAGGCCGTCTGAATCCATGTCCAGCCGTCCCACCGGATAAACCCGCTCGCCCACATCCCGGCAAAGCTCCACAACCGTGGGACGTCCGCGCTCATCCGAGGCGGTTGTCACATAGCCGCGGGGCTTGTTGAGCATGATATAGACGAAATTTTTGAAGCCGGGCTTGATTATCTTACCCTCAAATTCGATGATGTCCGTCTCCGGGCAGACCTTCTGCCCGATCTCGGCGGGGATGCCGTTGACCGTCACCGCGCCGCAGGAAATTTCCCGTTCAGCGGCGCGGCGGCTCATCAGACCGGCATCTGCCAGATATTTTTGCAGTCGTAATTCTGTCATTTTAATGAAATATTCTCTCAAGTAATGTTTTTTTGTAAACGATCCGCGGCGCATCGTTCACGGCATACAGAGGCAGCTCGCCAAGCACCGTTTCGCCGTCGCGGAAAACGATCCGTCCCAGCACATCGCCGGCCTTGACCGGTGCCCACAGGTAGGGTGCAAGCTCTACTGTCCCGGTGACGGAATGCTCACCCCGCGGCAGAATGACCGTCAGCCCTTCCCGATTCTGCGCCGTGATTTCACACGCCGCACCGATGCACGGGCGGCGATGGACAATACTCAGCGGCTCGGCCAGCGTCACCGCCTCCAGCGTTTCAAAGCCAAGATCCAGCATGGCCGTGTGATCCCGCCAATCGTCGGGCGCATTGAGGGTCACGGCAACCAGCGTCACGCCGTCCCGCTCTGCCGCCGACACAAGACATCGTCCGCTTGCCTTGGTGAAGCCGGTTTTCACGCCCACCGCGCCGTCATACATCCGCAGGAGCTTGTTGTGATTGTGCAGCTGTCGGGTAGTATCGCCGATCCGGATGACGTGGGATTCCGACGACACGATCTGCCGGAATGTGGGATTTTTCATGGCGTGGGCTGACAAAATCGCCAGCTCCCGTGCGGTCGTATAATGAGAATCGTCGGAAAGTCCGTGGGGATTTGTGAAATGGGTGTCGGAAAGTCCAAGCTCCGCCGCTTTTTCATTCATCAGCGCCGCAAAGCCTTCGATGGAACCGCCAAGCTCCAAAGCAATGGCGGCGGCCGCATCGTTGGCACTCTCCAGCATGAGCGCCCACACGAGATCCTCCAGCGTCAGCCTGTCACCCGGCTCAAGGTAGATGGAGCTTCCCTCCACGCCTGCCGCTTCCGGTGGGACGGTGACGGTGCGTGACAGCGCTCCCGATTCGATGGCGGTAAGGGCTGTCATGATCTTGGTGGTGCTGGCCATGGGACGGCGCGTGTCGGCATCCCGCTCGAACACCACCGCTCCGCCCACCTCCATGACGATGGCCGAGCTTGCGGAAATGTCCAGCGCGCGTGTCGGGACTGCGGCGGTAAAAAGCAAGGCCGCCGCAAGAAAAATTGTCAATAAATTTCGCATAGTGAACCTCCTGAGACTGCAGAAAAAGCATTCTCAGGCGGCACACGGATTATCCCCGGAAATTACTGCTCTTCCGTCGCCTCGGCGGATTCTTCCTCTGCGGGAGCTTCCTCCTTGGTATCCTTTTTCTTGAAAATCGCCATGATTTTGGAAATAATGTCAGGCGAACGCTCGATCATGTTGGCGATGGAATCGATCTTGTCGCCGGAGCCTGCGGTGTTCGGGCCGACGTTGAGCAGCTGCACATTGCCGTCGGGGGAAATGACGAGGAAGCCCACGGGCTGTACGGTTACGCCCGTTCCGCCGCCGCCGCCGAAATTGGTAGTCAGTGCCGCCGGACGCTGCGGCTGTGCATCCGCCACTTTCTTCATGTTTTTGCCAAGATAGTCCACGCCGCCGGATGCAAAGCCGACCATCACCTTGGATACAGGGATGACGGTGGTTCCGTTGGGCGTATTGATGGGTGTGCCGATGATGGTGTTTGCGTCCACCACGTTGCGGATCTGCTCAAGGGAAGTTTCGATAATGCCGGTAATTTTGTTCTCTGCCATTTTTTCTATCTCCTTTGGAAGATTAATCTTCAGATTTTTTTAAGAATCGGATGCCGGAACGGATGAGAATGTCGAACAACTGCCAGAGTCGGAATGAAAATGTAAGATCCATGACCGCCCGTGTCTTTTCGCCGAGAAAATCCGGCGTGACCACGACTTCGGCGGGAGCTTTCAGCTTGGTGTGGGAGACATTCAAAAGAAATTCCATGATGCACTGCACGCCGCCGCAGATCGCGCCGTAGAGGACAGCGGTTTTTGCCGCATCTCCCGTGGCGACTGCGATGTTGATCCGCCGCACGTCGATGCGCAGATGATGGCCGAATCGGGCGATGAACACCTTCACAACGCCGAGGATCTTCGCCACAAGGCCGAGGATATCCCGCTCGGGCTTCTCCTCATCGGCGGCGATTCGTCGCGCCTCCTTCACCTTGGCGGCGGTTTTCGCATCCTTTTTGTCCGATTCCCGCTCGGATTTGCTTTTCTCTGCGGCAGCTGCTTTTTTCGCCGCTTTTTCCTGATTTTTCCGGAACTTTTTGATTTTGTAATCCTTCAGCCGCAGTGTTTTTTTCTTGGCGGGAAGGATCTTCAGGCGGAAGATGCCGATGCCGACAGCAAGGCGCATCTCGTCCGCAAGATCGATCCTCACACTGATTTTGAGGATCAGGATCAACGCTATGATGACGGCGGCTATGAGCCAGCCCATTGCATCCACTCCTTCCGATCGTGATCTTGCCGGCTTACTCCGGCTTGGCTTCCACTGTCGCGAAAATTTCCATGGGCGGCAGCATATCGAGGGAGGTGATGCCGAATACGCGCAGGAATTCGTCGGTGGTGCGGTAAAGCGAGGGGCGTCCGGGCGCATCCAGCCTGCCGCAGACCTCGATGAGCTTCTTATCGGTGAGATTATTGACCGCGTAGCTTGAATCTATTCCCCGCACTGACTCGATGTAGGAGCGCGTCACCGGCTGATGATAGGCAACGATGGCCAGCACCTCCAGGGATGAGCGGGAGAGATTGCCGCCCTGACGCACACCCATGGCCGTGCGGATCTTGGGCGCGAATTCTTCTTTTGTGCACAACTGGCAGGCACCGTCAAACTGCACCAGCTGAATGCCGCGGCCGTTTGCGCGGTTGGAATATTCCTCCGCCAGCTCGGATAAAAGCGGCATCACTTCAAGAGATGTGCATTCCGCCGCCTCCGCCAGCTTTTCGTAGGAAACGGGATATCCGGCGGCGAACAGTACCGCCTCAAGTATAGCTTTCGACTGAATTTTGTCCACCATCGGGCACTCTCCTTTCGTGGCTCAGCGTGACGCGGAAATCGTCCGCTTCGCCGAATGCGTCCTCGTCGATGGGGCGCAGGATGACGCGATTTTTCTTGATCAGCTCCAGCACCGCGAGAAATGTGGCGATCAGCTCACTGCGGTTCTTCGCCGTCAAAAGGATCGATGTGTACAGCATCTCTCCGTGGCGCACAAGGTGTCGGATGACGCCGAAAATCTTGCCGCTGACCGGCACGATGGGTGCGCGGAGGATGCGTTCAAAGGGCTGCTCGGAGCGCTCACGGTTGGCGCGCTCGATGTCGGTTTTGTCCATCTGCCGGAGCATCGACAGCATGACGCGCTGAAGGATCGCCGCGTCATGCTGTCGATGCTCA
>SVSO01000193.1 GCA_015064195.1 Oscillospiraceae bacterium
AGATGACGGACGCGCTTCCCAGCGTTTCCACGGCGGGAAGGCGGCGGATGATGGCGTTTTTCTTGACCATGCGGGTCACGCCGATGGAAAGCACGATGGTAACGATGGCCGGCAGGCCCTCGGGAATGGCAGAAACTGCCAGCGAGACTGCGGTCATGAAAATTTCGATGGCGGGGGTGCCGTTTACAAGGCCGATGGCGAAGATGACCGCGCAGGCGGCGAGTGCCACGAAGCCCAGATATTTGCCCAGCTGTGCCAGTTTGCGCTGGAGGGGCGTCTGAGAATCCGCCTCACCGTCAAGCAGGCCGGCGATCTTGCCCATCTCCGTGTTCATGCCCGTGCCGGTGACGACAGCGCGTCCCGAGCCGTAGGAAACGGAACAGCCGGAGTATACCATATTTTTGCGGTCGCCGAGGGGAGAATCCTCTGCGATCTCCAGCGCCGCGTCCTTTTCGGAGGGCACGGATTCGCCGGTCAGCGCGGATTCTTCACTTTTCAGCGATGACGATGCCATGAGACGGGCATCGGCGGGAACGAAATCGCCCGCTTCAATTTTAATAATATCGCCCGGAACGAGATTTGCAGCTTCGATGACCTGTTCTTTTCCGTCGCGGATGACACGTGCGTGCGGCGCGGACAGACTCTGGAGCGCTTCCAGCGACTTCTCCGCCTTGGATTCCTGCACCACGCCCATGACAGCGTTGAGGATGACGATGAGCAGAATGAGCGCCGGTTCAAACAGCTCACCCCAGTTCTGCTCGTACACGACGATGCCGAAGGAGACGATGGCCGCGATGATGAGGATGATGATCATCACGTCCTTGAACTGGTCGAAAAACTTCTGGACGATGGTTTTCTTCTTCTTTTCACGGAGCTTGTTTGCGCCGTATTTTTCAAGGCGCGATGCCGCTTCTTCGGCAGTTAAGCCGGCTTCGGATGTTCCGAGGGACAAAAGCAGTTCCTCAAGCTTGGTGGAATGTGGTGTCAATTACGAACCCCCTTATAAAATGTTGTCGTCTCATTATACCCGAAATCCACCGCGATTTCAAGCAATTCCGGCAACTTTTTACAATAGTTTAACACTTAATCAAAAAATCCGCCGGAGCGGATTTTTTGATGGATTATTTCTTTGCGAGAAGGTCACGGATCTCAGCGAGAAGCTGTTCGGTGGTGGGCTTGGCAGCTTCTGCGGCAGCCGCTTCCGCCTCGGCCTTAGCCTTGGCTTCTGCTTCAGCCTTTTCCTTTGCAGCTGCTTCTTCCAGCTCCTTCTTGTGCGCCAGCTCCTTGCTCTTGTTGAGCATCTTGACAACGAGGAAAATAGTCAGCGCAACGATGAAGAAGTTGATGAGCGTCTGAATGAACAGGCCGTAGTTGATGGTAACAGCAGCCTGCGTGATCTCATTTGTTGCAGCATCGATGACTTCGGGCTTGAGAACGATCTTCAGCTCGGCGAAATCAACGCCGCCGATGAGCAGACCGATGGGAGGCATGATGATGTCGTTGACCAGCGAGGTGACGACCTTCTGGAACACGCCGCCGATGACAACACCGACTGCCATGTCGATCACATTGCCCTTGAATGCGAATTTTTTGAATTCCTGCCAGAATTTCATGGTGAATCTCCTTTCTTTGTGAATTTATTGTTAATTATTTTGCTCGTTTTCAATGGCGGTCAGCATATCCACGCGGGTCTGATGACGTCCGCCCTCGAATTCGGTGTCGAGGAACAGATCCACCATCTCCAGCGCCAGTCCCGCACCGACCACACGGCCGCCGAGACACAGCACGTTGGCGTCGTTGTGCAGACGGGTGAACTTCACGGAGAAGGTGTCGGATGCGCAGGCGGCGCGGATGCCGCGATGCTTGTTTGCGGCGATGGACATACCGATGCCCGTTCCGCAGACGAGGATGCCGCGATAGCACTCGCCGCGCTGGATCGCGCCGCAGAGGAGCTTGGCGTAATCGGGATAGTTGACGCTGGCCGTGGAATCACAGCCGAAGTCGCGATAGGTCACGCCGCGCTCGGCAAGATGGGCGATGATGGCATTTTTCAGTTCAAATCCGCCGTGGTCACAGGCGATTGCAAGAATTTTTTCCATTATTTTTCTCCTTTTTCGCGTTCCAGCCGTTCACGCTCCGCCTGCGATGCCCGCAGATATTTGGCGGAAAGCTCCCGGTCGGTGACAGTGGTCATGGTTTCGGCAATGAGCGCGGTGGAAAATGCGTTCTGCGGGATGAGGAGTGCGGGCGTTTCGCGGATGGTGATGTCCGTTTCGGCGAAGTATTTCTTCGCGATGTCATAGCCGTCGCCGCAGAGGAAAATCTCGCCGATTCCCATGGAAACAAGCTTCTCATGCAGCTCGGACAGCGGAATGAGGGCGTCCTCCGTGAGCCGCTCGCCATCCTTGAAAATGGCAGTGTACACCTGGCTTCTCCGCGCATCCATCACGGGCACGACGAAACCGGAAAAGCCGTCCAGATTCTTTGCCAGCGACGCGAGGGTGGACACGCCCACGCAGGGCTTGTTCTGCCCGAATGCCAGTCCCTTTATAAGGGACACGCCGATGCGTACGCCGGTGAAGGAGCCGGGGCCGTCGGTGACAGCAAACCGGTCGATATCGGCCAGCGAAACCGCCGATTTTTCCAGCATATTTTCGATCATGGGCAGCAGAGTCTCGCTGTGGGTGAGCAGACCGTTTACCGTGTAAAGTGCCAGCAGCCGTCCGTCACGTGCAAGTGCGCAGGATGCGGTGTTGGCAGTGGAATCGAGTGCAAGTGTGAGCATTTTTACAGTTTCTCCGCGATAATCCGGCGCGCATCGTCGCCGAGCTTTTCAATCGTAACTTTAATGTAAGTGTCCGGCAGTGCGTACGGGATGTTCTCGCTCCATTCGGTGATGATGATGCCCCGCCCGAAATAATCGTAGAAGCCGATGGAATCCAGCGAATCCTCGTCCTCGATGCGGTACATATCAAAATGGAACAGGGGGATTTTTCCCTCGTATTCGTTGACGATGGTGTAGGTGGGACTGCACACCGCCGCATCCGGTGCGATGACCGATGCGAATCCGCGGGTGAAGGCGGTCTTCCCTGCACCGAGGTCGCCGTAAAGCGCGACGAATTCCTCCCGGTTTTCCATCACATAACGCGCAAGCTCTGCGCCGACGAGTTCCGTCTCGTCGGCGCAGGCGGTGATTTGATCGAGTATGACCATCAGAACAGACCGGTGATCTTGCCCTCGTCGTCAACGTCGATGTTGTAAGCGGCGGGCGCTTTCGGCAGACCGGGCATGGTGAGGATGGTGCCGGTGAGGGCGACGATGAAGCCGGCACCTGCGGACAGCTTGATCTCGCGGACGGTCAGGGTGAAGCCGGTGGGACGGCCGAGCTTCGCCGGATCATCGGACAGCGAATACTGGGTCTTGGCCATGCAGACCGGGAATTTTGCGTATTCGGGATCAAGGGCGAGAATCTCGGACAGCTGTTTGTCGGCAGTGCCTTCGTAAACCACGTCAGCCGCGCCGTAGATCTCCTTGGCGATGGTGGCGATCTTTTCCTTGATGGAAAGCTCGTCGGCGTAGAGAACCTTGAAATTCGATTCCTTTTCGCAGGCGGCAACTACCTTTTCGGCCAGCTCGCGTCCGCCTTCTCCGCCCTTTGCGAAGACTTCGGACAGTGCCAGCTCAGCGCCGCGTGCTTCACAAGCCTCGCGGACGAATGCCAGCTCTGCATCGGTGTCGGTGTCGAACCGGTTGAGGGCAACGACCACCGGAACGCCGTACTTGGTGAGGTTGTCGATGTGGGCTTCCAGATTGACGATGCCGCGCTTGAGAGCGTCAAGATTTTCCGTCTTCAGCTCGGTCTTCGGCACGCCGCCGTTGTATTTGAGTGCGCGGACGGTCGCCACGAGAACGATGGCAGAGGGTGCAAGTCCGGCTTTGCGGCACTTGATGTCGAGGAACTTTTCCGCGCCAAGGTCAGCGCCGAAGCCCGCCTCAGTGATGGTGTAATCCGCCAGCTTGAGGGCCAGCTTGGTCGCACGGACGGAGTTGCAGCCGTGAGCGATGTTAGCGAAGGGGCCGCCGTGGATGAGCGCGGGAGTATTTTCGAGGGTCTGCACCAGATTCGGCTTGATGGCATCCTTGAGGAGCGCGGCCATGGAGCCTTCCGCATGAATGTCGCGGGCGTAAACGGGCGAGCCGTCGTACTTGTAGGCAACGAGAATGCTGCCAAGACGCTTCTTCAGGTCGGAGATGGATTCCGCCAGGCAGAGGATGGCCATGACCTCGGTGGCGACGGTGATCTGGAAATGATCCTCGCGGACTACGCCGGACAGCTTGCCGCCCATGCCGATGACACAGTTGCGGAGCGCACGGTCGTTGGTGTCGGTGCAGCGCAGAACGACAACGCGGCGGGGATCGATGCCCAGCTCATTGCCCTGCTGGAGATGGTTGTCAAGGATGGCGCAGAGGAGATTGTTTGCCGCGGTGATGGCGTGGAAGTCGCCGGTGAAATGGAGATTGATGTCCTCCATGGGCACGACCTGCGCGTATCCGCCGCCGGCTGCTCCGCCCTTTACGCCGAATACCGGGCCGAGAGACGGCTCACGGAGGGCGATGACGGCGTTTTTGCCGATCTTTTCCATGGCCATGCCGAGGCCGACGGTGGTGGTGGTCTTACCCTCACCTGCAGGCGTGGGGTTGATGGCGGTGACGAGGATCAGCTTGCCGTCCGGCTTGTCAGCCATGCGGTTGATGAAATCGTCGGTGATCTTGGCCTTGTAGCGGCCGTACAGCTCAAGCTCCTCGTCCTTGACGCCGAGCTTTTCTGCAATTTTGGTAATGGGAAGCATAGTCGCTTCCTGTGCGATCTGGATATCGGTTTTCATGTGATATTCCTCCAAGGCATACGAGTATTTGTCACTATTATAGCACACTTTTCAAAAAAAAGCAATAGCATTTTGAATTTTCACCATTATGCAGTAAAAATATTTAAATTTCGATTCGTTTTTACACTTGACAAACAAATCGGAATGTGCTACAATTATAATAGGAGGTGGATTTATGAAACGAATTCTCATCGCATTTCTGCTGATTTTCACGCTGACCGGCTGTGCGGATCTCGTTTTGCCGCCCCAAACACCGGTGAGCTTTTCCGCTGCCTGCCGCGATGCGGCGACGGTGGTGCTGGCCACGGTGGAATCGCTGGGCGAACCAGTGGGCGCGGAGGCGAACATCACAACGCCGGTGACGCTGAAGCTCGTCGAATGCTACAGCCGCGACCACGATCCGTACGATGCGATCACAGCCCATCTCGCCGCCGGAACGGTGGACGGCTTCACCCTTTCCTGCGGATTTTCGCTGAAGGCCGGCGAGGCGTATTTCCTCTTTTTAAACGACATCGGCGTCATCACCGGCGGCGCCCATCTGCCGGATTTTGTCGCCGATTCCGATCCGTGGGAGCAGGAATTTGTGCCGCTTGCCGCCGATGAAATTTACGCGGAATTTGAAAATCTCGGTGCGCTCGAATGGGAAGCCAACCTCTGGAGCGATAAAACCGCCCACGCCAAACGCTATATTTTCAGCGATTTTCAGTATGAATACGACCGTCACGCATATGTATTTTTGGCTACGGCTGTCCGCGAAGATCCGCCGTATATCGCCGACGGAAATACCATCGATCCGGACAAATCGTGGCGGGAAAACTGGCAGGGCATCATGAA
>SVSO01000194.1 GCA_015064195.1 Oscillospiraceae bacterium
CTCTTTGCTTAACCTTTTTCTCTCATATTTTTTGAGACGCTATTGTCGTCTCTTGTTTTTGCGTCCGAATGTTTCTTTTTCTGCTTCGGGCGTTTTTCTATTTGCTTTGTATTGTGCGTGATTGCTCTTGCTTGGGATTTTTGCAATTGCCTATATAAAGCTTAGATAATAATTATACCGCAAAAACTGCATTTTGTCAAGGGTGCAGATGTGAATATGCCGGGAATTTACAGAAGTCCGAGCCGCTTGCGGTATTCAACGGGTGATTCACCGGTGAATTTTCGGAAAACGCCGGAAAAATGGGCGGCTGAGGTAAAGCCGCAAAGCTCCGCCACCTTGATGGCTGATTCATCGGTGGTGGTGAGCAGACGTGCGGCATTCTGTACCCGGACGCTCATGAGATAGCGGTGGAGGGTCATGCCGGTCTGACTGAGCATCAGCTTGTTTACATAGAATTCGTGATAATTCACCTGCGCGGCGATATCACTGTTGGTGAGCGGCTCGGCATAGTGGCCGCGAATATAATCGATGACCTTGGTAACAGTTCCGCTCATGCGGATGCTTCCGGCAGCATGGACGCGGGCAGCGTGGGTAATGATTCGCTTTAAGATGGCGGATGCCGTCTCGCGATACCAGCGCTTTTGCTCCCGCATCTCGTGGGTGAGCTGATCGAGGGAATTTTCGATCTCCTGCATATTCGGCAGGATCAGCAGAGAGGAAAGCGCCGGACAGTCGTCAAAGCTCACCTGTTCCAGAATCAGCGCCGGGTCAAACTCCTCATCGCTGCACGGACGCATCTGGGGAAGATCCGCGTGCGCTTGGATGTAGTCGAAATTCAGAATGGTGGCGCGGAACTCGGACGCCGGTTCGATGCGGTAGCGGATACCGGACGGCCACAGAAGCAGTGTACCGGCAGAAATGTCATACTGCTCGCCGCCGCAGTAAAAAGCCAGCGTGCCGGTGTGCAGAAACAGCAGGCGGCAGTCATAGGCCCACGAATCCATGGGGCGGATGACCGTTGTTTCGCCGGTTGCAAAGCGGATGTGGGGGTTGATGTCGGATATGTTCATGATGCGCTCCCAATAAGTTTTGTTTTTTGCAAGGATTGATTGGTTTTATGGATTCCATTATAGCATAAAACATGATATAATACAAGTATATTTTATGAAATGTGAGTTGGTTTTTACGAAATTCAATGTAGGATACCCCACAAAGCCTCATCCGGAATTCATTGACCGCATCATCGAGCGGCGTTCGGATATCGGCGAGGTGTACTTTGCTTTTGCCGGGTTTGCCAGCGGACGCGGTCGGCAGGACGGCGGCGAAACGGATGAACTGCCGTGGGAAGCCCATGCACGCCAGCTGGACGATCTCCGCCGCATCTCCGACGCGGGCATTTCGCTGGATCTTCTGCTCAATGGCAACTGCTACGGCGGCGATTCGCTGGCCAGATCCTTTTTCCTGCGCCTCGGAGATACCGTGGATTGGCTGGCATCCCGCTATCGCCTGACTGCCGTCACCACTGCCTCGCCCATGATCGCGAAATTTATTCACGACAACTTCGAGGGCATGGATGTGCGCGCATCGGTGAATCTGGGCATTGGCACGATCCCGGCCATGGACGCGGTTTCCGGGCTGTTCGACAGCTTCTATTTAAAGCGGGAATACAACCGCAATTTCGCAGAGATCCGCCGGATCAAAGCATGGTGCGATCAGAACGGCAAGGGCCTGTATATGCTGGCCAACAGCGGCTGTATGAACGAATGTCCCATGCGCACGTTCCACGACAACATCGTGGCGCATGAGGACGAGATCGCCCGGGCGGACAATGCGTATGTGTACAAATCCCTCTGCCGGAGCTATCTGGAATCGCCGGAGAAGCAGGTGTCCATCGTCCGCGACATGAACTATGTCCGGCCGGAGGATCTGCATCTGTACGAGGAATTTTTCCCGTCTGTGAAGCTGGCGACCCGTGTGGCATCCGATCCGGTGCGCACGCTGGATGCTTATCTGGATGCCCGTTATGTGGGTGCTGTCACCGACCTGCTTGAGCCGGACAACGGCATCTCTCTGCGCCCTGCTATCGTGGACAATTCCCGTTTCCCCGCCGATTTTGCGGCGCGTGTGGGAAGCTGTGACAAGCAGTGCGAAACGTGCGGCTACTGCGCCGGGGTTTACAAAAATGCCCGCGTGGAGCTTGATAAAATCGAATTCATTTAGAAAGGAAAAATTCTATGCTGACCAGTCAAATGATCAAAGAAGCGGCAAAGCGTGCAGGCGCGGATGCCTGCGGCATTGCCCCCATTTCCCGCATGGACACGGCCCCGGATGAAATGAATCCGCGGTTCCTGTTCCCCAAAGCAAAGAGCATGATCGGTTTCGTGTTCCGCATTCCCCGCGGCGTACAGCGGGGCATCGAGGAGGGCACCCAGTTCTTCCAGTATCCCTCCATGGCATACGGCGGCATCAACGAGATCTTCGCGCCGGCAGTGCTCTATTCCGTGGGCAAGATCATCGAGGATGCGGGCTATGAAGCCTTCGTCTACCGCAACACCGGCGCACGCGGCTCGGTGTCCGATATGGACGGCTCTCCCGGAAACACGCTTTCTCCTGAGGAGGAGATCGAAGTCCATGAGAATGCAAAAAAAGCGACGGCACATCACAGAAGCGTGCAGTTTACCCGTGCGACCAGAGAGGATAATACGCCGCCGGATCTGCAGTTCTCCTTCCGACTGGCCGCGGTTGCCTGCGGACTTGGCGAGATGGGCTATTCCAAGATGCTCCTCACCCCCGAATTCGGCCCGCTTCAGCGTGTGGCATTCCTGTTCACCGACGCGGAGCTGGAATACGATGAAATGTACAGTGGTGAGCCGCTCTGCAAAAAGTGCATGAAATGCGTGCGCGAATGTCCCGGCGGCTGCATTCCCCATCCGAACACCGGAAAGGTGGTCAAGGTCAACATCGCGGGCAAGGAATGTGAATGGGGCGACATCGATATGTGGCGCTGCTATGCGTTCTATACCCATGCCGGACGCTATTACAACCCCTTCGTCCCGAAGGAGGTCTGGGATGCCAATGAAAACGGCAATCTCGACCTGATGGAGAAGGACGGCGTTGAGGCAAACGAGAAGGAAATCATGAAGGTCTACAACTCGCTGGCGAAATATTTCCCCAGCTGGGTTGGCTACAATATGGCAAAGTGCGGCGGATGCATCCGTGCCTGCGTCAGCCGTCTGGAAAAGGGCGACGGATGCATGGCCGGACGGTTCGAGGAGCCGCTTCGTACCCGCACCAAGCCGTGGAAGCTGGACAGATAGGAGGGAATCGGTATGGCTGAACTTACATCGAAAATGATCAAGGATAAAGCGCGTGAGCTTGGTGCGGCGGTCTGCGGCATCGGCACACTGGAGCTGTTTGAGGGCGAAGATCCCCGGCGCGACCCGAAGATGATCCTGCCCAATGCAAAATGCATCATCGGCTTCGGATTCCCCGTTCCCCGCGGCATTTATCAGGCCATGGAGCGGGATGTATCCTTCTATACTTACACCAATCTCGGCGTGAAATACAACGACGAGGAGCTGGCGGAGATCTTTCTTCTCAAAATCGGCGGCATGATCGAGGACGCGGGCTACGATGCCTGCCTCCAGAAATCCGTGCCCAATCTCCGCGTAAAGGGCGACAAATCCACCAATCCCGAGGTGAAGGACACCTATGAGCTGATCTACGCCGAGCCGGTGGAAGCAGGAAAACCCGCACCGGATGTCATCATCGATTTCGGCAAGGCGGCAAAGGCCTGCGGAATCGGCGAGACCGGTATGTCCGGACACGTGCTCAGCCCCAAATACGGCCCGTTCATCCGCTGGTGCTTCATCATCACCGACGCGCCGCTGGAATGCGATGCACCGCTCAGTGAGCCGGTCTGCGATCACTGCGGCGAATGCATGAAGGCCTGCCCCGGCAATGCCATCGGTGAGGCGGGACTTGATACATGGCAGTGCGCGGTCTATTACAAGGGCGCGCATCGGTCGAATCCCCTCATGCCGGCAGATTTTCTGGCGGATGATCCGGAGCGGGAGGCTATTCTTTCCGGCGAAAAGCGGTTCGATGCGGTGTCTGCACGGGCGATCTTCCCGAAGCTGCGGTTCCTTCCCGACACCAACTGGGGATACGCTGCCTGCCTGTGCGGTAAAAAATGCGATATTGCGTGCTGGAAGCATCTGAAAGGAGGCGACGCGAAATGAGAGAGCGCATCATTAAGCTGGCAAAAGAAACGGAGGCTGACCTTGTCGGTTTTGCACCCGCGTCGAGATTTTCTCCGGATGACGCGATTTTCAAGCTGCTGCCGGAGGTAAAAACGGTCATCGGCTTCGGATTCCGTGTACTGCGCGGCTGCTATCGCGGCGTGGAGGAAGGTTCCACCTATTATCAGTACACCACCATGGGCGTGGAAAACATGGAAGAAACCATTATGCCCATGACCCTCATGCGTGTGTCGGCACTCATCGAGGAGGAGGGCTTCATCGCACTCCCTCAGCGCCGTCATCAGCAGATCATGGCGGAGGAAAATGACACCAATCCCGAGGTGTTCCATAACGCCATCTATCGCGGCGTCGTCGGCGAATGTCAGATGAATTTCGAGGATGCGGCGGTGAAATGCGGCCTCGGTGAGCGGGGACTTCACGGCGCACTGCTGACGGATGAATTCGGCCCCTTCGTGCGCTATGTGTTCATCCTCACCGACGCGGAGCTGGACGCAACGCCCATGTATGAGCCGCATCTGTGCGATGGCTGCGGCGAATGCGTGAAGGCCTGCCCCGGCAAAGCCATCGACAAAAACGGCATCATCGACAAATGGCGCTGTGCCGTTTATTATGCCGGCGCGAACGGCACGAAGAATCCCTTCATGCCGCCCCATGCCTATCAGGAGTTTGAAGACCGCATCGACATCATTGCCGGTGAAGCGGGGATCACGCCGGAAAAGGCGCGCAAGATCCTCGAAGTCACCCGTTTCTACCCAGGCGCAAAGCATTCCTACATTGCGTCTATCTGCGGACGTGCCTGCGACGTGGCGTGCTATGTGCATCTGGAGGAAAAGGGCGTGCTGACCCGCAAATTCAAGGAGAAATTCCGCGACCGCGAGCCGTGGAAGTTTGACATCGGGGACTTTGAGGAGAAATAGTCGTGAGCATTCTTGAACGCTTCAACGCCGAAATGAAACGACGCATGGTGCGTCTGCACGGCGCGGTGCTCATGTCAAACGGCGAGGTCATCGACGAGGTTTACAACGCTCCCTATACCGCCGATTCCCGGACGCGCATGTATTCCTCCTCCAAATCGGTGGCGGCGGTGGCAATCGGCAAGCTGGTCAAGGAAGGGAAGCTGTCCCTTGACGACCGGATTGTTGATGTTTTCGCCGATCGCTTTGACATGGCAGATGCCCCGGAGCGGCTGCGTGAGCAGACCATCCGCCATATGCTCACCATGACCACCGCATATGCCATTCCCACCTACGGCGAGAAGAACAAGGATTGGCTGGCTTCCTATTTCAGAGGAAAATCCACCCATTACGCCGGCACCATCTGGAATTACGACAGCTGCGGAAGCTATGTCCTCGGCGCGGTGACAAAGCATCTCACCGGGCTTGACTTTGTGGAATATCTGCGCCCGGAATTTGACATCATGGGCGTAAACAAGGGTGTTTGGTGTCTTGCG
>SVSO01000195.1 GCA_015064195.1 Oscillospiraceae bacterium
CCCTCGGTCTGCGGGAAACGGTGCATTTTGTCACCCGATTCCGTGCGGAGGAGATGCCCCTGCTCACCGGCGTGCGCTACGATGCGCCCATCCTCAACGGCACCTATCCGGTGGACATCCATCATCATGAGGACGGCGGCATTTCCTTCAAGCATCTCGACGGCCGCCGCCATACCACATGGGGCAAGAATACCCGTCACGAGAGCGGCAACTGGCGTGAGGAGATGGGACTCACCGGCGATCCGGCGAAATATTATCAGCTTCCCTTCGATCTGCTGGTTGGCGAGGAATACAAAAACTTCATCGCCGCCGGACGCATGGTCAACGCCGATCCCGGTGCATACGGCGCGATCCGGGTCATGGTGAATCTCAATCAGCTGGGTGAAGCTGCAGGAACTGCGGCGGCACTCTGTCTGGAGCGCGGCGAGTCGCTTCAGACCATCGATGGAAAACTTGTCAGTGAAACACTCAGAAAGGGAGGTTCTGCGGTATGAAAAAACAATTTTGCCTGATCCTTGCGGCACTGCTTCTGACAGGATGCGGTGCGGATGCAGGAACGACGGACACCACGGCGGCCAGCACGGAGGAAACCACAACGGAGGAAGTGACGACCATTCCCGCACCCGATCTGCCGGATAAGGATTTCGGCGGCGAAAATATCAACTTCCTCGTGCGCGGCGAAAAAGCACAACCCACCAACTTCTCCCACGAGATCTACGCCTCCGAGGAAAACGGCGATGCCATCAACGATGCGGTCTATCGCCGGAATATGGCGGTGCAGGAACGCTTCAATGTGGAGATCACCGAGACGGCGGAGGACGACTCCGTGGACGCGGTGAAAAAGTCTGTGCTGGCGGATGACGGTGCGTATGATGTGGTCATGGTGCGCCCCAACCGCATGGTGACGCTGGGATCGGACGGAATGCTCGCCGATCTTTATGAAGTGCCCCACATCGACACGAGCAAGCAGTGGTGGGATCAGAACGGCGTTGCCAATCTGACCTTCAACGGAAAGCTGTACTTCATTAACGGCGACATCAACATCATGGACAACAACGCAATCTGGGCGCTGATGTTCAACAAGGACCTGTTCGATAAATATCAGCTGGAATACCCCTACGAATCCGTCAAGGACGGCACGTGGACGCTGGACAAATTCGTTGAGCTGGCGAAATTCGGCTCGGAGGATCTGGACGGCAACGGCATCATGGACGAATTCGACCAGTATGGTCTGATCACCGCCAATGAGAACATTTATCCGCTGATCGTGGCATCCGACAATCAGATCACCTCCCGCGAGGGCAATGAGATCGTCATCGATCCCGACATCGAGGGCATCCACGCGGCACTGGACAAGATCATCGCGCTCACATCGGATTCCTCCGTCACCCTCTATGCGGAGGCATATCAGAACAAGGGCTATACCAATGTCTGGTCGGAGGTCATGCGCCAATCCTTCAAGGAAGGCCGCGGACTCATGTACATCTCCGGCATCCTGTCCACCACCTATCTGCGGGATATGAACGATGAATTCGGCATCATTCCGCTTCCCAAGGCGAGCGAATCCCAGAAGGAATACAAAACATGGATGAGCCTGAACAACAGCTCTATGCTGGGTATTCCCTCCTCCAACGACGATCTGGAGATGACCGGCATCATCTGCGAAGCACTGGCAGCGGAATCGGCTGTCACCCTCACTCCCGCTTACTTCGACACCACCCTCAGCGGCAAGGTTGCCCGCGACGAGGACTCGGTGGCCATGCTGGAGATCATCCTCGGCTCGGTCAGCTTCGACTTCGCCAACATTTTCAATCTCGGCAGCATCAACGGCATCTTCCCCAAGGGCGGCATGACCGGCAACAACACCTTCGCCTCGGATTATGCATCCCGTGAGGCGGCAATCCAGAAGGATTTCGAGAAAGTTCTGGCAAATTACGGCACGAAATAAGGAAAAGCAGGAGCTGGCAATCAGCTCCTGCTTTTTTCACGGCTTGTTCACCGTTCCCACAAACAGCGGGATATTCCTGTCGATACCACTCTTGGTAACGGCGAATACAAATGGCCGATCGAGGACGAAATCGATGATCTCATCCGGAGGCGCGGCTGCACCGGCACCGAAATTCAGCTCAATGTAGCTGGCGGCCTTCACGCCCTTTTCGTCGATCTGCACCCGGGTATCCTGATGGATGCCGGCGAGATAGACGGGATAGGGGCTGGTCGTGCTTTGAAGCGAATCGGAAAACTCCGCCTGCGTCCAGTCGAACACCCGCGAAAGGCCAAGATTCATAAGCCCCGCTTTCACGTCGATGCCGGCGGACACGTCGAACTGCGGCACGATGAGATTCACTTTCATCCACTTTTTATTCTCCGCCGGAAATGCTTCCCCGCCGGTGATCATGTTCATGTAATCTCCGCCGGTCAGCACATCGTCCACGGTTTTGCCCTCATCCGGCAGGATGAACCACATGGCCGAGCCGTTTTTCATATGCAGTGCCACCGCCGCGAAATCCTCTGCCCAATAATAGTACATCTCCGCCAGCTTCCGGTTCATGAAGGTGCAGTCAACATCGCCCTCAGCGGTATGGAACACGCCCTCCGTATTCAGACCTGCGCTGAATTCGTCCTTCCATTTCGCCTGAAAATAGATGGTGGACGCCATGACCAGCATCTGATCCTCCACCGGCAGTGTCACCTTGCCGGTGCGGTCAGTGAGCAGGCCGCCGGTCTGATTTTTCATCCAGTTCGTGATGGCCTTGTTGGTGCGTTCACTGCCGAGGCTGCCCTGATACACCGAGGCGTAGTAATCGTGGGCGAGAACGTCCATTTTTTCCTGATCGTAGGCCAAATCATCGTCCAGCCACAGGGAATTTGCCAGCACGCTGATCTCGTTTCCGTTGTCCGCATAGACCGTCTCCCAGACCGCGCTGACATTTCGCCGCAGCTCCGCCGTATCCACCGCGCCGAGGAGGTCAAGCAGCTCCGCCTGCGCCTCTCCGCCCGCCAGCTCTGCAGTCATGGCAAGAGAAATGTAAGCGTTGATGGGCGACCAGACCCGGTTCGTGCTGTCCGCACCGGCGATAATTTCAGCCGATGCCTGCTCCGCAAAGACGGCGATGGGCGGGATCGCCGCATCCGCCGTTTCTCTGCGCGCATCCCGTTCCGCCCGCCATGCATCAAAGCGTTCGTCGGATGCGCCGTTGCCGGGACGTGCGGTGATGCGTGGCTCGGATGCCGTGCTGATCGCCTTGGCGGAAACGATGAGCGGGATGCCCGTATGATGCACGGTCAGCACGATGGCCATCACCGCCGCGATGCCGCCCAGCCATTTGACCGCCCGGGGAATGCGGCGGCGTTTTTTGTATTCCTTCGCATCCTTCACATATTCCTCCGGCGCTTCCCCGATCATGTCAAGAATCTGCTCCTTTTTCATTCGAAATATCCCTCCTCCTTCAGCTTTTCCCGCAGTTTTCCCCGCATCCGGTGGAGCATGGATGCGGTTTTGCTGTCGGAAAAGTCAAACTCTCGTGCAATTCCCGCCACCGAATCCATGTACCAGTACCGGCGCAGAAATACACGCCGCTCGGTGACGGGCAGCCCATCCAGAAATTCGCGGATGATGCGTGCCGTCTCTTTTGCATCCATGGCCGTCTCCACATCCTCCGATCCCGAAACGCAGTCCGCCAGCTCGTCAAGCACCAGCGGCAGTTCACCGCCGCCGCGCTTATCCGCGTGACGTCTCCGCCAGCGGTCGATGGAGATGCGGCGGGTGAGCTTGCCGAGAAATGCGGACAGCACCGACGGTCTGCGGGGCGGCATATTGTCCCACGCCGCAAGCCATGTGTCGTTCACGCTCTCCTCGGCATCCTCCCTGTCACATAGAATGTTGTAGGCGATATAGTGGCAGAATCTGCCGTATTTTTCATTGGATTCGCGGATGGCAGTCTCCGATCGCTGCCAGTAAAGCTCCACGATGCGCTCGTCCGTTGTCTGCATAAATGCACCTCCTTCATAATATATACTCGCAAAAACTGCGGATTCGTTGCATTCTTTTTTTCAGTATACCACAAATCTGTGAACGCATCAAGAATCGATGGCGATCCGCGCAAAAAAATCGAATTTTTTTTAAAAACCTCTTGACAAATCATGGTAAGTGTGGTATACTATTTTCCGGTTAGAGGATGCTAACTTAAATTTTCACCCGTCGGTTAGCCTAAGCTAACAATGAAGTATTCAGGAGGAATCAATATGAGAATCGCGCTTGCCGGCAACCCCAACTCCGGTAAAACCACGATGTACAATGCCCTCACCGGCCAGAGTGAAAAGGTCGGCAACTGGGCGGGCGTTACCGTGGACAAAAAGGAGCACCCCATCAAGAAAGCTTACCACAACGGCGAGGAAACCCTCGTGGCGGTAGACCTTCCCGGTGCATACTCCATGTCCCCCTTCACCTCGGAGGAGAGCATCACCAGCTCCTATGTGAAAAATGAGAATCCCGATGCCATCATCAACATCGTGGACGCCACCAACCTTTCCCGCAGTCTCTTTTTCACCACGCAGCTGCTGGAGCTTGGCGTACCCATGGTGGTTGCGCTGAACAAGAGCGACCTCAATGATAAAAAAGGCAACACCATCGACGCCGCCGCCCTTTCCGCAAAATTAGGATGCCCGGTGGTGGAAACCGCCGCAACCTCCGCGGACGGTCTTGCGGAGCTGGTTGCAGCCGCCGCCGCTTGTGTGGGCAAGGATCAGTCCGCGCCCTATCATCAGGCGGACATCGACCTCACCGACAAAAAAGCCGTGGAAGCCGAGGATCGCAAGCGGTTCGCCTTCGTCAACGGTATCGTGAAGGCGGTGGAGGTGCGCAAGGTACTTACCAAGGACAGAAACGTGGGCGACAAGATCGACGAATTTCTCACCAACAAATGGCTTGGCATTCCGATCTTCGCCGTGGTCATGTTCCTTGTGTTCCAGATTTCGCAAGTTTGGGTGGGCACGCCCATCGCTGATCTCCTCGTCGGCTGGCTGGAAGCGTTCCAGGGCTGGATCGGTGAGCTTCTCGCATCCGCCGGCGCAAATGAGCTGATCCTCGCCATTCTCGTTGACGGCGTTATCGGCGGCGTTGTGGCTGTGGTCGGCTTCCTCCCGCTGGTCATGGTCATGTACTTCCTCATCGCACTGCTTGAGGACTGCGGCTATATGGCACGCGCGGCAGTCGTTCTCGATCCTATCTTCAAAAAGGTGGGCCTCTCCGGCAAATCCGTCATCCCCTTCGTCATCACCATCGGCTGTGCCGTTCCCGGCATCATGGCATCCCGCACCATCCGCAATGAGCGTGAACGCCGTGCCACCGCAATGCTGGCGCCCTTCATGCCCTGCGGCGCGAAGATCCCTGTCATTTCCCTGTTCGCCGGCGCATTCTTCGATAATGCGGGCTGGGTAAGCTTCGTCATGTACTTCGCCGGCATCCTCCTCATCTTCCTCGGCGCACTGCTGGTCAACTTTGTCACCGGCCACAGAGCGAAGAAATCCTACTTCATCATCGAACTGCCCGAGTACAAGATCCCCTCCCTCTGGGGCGCATTCAAGTCCATGTGCAGCCGCGGCTGGGCATACATTGTCAAGGCCGCAACCATCATCCTCCTCTGCAACATGGCGGTTCAGCTGATGCAGACCTTCACATGGAGCTTCGCCGTTGCGG
>SVSO01000196.1 GCA_015064195.1 Oscillospiraceae bacterium
GAGCTGTTCGAGATCCAGACATTGTATTCCTTCTGCTCCTCGTCATATTTCGGCGACGGAACGAAGCCGAAATCGTCCTTCATGTCGCGCAGGGCGGACGGAAGATAGCCGAGCGTGTTGTGTGTAGTCGCTATTCTGCCCGATACAAAGGCGTTCGTAATGTCTGCGGTCTCAGCTGTGATGATCGCGCCGCTCGTGTCGTTTGCGAGCCCCATCAGCCGGTCGATGATGTCAACGTTATGCTCGGATGTGACGACGTTGACGGGCATATTGTCGTTGTCCTTGGTCAGCAGGTCGCCGCCCATGCCGACAAAGAAGGTGTAGGGCATCTGCCACAGACCGCCGGCGTAGCCGTACTGGTCGGTCGCAAGGTCGTATACCGTGTCGCCGTTGAGATCGCGTGAGGTATCCGTGACGATCTGCATCCACTTGTCATATGTCCATGTGCCGTCCTTCACAGATTGGTAGGGGTATTCGATCTGCATTTCGTCGAAAATGCGCTTGTTGAAGATCAGGCAGTTCGCGTTTGCCATGATCTCGTATTCATAAAGACCGGTCATCATGTAAATTTTCGAGCCGTAGTTGATGTCGTTGATAGCCTTCTGCGCCCAATACGGCTTGGTAAGCTCGACATTCGGTATCGTGTTCCAGTCGATGAAATAGTGATTGTTGACCAGCTGCGGCATAGAGCTGAACTGGCAGTGAAGATACACATCGTTGCTCGTATCGCCCGCGAGGATGAAGGATTCGATCATCTTGCAGGACTGCGGAAGCTCGCTGCCGGATTTGCCCATACCGGAGTCGGTGAATTCGAGTGTGATGCCAAGCCGCTCCTCCACGGCGCGGTTGCGTGCAACGATCGCATCGTCAAAGACGTCGCCCGTCTCCTCCTCCATGCGGTAGCCGAGCTGTGCGGTGTGATACAGCCAGATCGTGAAGGTTTCGCCCTCAAACTTGATATCGCCGAGATCGTCGTGCACCAGACCGTCGTCGGTCGTCTCTGCGGGCGCGGTGGTGTCGGATGCACCGGTGTCGCTTGTGGGCGTGTCGGAGCCGCAGGCGGTGAGCAGGGACACAAGCAGCATCAGGGTAACGAATTTTTTCATAAAATTTATCCTCTCTTGTTTACAAACGGAATCGCTTATGGTATAATTATATCATAAGGAAAACGTTCTGTATATCGAAAGAGTATGAATTTTGGGAAATATTATGGATCAAAAGGATATCTATTTGGATTTTGGCAAATATCGCGCGGAATATGATCCGGGAATCGCATCGCCCCGATTCATACTGTCCGACGGTTATCTTCAGGATTTCCCTCATTGGCACAGATATTACGAGCTGCATTTTATTATTGAAGGCAATTACACCATCGAATGCTGCGACAAGGTCATACGAGGCAGTAAGCCGCGCATCACGCTCTATTGCCCCTACACGATGCACCACGTCTTTGTCCCCCAAAAAACAAGCTACCGCCGATTCATCGTCACCTTCAATAAACAACTGGGGAGCATGATCTCGCCGGCGCTTCTTGATCTGTCCGTTCTGCGGAATGTCAATATGCTCTGCGCCGTGCCGGACGCGGCAGAGCTGCATGAGCTGACAAAATTGGCGCAGGAGTGCTGGCTGTACCGTCGCGATCCGACCTTCAAGGCATTCTACTCGGCGATGATGCTTAAGCGTACCCTGAGCATCTGCGAGAGGGGGCGCGGCGAGCTTATCACTGCCAGCTTCACCTACATACAGGACGCACTCAAGTATATGGTGGAGCATCTGTCCGAAGCACCGACGGCACTGGAGATGGCGGCGCGGTTCGGCGTATGCAAGGCGAAATTTCACAAGGATTTCAAGGCAACGGTCGGCAAAAGCTACCGGGAACATCTGACGGAGCTTCGCATGAGCCTTGCCCGACGCCTGCTCACGGGCGGCGCGTCCATCGTCGAAACGGCGCTGGAAGCCGGCTATTCCGGCGAAGCGGCATTCATCAAGGCTTACCGCGGACACTGGGGCATCACGCCGGGCGAATACAAAAAGGGGCTGACGCACTGAATGTGCGCCAGCTCCATCGATTTCGCTGCGGTTCGCCGCAATGTTGGTAATCTCGCTTACCACATATATTTTTTCATTTCAGCGATGGCCGCGCGCATCGTCGGCTCGAATTCACCCTGAATACGTCCCTCCAGCGACAGACGTGCGTTATAGCCGGCCTTCTTCAGATTGTCGAAGAATACCTCATAGCCCGCGCCGTCACCGGCTGCCGGCATGATGCGGCCGTTGGGATTTGCGATGTGGGCGTGAACGATCATGTCGCCGAAGGAGGGGAGCTTGGAAATGTCCTCGTTCTCCGTCGCCATGTGGTAGAAGTCGGTCATGACCTTGATGTTGTCGCATCCGGACGCCTTTGCGGACATGACGGACTGCTCAGTCAGGTTGTAGGTGGGGGATTCCGCCTGACGCAGACCTTCGATGGCTACGGTCAGGTTGAATGCGCGAGCCGCGGGGGAGATGACCTCGCGCAGCACCACTGCCAGCTGCTCGTAGACGTTGTTCACGTCGTAACCCTTATCCAGCGGATAATTGCGGACGCCGCCTGCGCCGATGACAAGGATCTCATTGCCCAGCCAGCGGGTCTTTTCGATGTCGCCGTAGAATTTTTCGTACGCGATCTCCAGCTGTTCCTTGGTCTGCTCACCGGCGGGATTGTACTCGCTGGGGAAGCGGATGGCGGAGGATTCGCACTTGAGGCCCGCCTTATCCAGCGCATTGCGCCATGCGTCAACCTCCTCAGGGGTGCGGTTTTCGTTGCCGATGATGTGCGTCTCCACGTATTCAAAGCCCATTTCCTTCATCAGTTCAAATTTGTCCGCGCCGTTCATTCCGATGCAAAGTCCCAGTTTCATGATTATCTCTCCGTTCTTGTTTAAAATTCAGCGGAAATTCCGCCCTTTTCGCGTATATTATACCATATATCGGCCGAAAATGGAAGCCCTTTTTATAAATTTCGCGAAATTTTTTTGTTCGTTCAAAAGATAACAGATTATTCATAATTTTGGTGTATAATAATATCTGAATGAATTTAATTTTTCTGGAGGACTATATAATATGGAAAAGAAACTCGCAAAGCTTCCCTCTTTTCAGGGCATTGAAGGCCCGGTGCTGACCATCGTCATGGACGGCATCGGCATCGCTCCGGCAAATGCGGCAAACGCAGTGGCGGCGGCTTATACCCCCACCCTTGATATGCTGGCGGCGAAGTATCCCATGGTGAAATTAAAGGCTCACGGTACGGCGGTCGGCCTGCCCTCCGATGACGACATGGGCAACTCCGAGGTCGGACACAACGCACTCGGCGCAGGTCAGGTATTCGCACAGGGCGCAAAGCTGGTGTCCCAGTCCATCGAATCCGGCAAAATGTTCGCATCCGCAACATGGCAGGAGCTGATTTCCAACGTGAAGGCGAACGGCTCCACCCTCCATTTCCTCGGCCTCTTCTCCGACGGCAACGTGCATTCCCACATCGATCACCTGAAGGCAATGCTCATTCAGGCGAAGAAGGAAGCCGTCAAGTCCGTGCGCATCCACATCCTCATCGACGGCCGCGACGTTGGCGAAACCTCCGCCCTCGAATATATCGATCCCTTTGAAGCATTCATCGCCGATCTGCGCGACGATAATTTCGACATCAAGATCGCATCCGGCGGCGGCAGAATGCAGATCACCATGGACCGCTACGAAGCAAACTGGGGAATGGTTGAGCTTGGCTGGAAGACCCACGTACTGGGCGAGGGCAGACAGTTCGCATCTGCGGCTGAGGCTGTCAAGACCTACCGCGAGGAGCTGAAGGTCATCGACCAGGATCTCCCGCCCTTCGTTATCGCTGAGGACGGCAAGCCTGTGGGCACGATCAACGATGGCGACAGCGTGATCTTCTACAACTTCCGCGGCGACCGTTCCATCGAAATCTCCAAGGCGTTCGACGACGCAAATCTTGACAAGTTCGACCGCGTGCGCTATCCCAAGGTGGTTTACGCCGGTATGCTGGAATACGACGGCGACCTGCACATTCCGAAGAAATATCTCGTTTCTCCCCCCGAAATCACCGAAACCATGGGTGAATATCTGGCAGGCACAGGCGTCAATCAGCTGGCAATCTCCGAGACTCAGAAGTACGGCCACGTGACCTATTTCTGGAACGGCAACAAGTCCGGCAAGTTCAACGAGGAGCTGGAAACTTATATCGAAGTTCCCTCCGACGTGGTTCCCTTTGAACAGCGTCCGTGGATGAAGTGCGCCGAGATCACCGACAAGCTCATCGAATGCCTCGAATCCGGCAAGTACAAGTATCTCCGCGTCAACTTCCCCAACGGTGACATGGTGGGTCACACCGGCTCCTTCCTCGCAACCCAGATTTCCGTGGAAGCGCTCGATCTCCAGCTGGCACGCATTCTCGCAGTGGTTGACAAGCTCCACGGCGCGGCTCTCATCACCGCTGACCACGGCAACGCTGACGAAATGTATGAGCTTGACAAGAAGACCGGCGATGTGAAGAAGAACAAGGACGGCAGCTGCAAGGCAAAGACCAGCCACACCCTCAATCCCGTTCCCTGCTATATCTACGACAACTTCTCCGCTGACAAGTACGATGTCAAGGCGGATGAGGGCGCATTTGGCCTCTCCAATGTGGCGGCGACCATGGTCAACCTCATGGGCTACGAAGCTCCCGCGGCTTGGGATGAGTCCATCATCAAGGTGAAGTAATCGATTCGATTTTTGCTCCGATCTCACGGCTGTCTATGACAGCCGTGATTTCTTTTGGCAAAGCCGTGCTCGGGTCATACAGCAGCTCCACACGGTTTTCGCCGTTGACATAGCGGTACAGCCGGCATTCTCCCGCATCCTCGGCGGCATAATAGCTCCCGCCGTCGATGCAGAACAGGGACACAAGGTCAAGAATCCCCCCGATGACCGTCTCGTCGGACAGCGGGATCTTCAGAACGCCCGATGCGACGAAGGCTTCCCCGCCGGTTATCTCAAACTGCACGCCGGCGATGATGCTGTTATCCCGGAGCGTCAGCCGCGCATCCCGGGCAAGCATCCGCCCCTCCGCATCAAATTCTGCCGCCGAAAGCTCCAGCGTCCCCGGCATCTCCGTCCCATCCAGCGTGAAGATGGCCTCCACCGTCAGCGCACCATCCTGATATGCCAGCGGATCTTCCGCCGCCGCGCCGCATCCCACAAGCAAAGTGAGCATCAGAAGCATTGCCCACCATCTGCGCATAAAAATCCCTCCGTTCGCAAAATGAATCACTTCATTTTATGAGCGGAGGGGTTGATTTTATGCTATTTCCGGAAAGCGGAGGGGTTGCAGAGGCGGAGAATGCGGCGGGATTCCTCGGTCGTCTCGATGATGACCGCCTTTTTCTTGCCGGATTTTTTATCGGGATACACGCAGACATAGGCATTTTCGCTGTCCGGCTCGGCGAAGCTTACGGTTTCGATGATATCCGGCGCAGCCACAAGATCGGCACGGTACGGCGCGATGAGGGTCATGTCGGGAATGTTCAGCCGACGTTTTGTGCGGCGGTTTGCACCACCGTAGATGACTGCAATTTTCAGTTCACCCGCTTCGATGGCAAATTCGTATTCAATATTCACCAGCCGCCATGTGACACGGATGATGGCGAACATCAGAA
>SVSO01000197.1 GCA_015064195.1 Oscillospiraceae bacterium
GGGGCTTTCCACCCCGATTCACACATGAAATTCGAGGTCGGTACGCGATTCGCCGCTTCTGTTTCATTTTTTGTCGTTGAATCGCAAATTCTAATACTGGAACCTAAATTTTCGAGGTTTCCATAATTATGTTGTACAGCTCTCATATCCCCTCTATTGAATTCAGAAAGGAAGCGTATTGTCATGAAAAAAGCGAAAAATCTACTTTGCGTGTCTCTGTTTTGCGCAATGCTCCTGCAGTGTGCCGCCTGCGGCTCCGGAAGCACAGGAACCGATGCCCAAAATTCTGATACCACCGCAGATGCATCAAGTTCCGACATGGAACAAATCGAGTATACCGTTCCCGATGTAGACTATGGCGGAAGAACCGTCACCATGACCGGCTATGATTACGACGGCGCATGGGTCATCCTCCGCTACAATGTAGCACTGGAGGAGGAAAACGGCGACTTCATCAACGATGCCATTGTCAAGCGCAACCGTGCCGTTGAAGAAGCATTGAATGTGAAGATCGATCTGATCCCCCTGACCGTGGATGACCGCGGAAGCTCCGCTGTTCTTCAGAAATACATCATGGCGCAGGAGGACGTGGTGCAGGTCGGTATGCAGATGGCATCCGGTATGTCCCAGCTGCTGACCACCGAGGGAATGCTGGTCAATCTGCCCGATATACCTACGCTGGATCTTTCCCACAGCTGGTGGAATCAGAACGCCAACAAGGAATACACCCTTTACGGCAAACAGCTGACTGCTGTCGGTGATGTTTGTCTCTACAACCTCGGCTCGCCCGTTGTCATTTATTTCTCCAAAGTTCTGGTGGAAAACAACAAGCTGGATAATCCCTATCAACTGGTTTACGACGGCAAGTGGACCTTCGATACGCTTCAGAAAATGTCTGCCTCCATCGCAAACGACATCAACGGCAACTCCGAGATCGATGCGGACGATATCTTCGGTTTCGCCGGTGAAGGCGCATCCATGGACTATTTCTTCTACAGCTCCGGCATCCGCTATTCCACCCGTGACAATGACGGCAAGATCCAGATCGCCATCAACACGGAAAAATCCGTGGATCTTGCAGTAAAGGCGGTCAACTTCCTGCTGGATGAAAAAACCACCATCTTCAATAACAACTGGGCCGACATCTTCACCACCAGCGTATTCACCGAATTCATGATGCCTAAGCTGATGGAAAACGAGCTGCTGTTCTTCTCGAATCAGCTTCACGTCGCACTCAATCTGCGTACGATGGAAACAAACTTCGGTATCCTGCCCATGCCCAAATATGACGAGACGCAGACAGATTATGTCGCCTTCGGTAATGCGGCGTTCTGCGATCACATCGTGGTGCCGTCCACCAATACCGATCTTGAGATGACCGGCCACTTCCTCGAAGCCATGAGCTACTATGCACAGCAGTACATCACCCCCGCTTTCATCGATGTATCGGTTAAGGATAAAGCCGCACGCGACGAGGATTCGGTCAACATGATCAACCTCATCCGCGAAAAGCAGACCTTCGATGTGGGCTTCATCTTCAACTGGGGCGCGATCCGGAAGAATCTGCAGAATCTCGCCTACAAGAACAACACCAACTTCGCCTCCATGTGGGCAGGCATCGAATCCGCCGTTTACACAGAGCTTGAAAAAACCGAATCCATGCTGAAAGGCGAATAAATACAGATCAGCCGCAGGATTTGACCTGCGGCTGATATTTTATTTCTTCAGTTTTGCCTGTGCCTTGAGACGGGTGGGCGTATCAAGGATGCTCTTGCGCAGTCGGATGGACTTGGGTGTAACTTCCATCAGCTCGTCCTCGGCAAGGAATTCGATGGCTTCCTCAAGGCTCATCACCTTATGAGGCGTGAGAATGAGTGCTTCGTCCGCACCGGTGGAACGGATGGCCGTGAGATGCTTCTTCTTGCAGGGATTGAGCGCGATATCGCCGACCTTGGGCGATTCGCCGACGATCATGCCTTCATAGACCGGAGTCTGCACGCCGACAAACATCTGACCGCGATCCTGCGTCTGATACAGGCCATAGGATGTAGTCTCACCGTCCTCGGATGCCACAAGCGAACCGGTATAGCGGAGCGTGATGTCGCCGCGGAACGGCTGATAGCTGTCGAATACCGAGCTGATGATGCCCTCGCCCCGGGTATCGGTGAGAAATTCACTGCGGTAGCCGAACAGACAGCGGGCGGGGATGAGATATTCGATTCTCATGCGGCTGCCGTGGAGATTCATCTCCAGCAGATCGCCCTTGCGCGCACCCAGCTTCATGATGACCGTACCCTCAGAGCCTTCCGGCACGTCGATGGTGACGTGCTCCATGGGCTCGCAGAGCTGGCCGTCGATCTCCTTATACAGCACACGCGGCATGGAGCAGGTCAGCTCATATCCCTCACGGCGCATATTTTCAATAAGAATGGACAGATGCATTTCACCACGTCCCGCAACCTTGAAGCTGTCGGTGGTGTCGCCGTCCTCCACGCGCAGGGATACATCGCGCAGAAGCTCCTTGTAAAGACGTTCCCGGAGCTGACGGGAGGTGACAAACTTGCCCTCGCGTCCTGCAAAGGGAGAATCGTTGACCGAGAAGGTCATTTCCAGCGTCGGCTCGCTGACCTTGACAAATTCCAGCGGTTCCACGCATTCGGTGGAGGTGACGGTGTCGCCGATGGTCACATCCGCAGCACCGGAGAAGCATACGATGTCACCCATTTTCGCTTCTTCAACAGGAATACGCTGGAGGCCGTCGATCTGATAGATGGAGACGATGCGGGTGCGCTTTGGCGGAGCGTCCGAGTGGAAGTTGGAGATCATGACCTCCTGATTCTGCCGGAGAACGCCGCGCTCCACGCGGCCGATGCCGATTCTTCCCACATAATCGTTGTAGTCGATGGAGGATACCAGCATCTGCAGCTCGCCGTCGGGATCTCCCTCGGGAGCGGGAATATATTCGAGAATGGTGTCAAACAGGCACTGGAGGTTTTCGCCCCGCTCATCGGGAGACAGGGATGCGGTGCCGTCACGTCCGCAGGCAAAAATCATGGGGCTGTCCAGCTGTTCGTCGGTGGCATCCAGGTCGATGAGCAGCTCCAGCACTTCGTCGATTACCTCATTGATGCGGGCATCGGGACGGTCAACCTTGTTGATGACAACGATGACCTTGTGCTTCAGCTCCAGCGCCTTCTGGAGAACGAAGCGGGTCTGGGGCATGGGACCTTCCGCCGCATCGACCAGCAGCAGAACACCGCTCACCATCTTGAGGATGCGCTCCACCTCACCGCCAAAATCCGCATGGCCGGGGGTATCGATGATGTTGATCTTCACATCCTTGTAATGCGCCGCCGTATTCTTTGCAAGAATGGTGATGCCGCGCTCCTTTTCGATGGCATTGGAGTCCATCACACGGTCCTCAGTGGCCTGGTTCTCACGGAAAATACCGCCCTGCTTGAGCATTTCGTCAACCAGCGTGGTCTTGCCGTGGTCAACGTGGGCGATGATTGCGATATTTCTTAAATCTTCACGAATCAAAACGATTTCTCCTCTTTATTTTAATATTCAGACAATACTCACATTTTATTATTATACCACATTTTTCGCCGCTGTAAAAGAGTAAAACTTGCCAATATTCAGAGAAATTAATTTTTATTTTCCGGTAACATTTTCCCGGATCATCGGATATATTTCATGAAAGGAGGGATCCGGCATGACGCGGGAGGATTTCGAGAGGATTTACAACGAAAATGTATCCATCGTGGAAGGCTTTCTTTACAGCAAATGCCGCGACCGGGCGCTGACAGAAGAACTGACGCAGGAGACCTTCTGCCGGGCACTGGCATCCCTCGGACGCTACGACGGCAGCTGCAAAATCTCCGTCTGGCTGTGTGCCATCGCCAAGCACACGCTGTACAAATACTACGAGCGCAAGCAATGCGGCACACTTCCCGATGACGAGCCGGCCGATCCGCTTGACATGGACGAGCTTATCATCATAAAAGAGCGCGCAAAAAATCTGTCAGCCGCCATCGACGCGCTTCCGCCGGTCATGCGGGATATCGTGCGGATGCGGACAGACGGCATGAGCTTTGCCGACATCGCGGCAGAGCTGCATATCAGTGAGGTGCGTGCCCGCGTCACCTTTCACCGGGCGAAAAAACGATTGACAAAGGAGAACGAATCATGGAAATGAACTTCAGCGACGATGACCTTGCATTGGTGGAGCGATTGGAGAAAAAACGCAGACGGCGGCGGGAGCTTGTCACGGCGATCCTCATCCTCGTCGGCATGGCGGTGCTGCTGTATGTCACGGTCATCCGCCGGCTTCCCTTCGGGCAGGAGATCGCATTCGAGCGCACCGCACTTCTGGTGACAGACGGGAGCGTATCCGAGACAACCGTGTGGATCACCGGCAGGCTTGACACCTACATCGGGCAGGAGAAACGGCGTTTCCGGGGAAATATCGTCATCGAGGGCATAAACGACAGCTTCCGGGAGCGTGAGGATATGCAGGCACTGCTCCCCATCGCATGGGACGATTCCGACATCGGCTCAGCCGCCGGCTCGCTGACCTATCGCATTTCAAATACCGAATATGCGGCCATCGGTAATATCCGCACCAGAGGCGCATTTGAGGAATTCGTCATCTGGAACCGCGACACCTCCCATGGCCTGCCGGAATTCGCCCTCGTCGCGCCGACAGATTATCCGCTGGCCGCATTCGACACGCTCATGGGTACTGACCGCTCCGCCGATTTTGCCCGCGGGTGGATTTTGGAATGGGAATTCCTGCGCATAAAAGCTGAGGGACTGCAATAGCAGTCCCTTCAGAGTTTTATTCCATTGTGTCGAACGCAGTCAAGGTGCGATCGATGGCCGCCTGAAGTGCGGAGGTGTTTGCCGCAAGGATCGTTGCCAGATTGTTGGTGCTTGAACGATTGAAGGTGTCGCGGATAACATTGATGATATTGCCCCACTGATAGATATCGCAGTTGTCCAGCGTGAAGTTATCGAAGATGATATCCAGCATCTCGCCCGATTCCTCATCGCGCAGAGCTTTGCTGGTCAGCACGATATCGTAATACGCCGCGCGGGTCGTATCGGTGGAAGCTTCCGACATGATCTGCAGAACAAAACCGGAACGTTCAACATCCTTGGCGGTAGACGGAATGACTGCCGGGCTGATGCACCAGCTGTCCGCATATGCACGGTAGAATTCCTGCTGCTCATCGTACTTCGGTGCGGGGATCAGGCCGAAATCGACATCGGATTCACGCAGTGCTTCGGAAACGCCCACGACCTCCGCGTAGAACAGTGATCTGCCCTCCGAGAAGATAAGCTTCGCATCTGCATCTGCACCGATAAAATAGGTGCTCGTATCGGACAGCGTTGCGGCGATCTTATCAAAAACATCGCTGGCACGCACACTGCTCAGCGTGATCTGCGGTACACCGTCCACGATCTCCGCGCCCTGCAGTCCTGCGCCGTAGAACATGGGAAGACCTGCTGTAGTCGCCTGCATCGCCATGCCCCACTGGTCATCCACCGTCAGCTGAGAATCGCCGTTGAGATCAGAGGAAACACCCGTCGCCATCTCCGCCATTTTGTCGATGGTCCACTTGCCGGATCGCACCAGATCGTAAGGAGATTCCAGCTTATAGTCCTCAAGAATGTCCTTGTTGA
>SVSO01000198.1 GCA_015064195.1 Oscillospiraceae bacterium
CACGGTTCCCGCGGCATTCCCTCCGACTGGCGCGGCATGAAGGAGTACGGCGGCGGCATGATCTACGACTGGGGCATCCATCTGATCGACCAGATCCTGCAGATCATTCCCTCCGAGATCGACACCGTATTCTGCCGCCTCGATCATCTCACCAACACCGAGGTTGACGACGGCTTCAAGCTGGAGCTGATCTTCAAGAACGGCTGCCGTGCGTACATCGAGCTTGGCACCTACAACTTTATTCCCCTGCCCCGTTTCTATATGCAGGGCCGCAAGGGAACGGCACTTATCTCCGACTGGCGTGAAAACTGCAAGGTCGTAAAATGCAAGGCTTGGCACGAATCCGACGTTATCCCGGTGGAAACTGCCGCAGGTCTTACCAAGACCATGGCACCCCGCGATGAGATCACCACGGATTCTTACGAGATCGACCGCCCCGTATCGGATGTTCACGATTACTACCGCAACTTCGTGAAGGCCATCGACGGCATCGAAACCCAGCTTGTGACCCATGAGCAGATGATGCTCGACATGAAGGTCATGGAAGCGGCATTCAAGTCGGCTGAGCTTGGTCAGGTTATCAAATTTTGATTTTTCGGGGAAAGCCGCGCTGCGGTTTTCCCCGTCTTGATTTAATATAAGGAGACATAAACATGACAAATGCAATGAACTGGAAAGCCGGAATGTCCATCAACTTTAAGGAGCCCTTTGTACGCAAGGATTTTGAAGCACTGAAGGCCGCCGGCATCGAATGCATTGAAATTTCCTGCGGCTGGAAAGAAACAGCTGACAAGCTCAACTTCAAGCAGGTAAAAGAGGATGCGGATGCAGCCGGTATCGAGCTGTGGTCCTTCCACCTCCCCTTCGCTCCCTTCCACGACCTTCTCGTTGCTACCCCCGACGAGGCGTTCCGCAAGGCCACCGTCGCACAGCTGAGCGATTGGATGCTGAAGGGCGCTGACATCGGCGTTAAGCTGGTCGTTCTTCATCCCAGCGGCGAGCCGAACAAGCCCGAGGTTCGCGATGCGCTGCTCAAATCTTCCCAGCAGAGCCTCATGGAGCTGGCAGAAATCGGCGCAAGAGCCGGCGTTACCGTCGCAGTCGAGGATCTTCCCCGCACCTGCATCGGCAACTGCTCCGACGATATGCTGAAGCTCCTTTCGGCCGATCCCCGTCTGCGCTGCTGCTTCGACACCAACCATCTGCTCGAGCAGAAGAATGTGGATTTCGTCCGCGCCATCGGCGACAAGATCGTCACTCTGCACGTTTCCGACTACGATTTCACCAACGAGCGCCACTGGTTGCCCGGCGAAGGAAAGACCGACTGGGTGGAGCTTGTCTCCGTACTGGAGGAAATCGAGTACAACGGCCCGTGGCTCTATGAGCTTGGCCTCAAAACGCCCAAGTCCATCAGCCGTCCGCGCGAGCTGACCTTCGCGGATTTCCGCCGCAACTACGAGGAATGCGTCGCGAAGAAGCCGCTTACCGTTATCGGCACGCCGAACATGGAAGAATGCCTCGCAACGGCCTACATCAAATAAGAGGTTTATACAATGAATGCTGCAAAATGGCCGCTGGGCCTTTCCTCCTGCTGCTGCGGAACAGCTTCCCGGGAGCTGATGGAGGAATACATCGCCGCCGGTGCGACACACATGGAGGTTTCGCTGAAGCCTGCCGTTCTCGCCGAGCTTGACTGGAAGCAGGTGGAAAAGGATGCCCGTGAGACAGGCGTTGTACTGTGGTCGGTGCATCTGCCCTTCTATCCGGCGGAAAAGGCGAATATTTCCTCCAAAGATCCGGAGATCCGCCGCTATGCCGTGGAAGCGCACAAGCGTGAGATCGCCCGCGCCGGAGATGCCGGTGTGAAGATCGCCGTGGTGCATCCGTCAAGCGGACTTGCGGAGGCGGAGCTTGCACGGGAAACGCGCATCGCCTATGCCGTGGAATCGCTGGCAGAGCTTACCGAAGCCGCATCCCGCGCCGGCATGACGCTGGCGGTGGAAAATATGGTGCGCACTGGCCTTGGCAATCGCCATTCTGAGATGCTGGAGATGCTGGAATGCGATTCACGGCTCGGCTGGGTCTTTGACACCAACCACCCGCTGCTGGAAGATCCCTGCGAATACGCAAAAGCCTGCGTTCATCGCATGGTTTCGATCCATGTTTCCGATTACGACGGCCTGAACGAGCGGCATTGGCTGCCCGGTGAAGGCGTCATCGACTGGCAAAAGCTCATCGACATCCTGACAGGCGGCGGTTATACCGGCCCATGGATGTATGAGATCAGCTACGGCTGCCCCAAGACCATCACCCGCGATCGGCTGTGTGCGGCTGATTTCCGCCGCAACTTCGACGAGCTGATGGCCGGCAAGATCCCCGCTCCCATGGGCACCCCCATCGAAGAAGTCTGCCGCGAGGAAGCGTGGCTGACAAAGAAAAACTGGTAAAAAATAAAGGAGGACACATGAAAAAACTGCTTTCTGCACTTTTGGTCGGCGCACTGCTTGCTGTGCCGATTACGGCGGATGAACCATACTACACCGATTACGACTACGCGCCGAACCGATTGTACGCACTGGGACTGTTCCGCGGAACGGATGTGGGCTTTGAGCTTCCCCGTGAAGCCACCCGCGCGGAGGCAGTCACCATGATCGTCCGCCTGCTTGACGCGGAGGAGGAAGCTTTGGCGGAAAACCTTCCCCATCCCTTCTCCGACGTTCCCGAATGGGCATCGCCTTACATCGGCTGGGCGTATCAGAACGGCGTGACCAACGGCATCAGCGACACGGAATTCGGCTCGTCCATGACCGTAAGCGCGCAGATGTACGTCACCATGCTCCTGCGCGCGCTGGGATACGTGGACGGCAATCGCTACTACGGCGTGGAATTTTCCTACGATTCACCCTATGAGCTGGCAAATGAGCTGTATCTGTTCAGCTATTATTATCCCTATCACGCTGGCGGTGTGCGGAGCATCCGGAATCCGCAGAATCTGCAGACCGACGATTTCACCATCGCCCGTCTGTCCCGCCAGTACATGACAAACCTCTCCTTCACCGCGCTCTTTTGCCTGACGGATGAAGGCATCACGCTGTACGAGGACATTTTCGGCAAGATTCCGGCGGAGGGCACCTTTGTCCAGCTGCCGGGCGATTTTGACAAGCCCCTGTTCGGCATTCCCCTGCCCCTGTTCTTCTCCCCGGAAACCACCGGCCTCTCCCTGCAGAGCGCGGAGGTCGTCCCCTTTTCGCTGACCGTTGACGGCACAACCGTCTCACTGCCTGACCGCAAGCTTCTGCGCATTGTCACCGATTCGGTGAATTTTGCCAACATGAATCAGTCCGTGGAGGATGCGCTCAGCGTTTATCTGCCGCTGTTTGCATCGCTGGAGCTGCTCGGCGTGGCCTATGAGGTGCGCGGCGATGACATTCATGTGACCCTTCCGGCGGAGTTTTCCGTGGATGCGGCGCAGATCACATCAAGGCCCGCACAAAGCGGCGATGACACCATTTACCGCACCAGCTTCTCCGATGCCGAGAGGTTTACCCTTTATGTGAACGGCGAAAAAGTCACGCCAAAAGCGCGGATTCTCACCCATTACAGCGGATTCCCGGGCGGAAAATCCAAAGCGGTCACGGCCTTCAGCCGGGAGCTGATCTATGACGGCGAGCTTTATATGCAGCTGGACGTTTTTGCGGATATGCTCGGCATTTCCACTGATTTCGTCCAAACCATCACTACGACAGGAAATTAACTATGGTAGATTTACTTGATATGCACAAATATTTCATCCTCCAGCATCTGAAGGAGGGTGACGTGGCCGTGGATTACACCATGGGCAACGGTCACGATACGGAGTTTCTCTCCAAAACCGTGGGGGAATCCGGCCGCGTGTACGCATTTGACATCCAGATGGCGGCGCTGAATTCCACGAAAAAGAACCTGACTGCCGCCGGCTGCGCGGACAACTACACGCTTTTCTGCGCATCCCATCATCGGGTGAAGGAATTCGTCCATGAAAAAGTCAAGGCGGGAATGTTCAATCTGGGTTATCTGCCCGGAAGCGACAAAACCATCACCACCATGCACGAGACCACGCTGATGGCCATCGATGCGGCAATCGAGCTGATGGCGGAGGATGCCATCATTCTCATCGCCGTCTATCCCGGTCACGCGGAGGGCGAGGTGGAAGGCCGGCTTGTCAACGAGCGGCTGGCGAAGCTTGACCGGCGGCGTTACACCGTGGCCTCCTTCAAGATGGTCAACTCCCCCACAAGCCCCTTTTTCTACATCATCGAGGGTCGGTAATGCGGTCATTTCTGAACATTCTCGACATGGAGACCGGGCATGAGATCCGGCTGGCGGAATTCGGATTCGCGGCATCCTTGCCCTCATTTACGGAGGACGGCATTGTGTTCCGGCGGGACGGACGCTGGTGGAAGATCTGCACGGATCGGGGCATGATCGCGCCATGGGACGGCGAGATCCCGACGGCGGCGCATGATCTCACCCTCCGCTTCACCTCGGAGCTTTCCGACGGCATCGGCTACTGTGAGCTGGTGCGCTGTGGACAGGTGCTGGTGCGGTTCATGGGATCGCCGGATTCCATCGGCAGTGCGCCCATTTCACCGGACGGCAAAAAGCTCGTATTCTTCGGCTATCCCAACAAGGAATTCGGCTAAGGCCGAATTCCTTGTGGAATCCTCGGCTAAGGCCGAATTCCTTGTTGAATCCTCGAAAAAAAGCAGGATGGACTTACAAGTCCATCCTGTTTTTGTATTCATCGTTCAGGCGTATCGCCGCGAGCCGTGCTTCGCGGAGTGCCGCTTCATCCTCGGCCGCCGGAACGCGGTCGGTGTTCATGGAGCGGATGATGCCGATGATGGGCCGGCGCACATTCATATAGCGCAGAATGAGCTTGGCGGATTTTTCCACCACGGTGTCGGTGCTGGGACGTGCGCCGACGAGAAAGATTACGCCGTTTTTGTCAGGCAGTGGCTGACCGTCCCGAATGTGCGACTTGTATCGGGTCTGCAGGCGGCTGGCGATGTTGAGTGCCACGCCGGACAGGGATGAAAACCACACCGGCGATGCCACCACCACGTTATCGCATTCGTCAAGATAGCGGTACACCTCCTGCATCCTGTCGTTGATACAGCATCCGCTGTTATGCTCACACCAGCGGCAGTCCTGACAGGGCGTGATGTCCCAATCCTGCGTCACCATTTTTACTTCGCCCTCCAGCTTTTCGAGAAAAGCGTTCAGCAGTGCAGCCGTGTCGCCGTCCGTTCGCGTGGATCCGTTGAGTATCAGTGTCTTCATCATACTGTCAAATCTCCTCCGTATTTTTTCCTTCGCCCGTCCAGTTGATCTGGTCGAAAATGCTCTTCACCGGCACGATGGCAGCGCCGTCATAGTGCAGGCTTTTGCCGGTTTTTCTGCGCATTTCCAGATTGCGCTCCGGCACAATGATGCGCGTGAATCCGAGACGCACCGCCTCTGATACCCGCTGATCAAAATTCTGCACCGCCCGCACTTCGCCCGCAAGGCCGATCTCTCCGATGGCGATGAGATCATCCGCCACCGCTTCATCCTTGATGGAGGAAATGAGCGCCATGGCCACTGCCAGATCCGCCGCCGGCTCGTCGATATGCAGTCCGCCGATCACGTTGAGATA
>SVSO01000199.1 GCA_015064195.1 Oscillospiraceae bacterium
GTGTCGGGGGCGGAAAACTTCGGCGTTTGAGATGGTTTCCGCCCCCGACCGGGGTCGCAGGGGCAGCGCCCCTGCGCTTAGTTATACAGATCGTCGAACTCAAGCTCGGGAATAAACTTGCAGAATTCCTTGATCGTATCCGCATAGCTTCCCTGGATCTCGGCCATATGATGAATGTACGGGCCTTCGATGACCTTGCGCTCCACCTTGGGGAGGTTGACGAAATCCGCCCACATATACGTGCCGAAGGTGTGCGGACCTTCTGTTGTTTTGAAGTTGCCGCCGAGGAAGGTATACTTGCCGCCCTGCCCCTGGAAGCGTGCGATCGTCCAGTCGCCGTCTGCCAGACGGAAGCAGGGCTTGGTGTTGTACAGGTACGCGTTGCAGCCTTCCTTCTTGAGGGAATACGGGAACGGGCCGCAGTGCCACAGCAGCTCGGAGTTATCATTCTCGGGATTGCGGCAGGTGAATTCGCCGAATGCGGGCAGCTTCTTGCCGCGGCCTGCCGCATACAGCATAGCCATGGAGACCGCGCCGCAGACGTCGGATTCGCAGGTGATGAGGTAGCCCATATCGTTAAGCAGGGTCATGGCGAGGCAGGGAGCAACGCCGAAGCCGGGGTTCATTGCCGTCCAGCACTCGGTGGAGATGATGGCGCAGTCGTTCTCCTCGTACAGTTCCTTATAGAAGGGCACGAAGGTCATGAGCTTGATGAGCGTCTCGTCATCCACGGAGGAGCAGTCGATCTTCTTTTTGGTATCCTCAGCGAGAGCGACCAGCTCGTCTTTTCTCTCAGCATAAATTTTGTTCAGCTTGTTCAGAGCTTCCGCCATGTTAATGGGCGTTACGTCGATGCCGAACTTTTCCATCAGCTCCATCTCGTTGAACATGACGCTCTTGAAGGGCTTGACGCGGGTGCCGACCTGCACGATGCGCATACCCTTGAAGTTTTTGACCATGGAAACCACGGACAGGAACTGATTCATGCCGTCGGTAAAGGGCTTATCCTCCACATTGCAGTTTTCGATGTAGGAGAAGGGCACGTGAGAACGGTGCATTGCCTCGGAGATGGCGAACAGGCCGCACTGTGCATCGGTGTAGCGCATACCGTCGGGGGTGAGGCGGGTATCCCGGGGGCCCCACAGCAGCACCGGCACGCCCATGGCCCGTGCAACTCTCGCCGCCGCATCCTCGTTGCCGAAGTTGCAGTTGATGATCATGATCGCGTCAACCTTCTCGGCCTTGAGGTAATCCACGACCTTGTTCACGTCGCCGTTTTCATGGAGCAGGCCCTCATCGTTGAGCCATTCCAGATCGGTGAAGGTGGTATTTTCGTCGGAGAAATTTTCCTTAATATAAGAGATAATGTGATCCTTGTTTTCCTGTGCATAGAGGGGCTGGAAAATACCCTTTCTGGTAGCCGCATCCGCCAGCCAGCGGCGTTCCGGCACAAGTCCGATCTTCAGCTTGAAATTCATCATGATGGTTCATCCTTTCATATGGAAATTTTGAAGTTAATTTTCTTTTTTGAAAATCCTTTCACAGACTATTATAGCAAATTTCAAAAATATTTTCAAGTAGTTTTTCAAAAAAAGTGCCCCTCCGGCGCAATATTGTATAGATGCACAAAATCCGCCGTCCTCACTTGACAGACGGCAAAAAATTGTATATAATAATAAGTACGACATCAACAGAAATGGAGAAGCATAATGGAACGCACCTCACTGCAGATCAAAATTTTATACAACGAAATGGGTCGGGCGGAGAAAAAGATCGCCGACTGGATCATCCAGAATCCCGGCAAGATCATCCCTCTCTCCATCAGCGAGCTGGCCGACGAATGCCAATGCAGCGAAGCGACCATTGTCCGCTTTGCCAGACGGCTGGGCTTTGAGGGCTATCAGGCGCTGAAGATTTCCCTTGCCCGGGAGGACAATGCCCGGGATGTGAGCGAAAGCATCTCGCCGGATGACAACTCCTTTGAGATGTTCGAGAAGGTGTGCAACGACATCTACTGCTCGCTGGAGCGGACAAAAAAGGTGCTGAATCCCGAATCCCTGTCGGATGCGGCGGACAGGATCCTCGCCGCGGACAAGGTGATCACCATGGGTCTCGGCAATTCCGCATCGGTGGCGGTGGACATGAGCCACAAATTCCTGCGCGCCGGCTGCAATGCGGTCGCCTACACGGACAATCATATGCAGGCCATCGCCGCATCCCATCTGTCCGCGGGCGATGTTGCCATTGGCATCTCCCATTCCGGCTCATCCCGGGACATCGTGGACGCGCTGAGAATCGCCCGTGAGCGGGGAGCTGTCACCATCGCCATCACAAACTACGGCAAATCGCCCATCCTCAAGGTGAGCGACATCGTGCTGCAGACGGTTTCCGACGAGACGAAATATTCCATCCTCGCCCTCAACTCCCGCATCGCTCAGCTGGCCATCGTGGATTCCCTTTACTTTTATCTGGTATTCCGCAAAGGCGAGGCGGCCACATCCGCCATCGAATCCACGGAAAAAGCCCTGCTGAGCAAGAAATTCTGAGGAGGCTGTCATGAGAAAGCTCTGTCTGCGGTGTCACACGCCGCTCTCCCACATCCGCACCACTTCCCTGCTGACGCGGGATGTGGATCCGCTGCTGCCCATCTCCTATGTGCACGAAAATCGGGTGGAATCCTTCGAGGTGGAGATCCACTGCTGTCCCGAATGCGGCCACATCGAGCTGTTCCGCCACGACACGGACGTTCCGCAAGGCGGCGGGATCGCGCAGGTGAGATGCCCCGCCTGCGGTCGTTCCCACGACATGGATTATCCCAAATGCCCCTTCTGCAAGTATGATTACAATGCATAAATGCTTCACCCGGCGGTATAACCGTCGGGTGAAATTTTTATTGTCGATACGCGGATTTTTTCTGCAGACAGCGATGGAGCGAGGAGCCGCTGTCAAAGCCCACCGCGTGGGCAGCCGCTTCATAGGTTGCACCGCCCTGCAGCAGCTGCCGCGCCTCATTGATCCGCAGTGCCACGATATACTGGTGGGGCGTGAGATGCATATATTCCCGGAACAGCCTTGTGTAATGATCCTTGCAGAGGAACAGCCGATCCGCCAGCTCCGCAACGCTCAGCGGTTCGTGATAATGGGCGTTGATGTACTCCACCGACTGCTGGATCTTCGGCGAATTGCGGTAGGAGATCCGGCACAGCTCGCTGACACGGATGAGCAGTGCGCCAAACAGCTCCCGCACCATCCGCTGTACCGGCCAGTCGCCCCCGTCATTGCGCAGAAACCACCAGACGGGATGATCGTCCGAATGCTCGCAGAACAGCGCGGCCAGCGTTTCAATGAGACCGTAAAGCGCCGTGCCGCGGCTGACGGCCAGCTCGTAGGGCTTATCGGAGACGATCAGCGGGGTGGTGATGAAGTCAAAAAACAGCAGGTTCATCCGCTCATCGCTCTCCTGCCGCACCACAAATTCCAGATTACACGGAAAGAGATAGAGATGCCCCGGCTTCAGCGGATACTCCCGGATGCCGTCTAAAAAAACAGCCTGAGAGGACATGACATAATACAGCCGCTGACGTTCAAACCGGTCAAAGCACGGCCAGTACCGGCCCTTTCCGCAGCTTCCGTTCTCCGCGATCCCGCAGCTCAGGATCTTCGCTTCCGCATCGTACATGGTTTTCTCCAATCTCGCTTTTACACCGGATTCCATCGTTTTTTGCTATAGACAAGACCGGTCAAAGTCGGTATAATAGTAGTATGAGCTCATTATTATTATATCGCAAATCACCTGAATTTGTCAAGTACCGGAAAGGAGATTTTTCATGAAGCGCAGTTTTTCCGTCATTTTATTAATCTCGCTTTTAGCATCCTGCGGCACGTCCGCTCCCGTGGATTCTGCCGACACGGACAAAAATTGTTCGGCAGCGCTCAGGCGGCCTTCAGCTACATTCTCGAATGCTGATTCTCAATCACCGGATCCCACCAATACAAAAGGACAGCTGTCGCTGTCCTTTTGTATTGGTGGGAGCGGGTGGATTCGGACCACCGAAGTCACTGACAACAGATTTACAGTCTGCCCCCTTTGGCCGCTCGGGAACGCTCCCATATAACTGGAGCTGGTGAACGGAGTCGAACCATCAACCTGCTGATTACAAATCAGCTGCTCTGCCATTGAGCCACACCAGCATCGTTTCAACAGATAATATTATATCACAACCAAACGCATTTGTCAAGGGGTTTTTGAAAATTCTTTCAGATTTATTTCTTGACCGCACCTCTTGACTTCACACGGCGCTTGGAGTATAATATTGTTACCATAATCTACACTGGAGGCTTCATCATGGCTTTTCTTACCGATCATGACCGCACATACAAAACGCCGGAGGATATCTGCGCGCACCTCGGCGACGATTACGCGCGTTTCGAGGGTGCCATCGTCCCGCCGCTGTTCCAGAATTCTCTCTTCGTTCAGCCCACCGAGGTGAACGGCATCACCGATCAGCCCTACGCCTATAGCCGTACGTCCAACCCCACCGTCGAGATCGCCGAGCGCAAGATCGCCGCGCTGGAAGGCGGTGACGGCGCGCTCTGCTTCGGAAGCGGCGTTGGTGCGCTGATGGCGGCAATTCTCCATTATGTCCGCGCAGGCTGCCACATCGTGATCGTGGATTCCTCCTACGGCTGCACGCTCAGCTTTGTGAAGGGCTATCTCGCCGAGCGGTTTAACATCACGCACACGCTGGTGGATGGCGGCGATGTGGAGGAGATCCGCCGCGCCATCCGCCCCGAAACCCGCCTCATCTGCCTCGAAAGCCCCTCCTCCCTCATCATGCGCATGCAGGATATCGCTGCCATCGCCGAGATCGCAAAGGAGCACGGCATCGGCACGATGATCGACAACACCTACGCAACGCCCCTTCATCAGCAGCCGCTTTCCTACGGCATCGACATCGTCTGTCACACCGTCACCAAATACATGGGCGGTCACAGCGACATCATGGGCGGCGCGTTGATCGCCAGACGCGAGATCATCGAATCCATCCAGAACAACGAGCGCGCGCTCATCGGCGCGACGATGGATCCGCATCAGGCGTGGCTGCTCATCCGCGGCCTGCGCACCATGCCGCTGCGCATAAAGCAGCATGCCGAGAGCGCACGCAAGGTGGCGGCGTTCCTTGAAAACCATCCCAAGGTGGAGAAGGTTTTCTATCCCGGCTCGGCAACCTACGATCAGCCGGAGCTTTATAAGAAGTATCTCACCGGTCAGAACGGCCTCATGAGCTTCATCCCGAAGGGCAGCGCAGACGACGCGAAGCGTCTGGTGGGCAAGCTCCACTATTTCCAGAACGGCTGCAGCTGGGGCGGCTTCGAGAGCCTGGCGATCTACGTCGGCACGCCGGAGCGCGGCAATCTCGTGCGCATTCATGTGGGACTTGAAAACGTGGATACGCTCCTCGCCGACCTCGCGCAGGCGCTGGATGCTTACGACGCGTAAATGATTATTATTTTAAGGAGGTTCTTCCATGAAATGCTGTTTTCTTCATGCCGGGGCGCTGATGGATGCCATCGCGCTGGTGGCGGACGAGCTTGATCTTACTGTGGCGGCGGAGGCCGACGCGGCGCTTGTCGTTGATGTGACCGAAACCGATGCGGACGTG
>SVSO01000200.1 GCA_015064195.1 Oscillospiraceae bacterium
GGGGCTTTCCACCCCGATTCACACATGAAATTCGAGGTCGGTACGCGATTCGCCGCTTCTGTTTCATTTTTTGTCGTTGAATCGCAAATTCTAATACTGGAACCTAAATTTTCGAGGTTTCCTAAAGAAGGAAAACGGCATCGAATGCGATCCGGACAAGAATCTTATCGTCACCGCCGGTGCAACGCAGGCACTGATGCTGGCCATGGTCACACTGGTGAATCCCGGCGATGAGGTGATTTTGCAAGGCCCCAACTGGCCGGATTACATGGGGCAGATCGACATGGTGAACGCCAAGGCGGTGTTTGCCAAGGTGGACGAATCCTGCGACTTCAAGATGACGGCGGACAAAATCGAGCCGCTGATCACTGACAAAACCAAGCTTATTATCATCAATTCCCCCTCCAATCCCACCGGCGGCGTGCTGGATTATGAGGATCTTCTGGGCATCGCTGAGCTGGTGAAAAAGTACAAGCTGTTCGTCATCTCCGACGAGCCTTACGAAAAGCTGGTGTATGACGGCTTTTCGCAAAAGAGTCTCGCATCCATCCCCGGTCTTCAGGATTATGTGTTGACCATCAACAGTCTCTCCAAAACTTTCGCCATGACCGGCTTCCGCGTGGGCTACATCTGCGCAAACGAAACGATCATGGCAAATCTGGTGAAGCTTCACGAGAATATGATCGCCAGCGTGCCCGAACCCATGCAGCTGGCGGCAGTAGAAGCGATTTACCACGGCGAGGCGGATGTCAGAGAGATGGTGGAGTATTACGACCGAAGCCGCCACCTCATCGTGGACGGCCTCGACCGCATCAAGGGTTTCTCCTGCCACAAGCCGAAGGGGGCATTCTATGTCTTCCCGAACATCACGGCGTTCGGAATGTCATCCACCGAAACAGCGGAGTACATTCTCGAAAAGACCCACGTTGTCACATCCCCCGGCAGTGCCTTCGGGCCGCTTGGTGAAGGCTATATCCGCATCTGTTATGCATCAAAATACGAGCAGATCAAGGAAGCACTGGCGCGGATGGAAGCCGCATTCGGAACAAAATAAAACAAAGCTGACGCACCGAAATGCGTCAGCTTTTCCTTTACTGTACCTGCTCCGCCATCCACAGAACGGAGTAGCGATCCTTGAAATCCTTGGCGTAACGGAGGGCATCCGCACGCTTTTCTTCCGAATATTCGGCGAAATATTCCGCCATATCAAGCCCCACCGAATCAAGCATGGCCAGAACCTCATCCGGCGTCGGCGATTCGGCTAAAAGTGCGCGGATTTTGTCCCATTTTTCACGGTAAACGGGCAGCTTATCCTCGTAGATCCACCCCAACTTCTCCTGCAGGGCGATCACGCTGTCGGCGGCTTTTCCGTAGATGCGGCGGATGTTCGCTTCCCACTCTGCATGATCGAAGGGCTTCGCTTCCGGCATATCGATGGCAAGCAGCGACTGACGGATCTTCGCCGTCTCCACGGTGGAGTAGGCCACATCCACGCCGTGGCAGAAATAGGGCTCATCCCGCAGCAGTCCCGTCACCTCAAAATAGTGGGAGAGATGATGCTCACTGCCGGAGCCGGGACGGGAATTGCCCATATACGCCATGGCGACACCGATGATGACCAGCGCCCGCATCAGCTCGGCCACGCTTGCCTCATCCCGGGAGACGATGGCCGCGCCTTTGCCGGCTACACTTTTCACCGTATCGAAGGTGAGCTTGTAGATGAAATCGCAGAACGGCTCGCCGTTTACAAGATGCCCCAGCCGCCAGTCGTTGAGGCAGCTGTATTTGCCGATGATGTCGCCGTAGCCCGCCCGGAGCATTTCCATGGGCGCATCCCGAAGCACCTCCGTGTCGGCGATAATGGCCGTGGGAACGTGCGCGGTGGGGGTGACTTTCATATTGTCAAGCAGCATAGCCGCGCCTTTGGATGCGTAGCCGTCCATGGACGGTGCGGTGGCCACGATGAAATAGGGCAGAGAATGGGCATGGCTCACATATTTGCACAGATCGTTGATGACGCCCGAGCCGACACCGATGACGAGATCGGTGGTTTCGGTGATCTGCGCCTCGATCCGGGCAACGCTCTCCTCGTTTGGTACAACGAAGGATGATCCGTCGAAGGTGATCCGCGCCCCGATCTTATCCGAAAGCAGGGCATCCACCTTGTCGCCGCAGACACGGCGGGTATTGTCATCGCACACCAGCAGGATGTTCCGATAATCGGCGCACATGGCGGGAAGCTCGTTTGTCGCGCCGTGACGGATGACCACCTTTTCGATGGTGCAGGTGTGTGTCACACCGCAGGCACAGTCGGATTTCGTGCCGAGAAGTCCCGCGATGTCCGGCACAGATTCGTCCAGCCACGGTGCGAGGATTTCATCAAGCCGGGTGTAATCATCGGTGCAGAGGAAGCGGAAATCGGAACGGTAGACCGATTCATCGTTGCCGCCAAGACCATAATCGTCGCCCACGTAGATCACATCGCTGTGGGAAAGGCCATTCTCCCGGCAGTAGCGGTCGAGGGCGTAATATTTATCGAAGGGCTTCGGCGCCATATCGAAGGAGGACGAGCCGCCGACGAATACATTGTAATCGGGGAACAGCGCGCAGACCTCCCCGTAGAAGGCGCGGCGCTTCTTGCGGTCGGGATCAAAGGCCAGCTTGTCCGCCTGCACCGCCTTTGTGCCGAGGATGGGGAAGGTGATGCAGCCGGAGTCGTGGTATTCCACATTGTCGCCGGCGAACTCAGTGAAGCCGTATTTTTCCCGGAGAAGCGTGACTTTTTTCTCGATGGCAGCTTTGTCGGCGCAGGGGCACACATCGTCGCGCACCATGGTGAGCGCGCCGTTTTCATAGCGCGCGTACTGCATTCCGTAGTTGCCGATCACATCCATGGGAAATCCGCCCATCTGCTTGTGGATGCGCATACAAGCCCCTGCGCCCACCATGATAAGCGTGTATTTTTCCGCCAGCTTTTCGAGAATGGCACGGTTTTTGTCATCCAGCGGCGTTTTGTGCTGGGTCAGCGTGCCGTCAAGATCAAATGCAAATACCTTCGCCATCAGTTCTGCTCCTTTCTGCGCAGTCCCACCCGCGCAAGCTCGCTCATCATGAACGCCGGCTCATTGGAGGTGATGAGTTTTGCTCCATAGCTTGCGGCAAGGGACATATCCTCGATGGTGCGGATGGACGCGCCCACCCACGGCTCAACACCGTCGGCGATGAGGGCATCGAAATCCGCCTTGGGATTGACCGGGCCTTCAAATGCGGGCGTGCCGTCGGGATTGTTGTACTTCCACAGGCAGGCACAATGAAGCTTTTCCGGACGGATCTCGCCGAGGATTCCATAGGGGTAGAAGCCATGGAGACGGAAGCGGCCGTCGTATTTTTCCTCGATATAGCGGAGCAGTGCGCCGTCGAAGCTGTTCACAAAGCTGCGCTCCCACAGGCCGTAGGAATCCACCGTGGCGATGATCGTATCCGCGCAGACCTTGGCAAAATCGCCGAGATTTCGGATATAATCCTTGAATTCAAAGTTAAACTGCATCTTGCTATCCATCTGCACCGCCATCTCGCAGAATTCGGTGAGGGTGGGGATCTTCGTGCCGCGGAATTTCTCGCCACGCTTGATACCTGCGTCGGCCATGCGCACTTCTTCCAGCGTCATTTCGCTGATGGTGCCGGTTTTGTCAGTGGTGCGGTCCAGCGTGCCGTCGTGGATGATGACGATCTCGCCGTCCTTTGTCATGTGCAGATCCAGCTCGATCATGTCCGCGCCGATCTCATAGACGGAGCGGAATGCGGGCATGGTGTTGTGGGGATACGCCGCGATATTGCCCTGATGGGCGGCAACTTCGATGTACATAATTTTCTCCTTTTCGGTCTTGACTTGACCGTTATTTTGTGTTATCATTATACTATAAATGCGCAGAAAAAGCAATAGCTGGCGGAAAACTTGGCACAGTTTCATTTTAAATGGGCAAAATGCGTCAGAATTCTGCTCATATGCGCAGATAGGAGACGTTATGATAAAAAACAATCGGGATGAAGAGATCCTGCGGCTCATCGGAGCGGCGGGGTATATGACGATCGGCGCACTGGCGGAAAAGATCTACACCAGCCCGTCCACCGTCCGCCGAAGCCTTGCGAGACTGGAAGCGGAGGGACTCATCCGCCGCCGTCACGGAGGTGCGGAATCGGTGATGACACTGCGGCCACCCATTTTCGTCCGCCGACAGCACAATCAGCCGGAAAAGGCATCGGCGGCGGCCATGGCGGCACAGGCTGTCGTGCCGGACAGCACCATCTTCATCGACGAATCCACCACCGTGCAGTATATGATCCCCCATCTCGCCGGAAAAAGTGGGCTGACAGTCTACACAAACGGTGCGGATACGGCTCTGCGGCTGTCGGAGGTACGCATCCGCACGATCAGCACCGGCGGCGAGCTGTTTGCCGAATCCCAAGCCTATGTGGGCGCGGCGGCTGCCGAAACGGTACGGCGGGTGTATTTCGACGCCATGTTTTTCTCCAGCGCCGGCTTCGACGAGGAGTTTGTCAGCGACTGGTCGGAATCGGAGACGGTGCTTCGCCGCATCGTCATGGAGCAGTCGAAAAAGCGGTATTTTGTCGCAGATCCGTCAAAACGGGGACAGCGATTCCCCCATATCGTCTGCCGAACCGCGGAGCTTGACGGCATTTTCTGCGAATCGGACACAATTTCCGCTCATTCTGACAGAACCCCTTGACTTTTCGGACTGGAAAGTGGTATAATAATACTGTTATCGATAAGCAAAGGAGGGATTCCCATTCCTACCGATATTGAATTGATGGGACGGATGAGACGGTGCGGACACATCCTGCGCCATCGCTATCCGCTCAATATGTCGCAGAACCGCATCCTGCTGATTTTAAAAAATGAAGGCCCCATGAAACAGCGCGAGCTGATGGAGCGTATGAATATTCAGGCGGGCAGCCTTTCCGAGATCATCGCCAAGGTGGAGGCCGCCGGATATCTGGAGCGAACCCGCAGTGAAGGCGACAAGCGCAATCTGGAGCTGACACTGACCGATGCCGGACGAGAGCGGGCGGAGATCTTCGAGCAGGAACGCGAACAGGTTGCTCACGATATGTTTACCGTACTTGACGACACGAAGAAAGAAGAGCTTTTTGACATCCTCGGAGTATTGCTTGAAAAATGGAGCGAAGGGCTGGAATGCTGCTGCGCTCATGAAAAAAATCCGGAAAAAGGATGCGAAAAGGAGTCATCTGCCAACAATGCTTAAGCGTTTCCTCGGCTATTACAAGCCGCACATGAAGATTTTTATCCTCGATATGCTGGCGTCCCTCGTCGTGGCGCTGGTGGGCATCGTCTACCCCATGGTCACGCGGACACTGCTCAACGATTATTTCCCCAACCGCGAATACCGCATGATCGTCATCCTTGGCGGCACACTGCTGCTCCTCTATCTGGTGCGGATGCTGCTCAACTATTTTATCCAGTATTACGGCCACGTCATGGGTGTGAGGATGCAGGCGGAGATGCGCTCGGATATGTTCCGTCATCTGGAAAAGCTGCCCTACAGCTTCTACGACAAGCATGAGACGGGCAAGA
>SVSO01000201.1 GCA_015064195.1 Oscillospiraceae bacterium
CGCATGGGCGTGACGCGGGGCATTGTTTCCAATGAAGCCGGATGCGGCACTGCGCCCATTGCCCATGCCGCCGCCAAGGTGGAGCATCCGGCTGAGCAGGGCGTGTGGGGGATCTTCGAGGTGTTTATCGACACCATCGTCATCTGCACGCTGACGGCGTATGTGGTGCTCATCTCGCATCGGCACGGCATCACCCTCTCCGCCGACGGCATGACCACCGCCGCCCGTGCGCTGGGTGCATTCATTCCCCACGCGGATGTCATCCTCTGCGCGGCAGTCCTCGTATTCGCCTTCTGCACCATCATCTGCTGGTTTCACTACGGCGCGGAAAGCCTCGCCGCCCTGTCACACCGTCCCGCCATCCGCCGGCTGTATGCTCTTCTCTATGCCGCTTCCGCCGGGTTTGGCTGTATTATCTCCGGCGGCATCGTCTGGAGTCTGGCGGATCTGTTCATTTCCGCCATGACCGCCGTCAACATTGTTGCCATCCTTCTGCGGGTCAAGGAAATAAAAAGCGAAACTGACAATTATTTTGGAAAAAGCTCATGTAAATTCGGTAATAAGCCCATTCCAAAATTACATTTCTCTGTTGCAAAATCGCGAAAAATGTGGTAGAATAGTAGTAATACAACAATTAAAGGAGATTTACCACATGAAAGTTTCCGTTCCGCCTTCCCTGAAGGACAGCCGCTTTATCGGTACTCTGCTGCCTGCCATTCTCGCCGGCATCTGCATCGGTCTCGGCGGCACCGTCTATCTCTCCCTCGAAAATGCCGTCGTCGGCTCGCTCATGTTCGGCATCGGCCTGTTTACCATCCTCGCCTTCGGCTTTAATCTGTTCACCGGCAAGGTGGGCTACGCGCTGGACAATCCGCCCTCCTACATCGGCACACTGCTCATCATCTGGCTTGGCAATTTCATCGGCACGGCGCTGATGGGGCTGCTGGTTCGCTTCACCCGCGTCGGTGACAGCCTGTCGGAAAAAGCCGCCGGACTCGCCGCACAAAAGCTGTCCGACAATCTTGTCAGCATCCTGCTTCTCGCCATTGGCTGCGGAATGTGTATGTACATCGCCGTGCATCAGTTCAAGCAGCAGGAAAGCACGCTCCGGTGCATCTTCGTCGTGTTCCCGGTCATGGTGTTTATCCTCTGCAAATTCGAGCACGTCATCGCCAATATGTTCTATTTCGCACTGGCGGGCAGCTATTTTGACCGCCCCGTGGAAACCCTTCTCTCCCTCGTTGTCATGACAATCGGCAACTCCATCGGCGGACTGCTCATTCCCGCCGTGCAGAAGCTGTACATAAAGCAATAATTTTTCATTCCGGATGGTTCGCCATCCGGAATATTTTTCGCGGTTTCGGCGTATCCTTTTACTGCACGGCACACCCGCATCTGCCAATTTATTCCTTTCCACAACATTTTTCATGAACGGCGGGAAATATTTATACAGTTTCATCTCTTGACATTGACGCGGCAAAATGGTATAATATTATGAAAGAATAGGACATTTAAACGGAGGTATAAAAATGCAGACAAAACCGGCATATCTGATTCTTGAAAACGGCATGGTTTTTTGCGGCAAGTCCTTTGGCTATCAAGCTGAAGCTTCCGGTGAACTTGTTTTCACCACCGCAATGACCGGATACCTTGAAACTTTGACCGATCAGGGCTTCTATGGACAGCTCGTCGTTCAGACATTTCCTCTTATCGGTAATTACGGTGTAATTTCCCAAGAATGTGAAAGCAAGGGTACATCTCCCGCTGCGTATATTGTCAGAGATATTTGTCAAGAGCCTTCTAATTTCAGAAGTGAAGGTGCTCTTGACGTTTTTTTGAGTGAGAACAAGATCGTCGGCATCTACGACATCGACACCCGCCGCCTCACCCGCGTCCTCAGAAAAGAGGGCACCATGATGGCGAAGATCGTTTCGGAGCTGCCCGCCGATATGGATGCACTCAAGGCAGAGCTGGCGGCCATCAAGCCCTGCAATGCGGTGGCAGCCGTCACCTGCAGGGAAGCATCCACCGTCGCTCCCGAAAATCCCGCACACCGCGTGGTTCTCTGGGATTTCGGCACCATCGACAGCATCGCCGCCGAGCTGACCGCACGCGGCTGTGAGGTCATCACCGTTCCCGCAGATACCACCGCAGATGCGATCGCCGCATACAATCCCGACGGCATCGTGCTGTCCAACGGCCCCGGCGATCCCATGGCAAATCCCGCCATCATCGCGGAGATCGGCAAGCTGGCGGAGAAGAAGCTCCCCATGTTCGGCATCTGCCTCGGTCATCTCATGCTGGCAGTTTCCCAGGGCGCAGTCAGTGAAAAGATGCTCCACGGTCATCGCGGCAGTCAGCCGGCAGTCCGCACGAGCGACAAGCGTGTGTTCATCACATCGCAGAATCACGGCTATGCGCTGGCGGAGGATAAGCTGCCCGAGGGAATCGAAACCATCTTCCGCAACGGCAACGACGGCTCCATTGAGGGTGTGGCATACAAAAACATCCCCGCATTTTCCGTGCAGTTCCGCCCCGGATCTGCCGGCGGCCCGTCCGCAACGGATTTCCTGTACGACCAGTTCATCGATATGATGGCATAAAGAAACAAGGGAGGATTCACTATGCCGCTTAGAAACGATATAAAGAAAGTTATGGTCATCGGCTCCGGCCCCATCGTCATCGGTCAGGCCGCTGAGTTCGACTACGCCGGCACACAGGCGTGCCGTGCACTCAAGGAGGACGGTCTGGAGGTCGTTCTCGTCAACTCCAATCCCGCAACCATCATGACCGACAACGCCATGGCGGACGAAGTTTACATCGAGCCGCTGACGCTTCCCACCATCAAACGCATTATCGAGAAGGAGCGTCCCGACAGCCTTCTGTCCACCCTCGGCGGTCAGACCGGTCTCACCCTCTCCATGCAGCTTGCCAAGGAAGGCTTCCTTGACAAAATGGGCGTGAAGCTCCTCGGCGCACGTCCGGACACCATCGACAAGGCGGAAGACCGTCAGATGTTCAAGGACACCATGATGAAGATCGGCCAGCCCTGCATTCCCTCGCTGGTTGTCAACGATCTCGCATCTGCGCTGGAATTTGCACACGCAAACGGCTATCCCCTCATCATCCGTCCCGCATTTACCCTCGGCGGCACCGGCGGCGGCATTGCAAACGATGAGGAAGAATTCATCGAGATCGCAAATACCGGTCTGAATGCATCCCCGATCCACCAGATTCTGGTGGAAAAGTGCATCTCCGGCTGGAAAGAGATCGAGTTCGAGGTCATGCGCGACAGTGCCGGCAACGCCATCACCATCTGCTCCATGGAAAACGTTGACCCTGTCGGCGTTCACACCGGCGACTCCGTGGTCGTAGCACCTGCTGTCACCCTGTCCGATAAAGAATATCAGATGCTCCGCAGTGCAGCACTCAATATCATCGACGAGCTGCAGATCGAGGGCGGCTGCAACTGCCAGTTCGCACTCCATCCCGAGAGCTTTGAATATGCGGTCATCGAGGTAAACCCCCGCGTATCCCGCTCCTCCGCGCTGGCATCCAAGGCCACCGGCTATCCGATTGCAAAGGTTGCAGCCAAGATCGCCATCGGTTACACCCTGCCGGAAATCCTCAACGCTGTCACCGGCACCACCTACGCCTGCTTTGAGCCGACCATCGACTACATGGTCGTCAAGTTCCCCAAGTGGCCCTTCGACAAATTTGTCTACGCAAAGCGCACTCTCGGTACGCAGATGAAGGCCACCGGCGAAGTCATGGCCATCGGCACCACCTTTGAGCAGGCCATGATGAAGGCTGTCCGCGGCGTGGAGATCGGCATGAACAGCCTGTCCCATAAAAAATACCGCGCAATGCCCGATGAGGAGATCGCCGAGCGTCTGCACAATGTGGACGACGAGCGGCTGTTCGTGGTCTATGAAGCCCTCAGACGCGGCACCTCCATCGATGAAATCCACGCCATCACCATGATCGACGAATGGTTCCTCTCGAAGCTGATGAACCTCATCAAAATGGAGCGTGCGCTTGCAAGCGAGCCGCTCACCGAGGAGCTGTATCACACCGCCAAGAAGCTGGGCTTCCCGGATAAGCTCATCGAGGAGCTGTCCGGCAAGGCACTTCCCGCCGGAATGCACAAGAGAGCCGTCTACAAGGTGGTTGACACCTGCGCGGCCGAATTCTCTGCCAACACGCCTTACTTCTACTCCACCTACGATGAGGAGAACGAAGCCGAGGAATTCATCAACGAGCACAAAGATCCGAACAAGAAGACCGTCATCGTATTCGGTTCCGGCCCCATCCGCATTGGTCAGGGCATCGAGTTCGACTATGCATCGGTTCACTGTGTATGGTCGCTCAAGCAGGCGGGCTATGACGTGGTCATCGTCAACAACAACCCCGAGACCGTCTCCACCGACTTTGACACCGCTGACCGACTCTACTTCGAGCCGCTGACCAACGAAGATGTGATGAACATCATCGAAACCGAGAAGCCTTACGGCGTAGTCGTGGCATTCGGCGGCCAGACAGCCATCAAGCTCACCAAATTCATGTCCGACAATGGCGTCAACATCCTCGGCACATCCGCCGACTCCATCGACGCTGCGGAAGACCGTGAGCGTTTTGATGCACTGCTGGAAGCAAACAGCGTGGCACGTCCTGAGGGCTTCACGGTCATGACCACCGAGGAAGCACTCACCATCGCCAACCGCATCGGCTACCCCGTACTCATGCGCCCGTCCTACGTGCTCGGCGGTCAGAACATGATCATCGCCTTCACCGACGACGACATCAAGGAGTACATGGCGATCATCCTGTCCCACAACATCGAGAATCCCGTGCTCATCGACAAATATCTCATGGGCATCGAGCTTGAGGTTGACGCCATCTGCGACGGCGATGACATCCTCATCCCCGGCATCATGGAGCACGTGGAGCGCACCGGTATCCACTCCGGCGACTCCATCGCTGTCTATCCCGCATGGAACATCACCGACAAGCTCCGCGCGGACATCATCGAAGTCACCAAGAAGCTGTCTGTTTCCCTGAAGATCATGGGTCTGGTCAACATCCAGTACCTCATCAACAACACGGACAACAAGCTTTACGTCATCGAGGTCAACCCGCGTTCGTCCCGTACCATCCCCTATATCAGCAAGGTCACCGGCGTTCCCATGGTGGATCTCGCCACCCGCTGTATGCTGGGCGAAAAGCTGGCGGATATGGGCTTCGGCACCGGTCTCTACAAGACCTCGCCTTATGTGGCAGTCAAGGTTCCCGTATTCTCCTTCGAGAAGCTGATGAACGTCGATAACCATCTCGGCCCGGAAATGAAGTCCACCGGCGAAGTGCTGGGTCTGGCGGCGACACGCGAAGAAGCGCTCTACAAGGGCCTCGTCGCGGCCGGCTATAAGTTAAAGAAGCAGGGCGGCATCTTCATCACCGTCCGCGATACCGACAAGGCGGAGATCGGCGAAACCGCGAAGCGGTTCTACGATCTGGGCTTTGAGCTGTACGCAACCCGCGGCACGGCGAAGATCATCGAAGACTACGGCATGAAGGTCACAGTGGTGGATAAGATCCACGAGG
>SVSO01000202.1 GCA_015064195.1 Oscillospiraceae bacterium
GCTCCGCCGAGGACGCACAGTTCATGATCGATACCGCGAAGAAGTACGGCGTGGATGCCAAGATCGTAGGCAGATGCGAGGCGAGCGAGGATGGCAAGAATCACGTGACCCTCACGGATCTGGGCAATACGTATGAGTATTGATTGAATGAATAATTGTGATTGATTTTTGCCCGTGGCGAAAATCATCATAATAAAAAAATGCAAACAAGTTCGCAGAGTTGTTCATGCGGACCGTCGAGGACGCCGGTCCCTACGGGCAAGCGCACAATGTTCGCACAAACTCTGCAAACAAGTTTGCAGAGACAGTTGCCGGGGTAGGGGACCCGGCTGCGTGAGAGTTATACCGTCGCTGTACGAACTGTATGTTAGCGAAAGCGTTGTATAAAGCTTTTTGCGGAGCTTTTTCTCGAAAAAGCGACCGTAATTCCCCTATAGAAACAATCACGCTTCACAAAAATCCAGAAAGGATAAAAAATGAAACATAGAATACTTGTCGTCAGCAGCGCAAATATGGATTTCGTCATGAAGGTGGGCGAGATGCCGAATGCGGGACAGACGATTATCGAAACGAGAGGGTATGATTATGTGCCGGGCGGAAAGGGCGCAAATGCCGCAGTCGCATTGGCGCGGCTTGGCGCGGACAGCGTGTTCTGCGCAAAGCTGGGTACGGATAATCATGGACAGATCCTCAAGGATCTGTATAAGGAGAACGGCGTGGATACGCGGTTCATCCGATATGACAGAACGGTGCCGACGGGACTGGCGGCCATCGTTGTGGAGGATAATGGCGATAATCGCATTATCGTTTACCCCGGTGCCAATTCGACCATGAACGAGGGCAACGTGGAGGAAGCGTTCAATTGCCTCCCCGATGCGGTGTTCGTGCAGTTCGAGATCCCGGATGAAGCGGTCATTGCGGCGACCAAATATGCAAAAAAACAGGGCATCCCCGTCATTGTGGATGCAGGTCCGGCAAGAGCGGATTATCCGCTGGAAAAGCTGACTGCTCCCCTCGAGATCATCTCCCCCAATGAGAGCGAATGCTTTGCGCTGACCGGAATTATGCCCAATAATACGGAGAATTGCCTCAAGGCGGCGGTCAAGCTTCAGTCCCGCGTGGAGTCGAAATATGTGGTCATCAAGCTTGGCGGACGGGGCGCATATATCCACGACGGACGCTTCTCTCAGCTCATTCCCACGTATGAGGGCAAGGTGGTGGATTCGACGGCGGCCGGCGATGCGTTTACCGCGGCCATGACGCTGGAGTATCTGCGCAGTCACGATATCGTCCGGGCGGTGAAATATGCCAACGCCGTGGGAACCATGGTGGTCGGCAAAGCGGGCGCATCCAGCTCCCTCCCCACAGCCGATGAGGTGGAAACCTTCATCCGCATGAGAGGAATCACGCTGTAACATGGCAGAGAAGATTCTGGGCGTGGACTTCGGCGATACCCGGACAGGGCTTGCCATCAGCGATTCGCTGGGAATGCTGGCAAACGGCATCGGGTACGTGAATTCCACCTATATTGTCAAAACAGCCGAGCTGGTGGCAGAGAAAGCGCGGGAGCTTGGCGCGGCGAAGATCGTGGTGGGCCTGCCCATCAACATGAACGGCACCATCGGCCCGCGAGCCGAGCACGCAAAGGAATTCGCAGAACTGCTGCGGGAAAATACCGGCCTGCCGGTGGAAATGTTCGATGAGCGGTGCAGTACCATGGCCGCCCATCAGATCCTCAATTTCACCGATACCAGAGGCAAAAAGCGCAAGGCGGCGGTGGATACGCTGTCCGCGCAGATCATTCTGCAGAATTATCTGGACAGCCATCGATGAAACAAAAGAAAGCCTCCCATCGGGAGGCTTTCTGAGAATTTATTCTTGCGGCGCATCGGAACTTCCGCCAGCTGTGACATTGGCGTAATCCACCGGCAACACGATGTGGGAGCGGAAAAAATCGGCCAGCTTTGCATAAGAACCGGGATTCAGATGAATGCCGTCATAGGCAACCTGCGGGTCAAGCGTGCCGTCCTCCAAGGCAAAAAGCCCGGTGGGATCGAGAAGAAACAGCTTCGCTTCGGCGGCATATTCGCGCAGTGCATCGTTAAAGAGGATGGCCTTGTCGTTGGTGATGCCGAACTGGGAGGTCTCCGCGGCTTCCACCGTCACCGGCATGATGAGCTGTGCGTAGATCGGCACATCCGTGACAGTGCGGATGGCTTCGATGGCCTCACGGTAAGCGCGCATGAAACTGTCCACCTCCCAGCCAAGCTCGTTGAGACCGAGACAGAAATAGATTGCCTTGTACTTGCCCTTCTCCTTTTCCAACGCTTCAAGCAGGGTGTAGGTTTCGGCCTTGCCCGATTCGTCGGTCAGCTTGATGTAGGATTTTTTCATGATGGAGGACACATTCAGTCCCACACCGGAAAAATCATAGGGCTTGAGCTTGGTGTACATGAGAAGGCCGGTGGTGCGCGAGTCACCGATGAATACGGTGTCGTTGAAATAACTGATGTCGGCGGCGCTGACTTCGGGAACCGGCTGCGTGAAATCATAATCCGGCAGATTGATGTACGCCAGCTGAGTCTTGATGGGAATATCCCGCTCGCTCAGCCATCCGGACGGATCGTCCGACATTAGCTTCGGCACGGGCGCGGGTTTTGCGGCTTTACGGAATTCAAAATGATAGTCCGCCTGCAGGAATGAGACGAACAGGATCGCCATAATGATTGCGGCGACGGCGAGAAATGCTTTGATGATGAGCACAATGGGCGGCTCGGGAGACGCCTGCGGACGCATGGGAAGCGTGGGCGATTTTTGATTTCGACTGTTCAACGCATGAACCCCCGGAAATTTACAAAATTCTACAACTTATATTATACCACAAAATCTGCGAAACTGCAAGATATATTTTAAAATTATGAAAATTAATTATCAGCTTTTGCTTGAAAAAGAGCTTTCACAGCTTTCCGGCACGCCGAGACTGCTTCTGCACGCCTGCTGTGCGCCGTGTTCCAGCTATGTTCTGGAATATCTTACCAAATATTTTGACATCACTCTCTATTTTTACAATCCCAACATCACCGATCGGGCGGAATATGATAAACGTGCGGCGGAGCTTGAACGGCTGATCCATGAGCTGCCCCACGAAAATCCCATCCGCCTCATCGTGTGTGAGCATGAACCGGAGAAATTTTTTGCGCTTTCCTCGGGCATGGAGACATTGCCGGAGGGCGGCGCACGGTGCTTTGCCTGCTATCGGGAGCGGCTGACTGCCACGGCGGACTATATGGCCGCCCACCGGGACGAATACGACTATTTCGCCACCACGCTGACGGTCAGCCCCCACAAAAATGCGGCGAAGCTGAACGAGATCGGCGGGGAATTGGCGGCGGCGATGGATCTGCGCTGGCTGCCGTCGGATTTCAAGAAGCGGGAGGGCTACAAGCGCTCCATCGAGCTGTCGGCGGAATATGGGCTGTACCGGCAGGATTATTGTGGATGCACGTATTCGCAGAGCTGGCGCTCTGCGAATGCGGGGGAGTTTCAGCCTTGCCGGCAAGTGAACGGCATTCCGCAAGCGGAAACGGCTGAAACGTCCGATTCCTGAGGCAGCAGTATGGAAACGATTGACATTGGCGGTTTTGTCTACCGCGTCACGCGCTCCTCGCGGCGCACCGTTTGCCTGCGCGTCGGAAAGGACGGCACGGCGGAGATCCTTGCACCGCGGAGAATTGCCGCATGGGAGCTGGAAAAATACGCGGCGCAGTATGCACCGAGGATGGCGGAGCTTTGCCGGAAAAAGAAAGAACAGCTGGCCATGCGTCAGGCGTTCACACTGGCATACGGCGGCGAGGTTCGGGTGCTTGGCAGCACTCGCATCCTGCGCGAATGGACGGCGGACAGCCCGCGATACGATGACGAAGCCTATTACATTCCTGCCGGGCTTGAGGTTGATGCACTGCGGGAAGCGGTTATCGCGGTCTATCGTGCACACGCGGCGGAGGTGATGGCTCGCCTCACCGCAGAGCTGGCGGCGGAGATGGGACTTTCGCCGGCATCGGTGAAGATTAACGGCGCGCGCTCCCATTGGGGAAGCTGTTCGGCACGGCGGACGCTGAATTTTTCGTGGTACTGCATCATGGCGCGTCCATCGGCGATCCGCTATATCGTCATCCACGAGCTGTGCCATATGCGCCATTTCAACCATTCCGCCGCATTCTGGGCAGAGGCGGCGCGGTGGTGTCCCGATTATGCGGCGGAAAAAGCATATCTCGCCGGACTCTGGCGGGAGATCTCATACGAAAACTGGACAGGCGACAACTGACTGCCGCCTGTCCGGTTTTTTATGTTTACAGATTGAACGCGATCTCGATGTCGCGGACTTCCTCGGGCTTGATCTTGACCACCGCTTTGCCGAGAGATGCGGTGTCGATGACGGATTTCGCGCTGTATTCCATGACCTCCAGCCGGTCGAAGGCGTTGAGCAGAGACGTGCCGCCCACGATCACGCAGTCGTTTTCGATGATGCAGACGGGATTCTTGATGGAAATCTCATCCGCCAGAAGTGCAGGCTGCATGAAGGACGAGCCGAAGGGGAATTTGCGCACGTTTTTCAGCATGATGTAGCTTTCGGGGATGAGGCGTGCATCGAATACCGCATCGGTGATGGCAAATGCCATGATGTGCGGCGGATGGGCGCAGATGATGGACTTGATCTCCGGATGCTTTTTGTAGATCTCCGTGTGAAGTGCCACCGAGCGGGAGGGATTTTTGCCGTGCTCCTTGTAGCCGTCCTCAATGCGCACCAGATCCTCGGGGCGCAGGTATTTTCTGTCCATGGAATAGGGCGTGATGATGAACGAGCCGTCGGACAGCTTCTTGGAGAAGGTGCCCTGAGAGCTGGTGAACAGCTGATTGTCGTAAGCGCGGTGGATCAGCTCGCACATTTCCCGGCGGGCATCCAGCTCCTCGCTGGAATGGACGCGTGGGATGAACTCGTCCATTTTCGGATCGCATTTCTGCTTGTAGATGGCGGTGTGCTTTTCCGAGAGATGATGCGGTTCCATGCCGAGGGTGCGGGCGTTGATCTCAAGGCGTGCGCTGTAATCGAGGGTCTCGAAGGTCATGAACGCGCGGAACAGATCCGATGCGCCGATGACGACGCCGTGATTTTCCAGCATGACGGTATTCGCACCGGCTGCGAATTCCGCGGCGATCTTTTCGCCCAGCAGCTGACTGCCGGGGAGGGCATATTCAGCCATACGGATGTCACCGCAGATGTAGCGTGCATCGGGGGTCAGATCGGTGCTGGGAATTTCACGGACGACGCTGAATGCTACCAGTGCCGGCGGATGGGCATGAAGCACTGCCTTGATATCGGGGCGAGCTTCGTAAATGGCGAGATGGAAGGGATATTCGCTGGAGGGCTTGTGGGGGCCGACGATGGTGCCGTCCTTGTGAATCTGCATGATATCTTCCCGGCGGAGCGAGCCTTTGTCAACGCCGGAGGGGGAGATCCAGACAACGCCGTCCGGATCGCAGATGGAGAGATTGCCGCCGGAGGTGGTGGTCATGCCGTAGC
>SVSO01000203.1 GCA_015064195.1 Oscillospiraceae bacterium
ACGCGCGCGGCGGATTTGCCTGCCTGACGCTGGAGGAATATGCGGATATTGTCGTGCGGCAGCTGGAGGTGATGCCGCCGGAGACCGTCATCGGCCGCCTCACGGGCGACGGCATGGCCGATTCACTGATTGCACCGCTCTGGAGTCGGAAAAAACTGGTCGTCATGAACACCATCGACCAGCTGCTTTATGAGCGAAATACATGGCAGGGCAAGACAGTTGTATAATATGCACAAAAATCAGGGGCGGATTTCTCCACCCGGATAGACGAATTTTTTTAGAAACCTATTGCAAAATGATTCTGTTTATTGTATAATTATCAGTGTAGTCAGTAATCGAATATCATAATTTAGTGGACATATACAACATTTCAAATTGTCATATTCAGCTGCATCTATCTACCCGACCAAAAACGTCGGTATTTCCAGTATTATATAAAGGAGACAAATCACAATGGACAAGATCACCACAAAAAGTATTCGTAACGTAGCCTTGCTTGGCCACGGCGGCAGCGGTAAGACTTCGCTCTGTGAAGCGATGCTCTATCTCGCAAAAGAGACGGACCGTCTCGGCAAAACTCCTGAGGGAAATACCGTCAGCGACTATGATCCCGAGGAAATCCGCCGCGGTTTCTCGCTTTCCGCATCTCTGGCACCCCTGTCCTGGCTCGACAGCAAGATCAATATCATCGACACCCCCGGCTACCTCGACTTCACCGGTGAGGTTCTGGAAGGTATGCGCGTAGCAGACTCCGCCCTGATCGTCGTTGACGGACGCAGCGGCGTCGAAGTCGGCACCGAGCTTGCATGGGACATGGCTGAGAAGGAAGGCATCCCGAAGGCATTCTTCATCAACCGTTTTGACGATGACGAAGCACGCTTCAAGAAGGTGTTCGACGCTCTGCGTGAGACCTTCGGCGTTACCGTATGCCCGCTGCTCATCCCGATGATTGAAGGCGACAAGGTTACCGGTTTCCTGAACCTCATCGACATGAAGGCTGAGGTCTATGACAAGACCGGCGCGAACATGGTTTCCGAAATCCCTGCTGAATTCCAGGGCGTTGCTGAGGAGTACCGCTCGATGCTGTACGAATCCATCGCGCAGACCAGCGATGACCTGATGGATAAGTTCTTCAACGAAGAGCCCATTACCTATAACGAAGCGATGAACGCTGTTCACGACGGCATCATCAACGGCGAAATTGTGCCCGTATTCTGTGGTTCCGCGACCAAGATGTGGGGTGTAACCGCAGTGCTCGATGCCATCGCGCACTCCTTCCCGCGTCCTACCGCAAGAGGCAACGAGGTTATCGTTACCGATGACGGCGAAGAAGAGATCGAGATCAATCCCGAGGGCGATACCTCCATCTTCGTATTCAAGACCGTCGCTGACCCGTTCGTAGGCAAGATGTCCTTCTTTAAGGTTATGAACGGCAGCCTGACCCGCGATATGATGCTGAAGAACTCCTCCAACGGTTCTGTCGAAAAGATGGCACACATCTACACCATGCGCGGTAAGAAGCAGACCGAAGTTGACGCACTCTGCTGCGGCGATATCGGTATGACCGCAAAGCTTGCGAATGTCAACACCGGCGATACCCTCACCGCTTCTGCGAATGCAATCAAGTACAAGGGCATCGACTTCCCCGAGCCTTTCATGACCCAGTGCATCAAGCCGCTGGCAAAGGGCGACGAGGACAAGATCTCCACCGGTATCGCCAAGCTCCTCGAAGAGGATCTTACCACCCGTTACGAGAACGATGCGGAGACCAAGCAGCTGCTCATCTCCGGTATCGGCGATATCCACCTCGACGTACTCGTTGCGAAGCTGAAGAACCGCTTCGGTACCTCCGTCGTTCTGGAACAGCCCAAGGTTGCTTACCGCGAGACCATCAAGAAGACGGTTGAAGCAGAAGGTAAGCATAAGAAGCAGTCCGGTGGTCACGGCCAGTACGGTCATGTACGCATCCGCTTTGCGCCCGGCGAGGCTGAAGGTCTGACCTTCACCGAGAGCGTTGTCGGCGGTGCAGTTCCGAAGGGCTTCTTCCCCGCAGTTGAAAAGGGTCTGCAGGAAGCAATGGTCAAGGGCGTGCTCGCAGGTTATCCGATGGTTAACCTCGCAGCTGACCTGTACGACGGTTCCTACCACGATGTAGACTCCTCGGAAATGGCGTTCAAGCTGGCAGCATCCCTTGCATACAAGGAAGGTCTGCCCAAGGCGAACCCCGTTCTGCTCGAGCCGGTCGGCACGCTGAACTGCCAGGTACCGGACGGCATGGTGGGCGACGTGATCGGCGACCTGAACAAGCGCCGCGGCCGCGTCCTTGGCATGGAAGCTGTTCCCGGCAGAAAGGGCTACACCAACGTTCAGGCTGAGGTTCCGAAGGCAGAAATGTCCGACTATCCGATCGCACTGCGTGCATCCACGCAGGGTCGCGGCAGCTTCACCTTCTACTTCGAGCGTTACGAGGAAGTTCCCGCTAACGTTGCTCAGAAGATCATCGCTGACGCACAGAAGGAACAGGCATAAACTAAGATTATTTCAGGGGAGAGGCGTTTGTCTCTCCCCCTGAATTTATGAGGTGTATATGGAACCGAAGGATTATATCGTTGCAAAAATCGAAGGCGAATATGCCACACTGCGTGACACGGCATCCGGTGAGGAGCTGTTCATTGCGATGGCGCTGCTGCCGGAGGGCGTTGATGTGGGCACGAAGCTGCATTATGAGATGCTGGAGTATACGATTGTGGAATAAAAGAGAGACGCGCGGTGCGCGTCTCTTATTTCTTGATCAGGTTTTGGGATATTCGTCGCGGATGACTGCATCTCGCGCATGAATTTGTGCGGCATATTTGTGCGGTGTGCAGCCAACAGTAGCGGAAAAGCACTGGATGAAGTAGCTGGCGTTCGGAAAACCGCACTGTTCAGAGGTTTCCTGCACGGAATAACCCATGCGTAGACATCGCCTGGCATTGATGATCCGCACATTTTTCAGATACTCGCCGACGGTCATGCCGGTTTCCTCATGAAAGATGCGCACCAGCTTGGCGCGGCTGATGAAAAACCGGTTGGCCAACTCGTCAAGGTAGCATTTTTCCATGAAGTTTTCACCCAGATACACGCAGATTCTGTAGACCAGCTCCTTGATGCCGGCGGCCGGTGGACGCTGCTTTATCGATGCTTCCGACTGATGAGTATTCCGCAGGTGGGAAAGCTCGAACAGGAACGCCCACAGCAGCAGTTCCATATGGGATTCACGGTGATGGGTGTCCGGTACATCCATGAGCAGGCGGATATAGGGCGTGAGCCGCTCGTATTCTGCCGCGCTCAGCTCCAGAATGCTGAATTGCTCCGGGATGGGGGAGGCATCCGCCAGCGGCGTTTTAATCTCGTTCGGATGAAAGTTCACGCGGTAATAAGGCTGGGATTGGTTGTTGATGTGAAGATGCGCGGTGTCGATGGGGTAGAACACCACATAGGGCGCACTCACACGACGGACGCTGTTCTCGCAGAGGATGGTTGAGGTGCCGTGCTCAAGGATCATGATCTGGTAAAAATCATGCCGATGCTCAACAATGATTCGATCAAGTCCTGCCACATCTGTCGGATATTCCTGCATGGTTGGGTTATAATCGGCAGTCATGATGTGGTCGATGCTTATCATGTATACGTTCACCTCCTGCCTCTGTGTTCAAGTGCAGCATCATTATAGCATATTCCAGGAAATATGTCAATACGTTGAGCAGATTCCGACATTTATTGAGCAATACACGACTTGCTTTTTGCAGCTGAATCGGTTATAATTTATAAAAAAGGCAAGTGTTAAACTGCTAAACCGGATAGGAGAATAACAATGTTGAGAACCTGCAAAAATACACTTTCTGTGCTTTTACTGCTATCCATGCTGACAGCGCTGTCCTGCGGCGAAGGGGTGACCGAAGATACCATCACTGATGCGGCTGCCGGCACAACGACTGCTGCACCCGAAACCGCAGAATACACCGTTCCCGATGTGAACTATAACGGAGCGGAATTTGTCATACTGGATCAGGACTCTACCAGCAACACCAACTGGATATGCCTCAAATATCACACCATTTCTGCGGAAGAGGAGACCGGCGAGCCGATCAACGATGCACAGTATCAGTCGCTGCGTAAGACCGAGGAGGAGTTGAATGTAAAAATCAACTGCTTCATGCCGGGCAGCCGTCTGCAAACAGTCCGAAATTCCGTCATGGCGCAGGATGATGAGTATGATCTTGTCACAACGACCGCAGCCGGTACGCTGGCATCGGAGCCGGGACTGGTTGTCGATCTCGCCGTGATTGATACGCTGAACCTCGCTGCCAGCTGGTGGCAGCAGAATGCGGTCGAAGCCTTTACACTGAACGGCAAACTCAAGGTGCTCATCGGCGATATTACGCCGTATACCTATTTTTCGCCGATCATATTCTTCTTCAACAAGCAAGTCGTTGATGAATTCAAGCTGGAAAATCCCTACGAGCTTGTCCGTTCCGGCGACTGGACGCTGGCAAAGGCGTATGAGATGAGCCGCGATGTGGCGAGCGATATGAATGGTGACAGCGTGATGGATGAAAACGACCGGTTCGGTACCGCTGTCAATTACGCCCTCGTTTCGGAATTTCTGGCAGCAGCTGGTCAGAAATATGTAAAACAGAATAAAGATGGTGGCCTTGACTTCGTGCTCAACAGCGAGCGCACGGCAAGTGTTGTCTCTGACGCGGTGAAGTTCCTGAATGATGCTTCAGTAAACAACATTGCGCAGAAGTTCCAGAGCGGATACAAGAACGTATTTGCACATCTGCATGTGCCAATGTTTAAGGACAATCGTCTGCTGTTCAACTTCAACCAGCTTCTTGTGACCTTTGAGCTTCGCAGCATGGAGGCGGACTTCGGCGTACTTCCCATGCCGAAGTATGACGAGGCGCAGACGGAATACTATACGCCGCTCAATACCTCCTGGGCGGAATTCATCGGCATTCCTTCGACCAATCGGGAGCTTGATATGGCAGGCCATGTGCTGAATTCGCTTGGCTACTATGGTCAGCAGTATATCAAGCCTGCATTCATTGACACCACTGTCAAAGGCAAGTCCCTGCGCGATGAGGATTCGGTTGAAATGCTGGAGATCGTCATGGACAGCATTGTTTATGATCTTGGAATTTTCTATGACTTTGGTTCTGTGAAATCCGGCGTGGACGCACTTGGCATTAATAACACACCGGACGGCTTTGCATCCATGTATGCTTCCGCTGAATCTGCGGTAAAGGAAGCCATCAAGAGCACATTGGAGCTGTTAAACGAAGAATAACCATAACAAGCAAAAACTGCTGCGCGGTGCGCAGCAGTTTTTGCGTTATACAGCCTGATTGCCGCTCACAAACGCGGCATTCACATGGATGCCCTCATCGAACACAATCACGTCCGCATCGTATCCGGCTTCGAGCCTGCCCTTATTGATGCCCATGATCTTCGCGGGCACCTCGGCAGCCATCTTCACCGCATCGGTGAGCG
>SVSO01000204.1 GCA_015064195.1 Oscillospiraceae bacterium
GCCGGAACGGTTTCTGTGGCGCCTGTGCCACCATCTACCGCATCAAGGGCGACAGAGAGCTTCGCACCTGCCTCGCCTGCCAGACCAAGGTGGAAAACGATATGTACATCGCCACCCTTCCCTTCTTCCCGCTGGTCAAGCAGGTCTACGATATGGAGACCGTTCCCGTCACCGAGCAGGTCATGATGCAGCTCTATCCCGAAATCTACGCCTGCGTGGGCTGCAACGCCTGCACCAAGGCCTGCACCCAGAGCCTGAACGTGATGCAGTACATCGCCTACGCTCAGCGGGGCGACTTTGAAAAATGCGCCGAGGAAAGCTTCGACTGCGTCATGTGCGGCGTATGCTCCTCCCGCTGTCCCGCCGGCATTTCCCATCCGCAGGTGGCTATGCTCGCCCGCCGGATCAACGGCAAATACCTCGCACCCAAGTCCGCGCATCTGGAGGATCGCGTGAAAGAGATCAGCGACGGCACCTTCCGGGAGCTGATGGAAGCGCTGATGGATAAGCCGGTGGAGGAAATGAAAGAGCTGTACAACCATCGTGATATCGAGAAATAACCGGAGGAATCGCCATGTACGCAAAAGAATTTGAAGCATCATTAAAGGCCGTGGAAGCGGCGCGGGATGCGAACATCGCCTACGAACCGGCGCGCATGACGGCAAAGGAGAAGGAAGATCTCCTCGCCGCCTACCATCCCGACTACAAAAAGAGCGAATTCACCGAGCTTCGCATCGGCCCGAACAAGGGCGATCTTGTGCCCCACGAGCTGGCGGAAATGCTGGAGGCCAATTCCCGCATCAAGGCGGCGGACGTGGATCTTGCAAATCCCGCCTACGACGTTGACGTGCTGGTCATCGGCGGCGGCGGTGCAGGCTCCTCGGCGGCCATCGAAGCCCATGCAGCCGGCGCGAACGTCATGATCGTCACCAAGCTTAGAATCGGCGACGCCAACACCATGATGGCGGAGGGCGGCATTCAGGCTGCCGATAAGCCGGGCGATTCCCCGGCCATCCACTTTCTCGATGCCTTCGGCGGCGGCCATTTCGCGGCAAAGCGTGAGCTGCTCGCAAAGCTGGTCTGCGATGCACCGGATGCCATTCACTGGCTGAACGAGCTGGGCGTGGAATTTGACAAAGCTCCCGACGGCACCATGATCACCACCCACGGCGGCGGAACTTCCCGAAAGCGTATGCACGCAGCCAAGGATTATTCCGGCGCGGAGATCATGCGCACGCTCCGGGATGAAGTGCTGAACCGCGGCATTCCGGTCATCGATTTCACCTCGGCAATCGAGCTGATTCTGGATGAGACCGGCAAGGCGGCAGGTGCGGTGCTCATGAATATGGAGACCCACGAGCTGATGGTTGCCCGCGCAAAGACGGTCATCATCGCCACCGGCGGCGCAGGACGGATGCACTATCAGGGCTTCCCCACCTCCAATCACTACGGTGCGACGGCGGACGGTCTGGTGCTGGGCTACCGTGTGGGCGCAAAGCTTCTGTATGCGGAAACGCTCCAGTATCATCCCACCGGTGCGGCATTCCCGCCCCAGATCTTCGGCGCACTTGTCACCGAAAAGGTGCGCTCGCTGGGTGCCAAGCTGGTCAACCGGGACGGCAAGGTGTTCATGCATCCGCTGGAGACCCGTGACGTTTCTGCAGCCTCCATCATCCGCGAATGCTCCACCCGGGATGAGGGCGTTGACACCGGAAGCGGCAAGGCGGTATGGCTCGATACGCCCATGATCGAAAAGATCGGCGGCGAGGGCACCATTGAAAAGCGCATTCCCGCCATGATGCGGATGTTCGCCTCCTTCGGCATCGATATCCGCACCGAGCCGATCCTCGTCTATCCCACGCTCCATTATCAGAACGGCGGTCTTGACATCACCCCCGACTGTCAGACCACTAACGTGGAGAATCTCTACGTGGCCGGTGAAGCGGTGGGCGGCATCCACGGCAAGAACCGTCTCATGGGCAATTCCCTGCTGGACATCATCGTATTCGGCCGTGAAGCCGGAAGATCCGCCGCCGCAAAAGCCAAGGAAACCACCATCGGCGCGCTGACACTGGATCACATTGCGAAATTTGATGCTGAACGGGCATCTGCCGGCATCGAAACGGATGCAGTCTCGCCCATGCTCCTGCCCACTTACAACAAAGAAAGATTATTCTAAGAGGTAACTTATCATGGAACTCGCACTTACAAACATTCTGGAAGCCCTGACCATCTTCTGCTTCGGTCTGTCGTGGCCGATCTCCATCCGCAAATCCCTCATTTCCCGCACTGCCAAGGGCAAGAGCCTGTTCTTTGAAGTGTTCCTGCTCATCGGCTATGCCTGCGGTATCGTCCGCAAGATCGTGCAGTTCACAGCGCTGGGTCACAATGACTTCCTCTTCTTCCTCAGCTCCTTCTTCTACATCCTCAACTTCATCATGATCTCCATCGACGTGGCACTCTACTTCCGCAATACCAAGCTGGATATCGAGCGTGCGGCATCGGGAAAAAGCGAATAATTCCGCAAAAAAGGCGTTGACCATTTGGTCAACGCCTGATTTTTTATGCTTTGTGTCCGATCAGCCGGCGATAGAGAAGAAATCCCACCGCCGCACCGACGGCGCGAAGGATGATGGTGTCGATGTCGAATGAGCCGATGCGGAGCATGAGCTGGCAGAATTCGAGAATGAAGGTGGCCGCCGCCGTTGCAACGATCACCGACGACATCTGCCGCGTCCGGCGAAATAGTGCAGGAAGCAGAATTCCGCATGGGATCGCCATGGCCACATTGCCCACGGTATGGAAAAGCAGTGTGCCCACATCGTGGGACAGCAGATATTCGCCCACGGTCTTGAAGGGGATGAAGTTGGAAAACTCCCGCAGATTCGCATCCGCCGCGATGTCGCTCACCGTGCGCATTCCGTGAAGCGGCGCGGCGACAAAGAGCATGAACACCACCGCCAGACAGTAGATGCCGAATGCGACTGCCAGATGGAGCTGTTTCTTATCGGAAAATGCCAAAATACCGCCTCCCTCAACATTTGTTCTCCTTTATTGTACCACAATCGGGAGAATTTGTCAAGGGTTTTCCTTTACTTTTGTAATTCGCTAAAGGAAATTTCGCGGCCCTCGGCACAGCTGCGGTAGAACAGATCGATGATGGCACTGACGGCGATGGTCTCCTCCGCCCTTATCATGCATTCGCAGCTTCCGGAAAGCACGTCGGTCAGGTGGTCGTACAGCTGGAAATGCCCGCCGAATTCTTCCTTCGGATACGGATTCGTCCGGGTGAGCTTCGGCGAAATGTCCGCCTGCCGTCCCGCAAATCCGCCCCAGAAGGTGTAATCCGGCAGCTTGATGCCCGCCTCGTCTCCGGCGAGGATAATGCTGGTCTCATCGGGCAGATTGGCCGCCCATGCAACCTTGAAATTGACCCGTTTTCCACCGGCAAACAGGATGCTTCCCGACGCGAAATCTTCCACGTCGAACTCCTCCTCGCTGTAGACTTTGTCGGACAGGGTTGCTCCGGTGAGCGCGCCGGCCTCGCGAAGTCCGGAGGCAAGCTGGGATTTTTTGTGTGCGATGTGGGCAGATTTTGTGCCGGTGACGGACACGACCTCCGTCTCGCCCATGAGCCAGACCAGTGCATCCAGCATATGCACGCCGATGTCCACAAAGCATCCGCCGCCGTTCAGCGCATCGATGTGGAATGCGCCCCATTTCGGGATGCCGCGTCTGCGGATGCGGGCGAATTCACCGTAGTTGATCTCACCCAGCGCACCGGCCGCGATCATCTCCTTGGCCTCAAGCCGATCGGGCGTGAAGCGCATGGACTGGCAGGCGGTGAGCAGCTTGCCCTTCGATTCTGCCAACGCGAACAGCTCCACCGCCTCCGCATAGGTCAGCGCCATGGGCTTCTCGCAGATCACGTTTGCGCCTGCTTCCAGCGCCATGCGGATGTAGGGCGCGTGGAACCGGTTGGGCACACAGATGGTCACGAGATCGGGCTTTGTGTCGGCAATGAGCGATGCCGCATCGGTGGTATGATAATCGATGCCATGGCGGGATGCGGTATCGGCGGCGGATTTTTCATTCTTATCGCACACGCCGACGATGGTGTATACATCCGCGCGGTTCTTCAATGCGGGGATGTGGGCGAAATTGGCGACCATACCGGTGCCGATGATGGCTGTTCTGATCATAGCTTACTCCTTGACAGTTTTAATATACGCGCCGAGATCGAATGCGGGATTCTTCACCCGGTATTCAAATCCGATATAGCGGTCATATCCTGCCGCTTCGATGGCGGCGAACACCTGCTTGTAATCCACCTCGCCCAGCGACGGTTCGCATCGCCACGGCGAGCCTGCCACGTGAAAATGTCCGATAACATCGATATTTTTCGTCAGCGTGTCGATGAGATTGCCCTCCATGCGCTGGGTGTGATAGAGATCGAACAGGATGCCGAGGGCGGGGCTGTTGACATCGCGGACGATCTCGAACGCGGGCGCGGAATAGGGCAGCACATAGGTGGCGCGGTCGTAGGTGTTCAGCGGCTCAAGCAGCAGCCGGATCCCCTCCTCCTCCGCCGCCTTTGCACCGATGCGCAGGGTTTCGCGGATGTTGTCAACGGCGCGCTCATAGGGGATCGCCTCGTCCACGTCGCCGGCCAGCACGATGCAGTCGGTCATGCCCAGCTTCCGCATCACCGGCGCAGTCTCATGGATGGCGGACACAAGCTCGTCCGTCCGCTTGTGGGACAAAATGCCCCGGAGCAGTGCAGCGGACAGTGCCTCATCCGCGCTCTCCAGATTCATCAGCGCGGCAGAAAGTCCAAGCTCCCCGCAAAGCGCGGCAATGGCGTCGATGTCCTTGTTTGACCACCGCCAGAATTCGATGGCATCCGCACCTGCCGCCTTAGCCGCACGGATCCGATCCATGAACGGCAGATCGGCAAACATCATATCAATGCAGACTGAAAATTTCATAAGGATCGCTCTCCATTTCTCCGATTTGAGATATTCTTTCTCTGATTATTTCAATTATATCACATTTCTTCGGAATTTTCTATTGACAATACGATTTTTTATTTGTATAATATAACAGAAGCCACTATGTGGAGGTGCATCATGAAAATCGTTCCCTTTTCCGAGCTTGTGTCGAAGGAGTTCTCCGTACGCACGCTGTCGGCCAGCGTCATGGCGGAGCGGCCCTTCCGAACCTACCGCTGTCTCAAAAATACGCGCAAGATCGACCGCCTCTTTTTCATCCTCGGCGGCGAGTTCGTCATCCGTCAGGACGGCTGTGATGCCATCACCACACGCGCCGGGGATGTTTTGTATCTGCCCAGCGACTGCGAATACACCGGCGAATGGACAAGCGAAGAGATCTCCTACCTCTCCTGCGAATTTATTCTGGCGGACGAGGACGGCGATTTCACTCTGTCCGATAAAATTTTCATCGCCCTTCACGACCG
>SVSO01000205.1 GCA_015064195.1 Oscillospiraceae bacterium
ATTGCGGCGCTTTTTTACATATTGTTAATAGTTTCCGAGAGCGCATCCGCAAGTCTTGCAAAATCCGCAAGCGCAAGACGCTCGCCGCGAACGGATGCGGGCAGTTCCGCCTCCGCAATCGCCGCCGCGATGGCCTCGCGGCCGATGGGAAACTCCGCCGTCAGCGAATTCGCCAGCGTCTTGCGCCGCTGTGCGAAGGCACCGCGGATGGTGCGGAAGAGCATCTCCTCGCTCCGGACGGATACCGGCGGCTCGCGGTGCAGGCGGATGCGAACCACGGCGGAATCCACCTTGGGTGCGGGCATGAAGCATCCGGCGGGCACGGTGAACAGTCGCTCCACCTCACCATAATAGGCGATGGACGCGGTGATGGCGCCATACTCCGGATCGCCCGCCGGTGCAGTCAGCCGGACGGCGACCTCCTTTTGTATCATGACCGTGATGGTGTCAAACGGCAGCCGCGATTCGAGCAGCTTCATCAGAATGGGCGTTGTAATATAATAAGGAAGATTTGCGGCAACGGAGACGCGCATGCCCTCGTCGAGAAATTCGCGCTCGACCAGCGCCTCAAGGTCGCATTTCATCACGTCCTGGTTGTAGACGGTGACGTTGTCGAAATCGGCGAGCGTTTCGTCGAGGACGGGGATGAGGCCGGTGTCGATCTCCAGCGCAACGACCTTATCGGCGCGCTCACACAGCTCCCGCGTCAGCGTGCCGATGCCGGGGCCGATCTCGAGAATTCCCCGTGGGGAATCTGCGGCTTCTTCGCATGCCGCCTCCGCGATGCGGACGGGAATCTGTGGGCTGACGAGGAAATTCTGGCCGAACTTCTTCTGGAAGGTAATTCCATGCCGCGACATGATCTCGCGGACAGTTGACAGGTCGGTTAGCTTCATAATGGAATTCTCCAAATTTTTTATAGAAATTTTCGTTTTGCTCTTGACAAATCGAATCAAATCGGGTATAATATTATTGTTGCTTATATTATATCACATTCCAATGAAAAATGCAACGGTTTTCCCGAAAATATGCTGGTATGGCGCAGTGGTAGCGCAATTGATTCGTAATCAATAGGCCGTGGGTTCAAATCCCACTACCAGCTCCAAAGCAAGCTCCAAATGGGGCTTGCTTTTTTGTTTGTGTTGGGTATATTTATCCATATAGTACTACTATCTATTAGCCACTATACACAATATTTTCACCGATGAACTTGTCAAGGATCAAAACTGCACGCAGCAAAAAAGCCAATGAAAAGCCAATTTCGCTGCCAAAAAGCCAAATGAGACCGCTTTCGCGGTCTCATTCTCATATTTTGTGTAGTGCAATGTCCGCTGGCTTTCCTCTGTTTTTCGCTTGGAATCGTAGGAGATTCTGCAGCTTGTCATGTTGAAGCCAGCATCAAACGTATAGTTCACAGATTGCGCATTTGCGGTTCGATGTCATCCTTGAAAAAGTCGAAGATGCGTAGGAGATCATCTTGACTATATTCAACGGCTATGCTTCCAGCAGAAAATCTGCCAGCTTGCGGATGATGATGCCGTCTTCGGTCATCCTGTTCTCGCCGTCGCCGACAAGGACAATTTTCTCATAATTGTCCCGGATCATGCGCAGCGGTGCAAGCTCGCGCTCTCTCGTATCAGGCGAAGCTATCGTTTCCGTAACCTGAATATACTTTTTCTCATTTGTTTTGGAGGCGATGAAGTCAACCTCCTTATCGCCGACCTTGCCGACCGCCACATCGTAGCCGCGGCGCAGCAGTTCAAAATACACGACATTTTCCAGACAGTGTCCGGTATCATTGCCCCGGAATCCGAGCAGGTAATTTCGCAGTCCGATATCCACAATGTAGAATTTGCTCAGCGTCCGCAGATACTCTTTGCCCTTGATGTCAAACCGCTTGATCTCATAAAAAACATAAGATTCCAGCAGCGCACCGATATATGCCTGCAGCGTCTGTACCGCCGGTTTCCCGCGTCGCTTGTCGTTGTCGAGCAGATTCTCATTGACCAGCGTATTGCCGATGGAGTTCATGGAGGTGCTGTTGCCGATGTTGTCGGCGAGGAACATGATGATCTTTCGCAGCAAATCCGGATCGGTGATCTGACGCTGCCCGCGCCGCCGTTCCCGTTCCAGAATATCCCGCACGACGACCGTGGAATAAACACCGTCAAGCAGCGTCAGCGCCTTGTCGGAATCCAGACCGACATCCGCAATGCCGGGCATACCGCCGAATTTCATGTAAGCGTCAAACAGCTCGGATACATCGTACATTTCGCCGTCCGCGTCATAAATCCGTTTGCGCATACCGCCTGCGGGACTCGGAGTTTCCCGAACGGTATAACCGTGAAAATCGAGAAATTCCATGAAAGAAAGCGGGAGCATTTTGATCTCCACGCTCCGTCCGGCAAGGTAGGTTGCATATTCGGAGGACAGCAGATACGCGTTGGAGCCCGTCACATAAATGTCGCAGTCGAAATCCACGCGGAAAGAATTGACGGCATCGTGCCAGTTTTCCATGCGCTGGATCTCGTCAAAGAACAGGTAAGCGCGTTTGTCCTGCGGCAGCCGCTCCTTCACCCAACCGTAGAAGGTCGGTGCGTCCATGTTCCGGAATTCCATGGATTCAAAGTTGGCTTCGATGATTTGGCGTTCTTCCACGCCGTTCTGCCTGAGATACTGCGCCATCAGCTTCATCAGGCTGGATTTTCCGCAGCGGCGGATGCCGGTGATGATCTTTACCGGTTCGGTATCCCGGAAAGCGATCAGACGGTTCAGGTACAAATCGCGGTTATGCAGGTTGGTGCCTTGTTTTCGCATACGATCACATCCTCTCTGCATATAGTATACCACAAAAATCTGAAAAAATCAAGTTTGTGTTATCAATGTTCAAAAACTTTTTATATTCGGAAGTTTGTGTCACGCATCATGCGATGTTCAGTGTATGAAAAGGGGGCTTCCAAAAACCAACAGTCTACGAAAAGTAAAGAATTGGTAAATATGGTAAACTTCATGCTGGTGTTTCCATCTTAAACGTTCGTCAATATTACTGTTCACGGCAAGGTAAAATGAATTTAGTGGTGCAATATGTCTAAATAAATTTAGTATTTGTGTAATCATCTCTGTTAAGATGGAGCAGCTACACCAACCTCGCTTGCAGCCTCCATCTTGAACTGCTCCATGGCAGCCTTTGCTTCGGGGACAACGATCTTGTTGGAATTACCGGACATAATTTTTTCTCCTTTTCAAATGCTATCTATATGATCGACCGTTTTCGCGCTTCCCACGGGTTTTCGCGGAACCGACAATGCCGGGCGGAACCGGTCTGTTAAGGTGAGCCTTGACGTTTCCGCCCGGCTCTGCTATTATTATCACCGAACGCCGCGCGAATATGAATGGCAATTTCATGCTTCATCGCCAATTCATGATTGAAGCATAACGCCGAAGAGAAACGTCTCTCACCCGGAGGGGCGAGAGACGCTCTGATTTATCGTTTGTTATTCTCGATGACCTTGTCCATGAACGCAGCGAATTTCGTCTCGTTCGCCTCCTTGTTGGCGGCAAGCTTGGACGAGAAGGTGGTCGGATCCTGTACGCCGGCATTGAAGATGTCAACCGGTGAGAGGGCGACGGTACCCTGATACAGATAGCCGAAAGCCAGTGTGGTGTTGTCGAGGATCAGGTCGTATACCGCCGCGGATTCGTCGTCGCGGGAATACTTGACCTTGAGCGCCAGCTCGTAGTAGGTGGGGATGACCAGCTCATGGTTCACTGCCGCGATTGCCTCTATGACGGCACCCGCCATGTCGTAGTTTTCGCAGGTGATGGGCATGCCGACGGCGGAATGGGTCGTACGGCTAGTGGCGGCGTAGGATGCCTGCTTGTCATCGTGCTTGGGGAAGGGCAGGATGCCGTAGTCGCTCTTCATATCGCGCAGGTCGGTGACAGCATCGTTCATCTGGGCGGTCATGAAGAGCACGTCACCGGCGATGAACTTGGCGGTCAGGCGGTTGTAATCCTCGATGTAATCCGTGGAGGTGCGCCAGCCCTTGAAGAGGAAGTTGCCCTCCGTGCCGACTAACAGCTTATTGAGCTTCTCGACCACAGCAAAGTCCCGCTCGGAGCCGAAGGAGTACGCCCATTCGTCACCGGTTTTTGCGAACATCTTTGTATCGGTGGAGGCGATGAAGCCGCAGAGGTGGAAGAGGTCATGCACGACGAAGCCAAGCTTATCCTCATATTCATACTTGCCGTCGCCGTTGACATCGGCAGCCGCCTTTTTCGACAGCTCGATCATTTTGTCCACAGTCCAGCCGCCGCTCTGTACAATCTCGTTGAGATCGGTGATGCCGCAGGCTGCGGCGACATCCTTGTTGTAGTAGATGCAGAAGGTGTCCTTCAGATAGCCGAGGGAGAAGTCGCCGACCAGGTAATAGAGTCCGCCGTCCAGCGTGGTTTCCTCGGCGAGGCCGCCGTTCCACCAGGGCGCGGTGAAATCGATGTGCTTGTTTTCGCCGAGATCGGCCAGCACGCCCTGCTGAATGAGCACATGGAAGTTAGCCGCCATGGCATCCACCCAGTCGTAGGCGTTATCGCCCGACATGACGGTCTGGGCGACGTGGTTGAGGTATTCCGTGCGGTCGGTGGGGCTGGTGCCGATGCGCGAGAGAATCTCGAATTTGACATTCAGACCCTCCTCCACCTTCTGGCGGGATGCGAACAGCGCGTCATCAACGATGTCGCCGGTGGCCTCCTCCACATAGAATTCGGAGACATTGTCCGTGCGGTAGAGGAAGGTAACGGTTTCGCCGCCGAAGTTAAGCCCCTGCGACAGGATGGCGGGGACATTTTCGGCAGCAGAGGTATCGGCAGGCATGGTGGTATCGCCGGAAGGCGTGCCGGACTGGCCGCCAGCGGTGCTGCCGCCGCAGGATACGGTCTGTGCTGTCATGAGTGCTGCCAGAAGCAGAGGGAAGAGCTTTTTGGATTTCATCACGATTATGTTCCTCCTTATATCAGCGTACTGTAGTCGATAACGACCTTTTCGCCTGTTTCGATGGAGCGGATGGCTGCGTTGCAGCAGTAGAGCGTCTTCGCGCCTTCGATGACCTCGTGGGAGACCTTATCGCCGAAGAGGATGGCGCGGCACATTTCGTTGCATTCCATGATGGCGTTGTGGGAATTGATGGTCACGTCGCGCGTCTCCTGCTTGCCGTCCGGACGGTGGATGATGACCTGCTTTGTGACGTTGTTTGTCTCGATGGTGCCCTCGGTGCCATAGAGCATGGTCTGCATGGAGTAGGGCGCGATGGAGCCGAGCGAGGTGTAGACGCGGCCGATCACGCCGTTCGGCAGGCGGAATACCGATTCGCTGGTATCCTCCACCGGCCAGTCGGGGCGGCACTTATAGGTGCCCATGGCAAAGACCTCGGT
>SVSO01000206.1 GCA_015064195.1 Oscillospiraceae bacterium
CTATAACGACCCCGGCGACGATTTCGGGCTGACCGAGGACGGCTTCTCCCATCATTTCGACGGTCAGACCCTCAGCTATGCGGTGATCCCGGGCCTTGGCGAGGAGGCGGATTACGAAGGCATTGATGTGGTCGGCAAGCTGGCACTCATTTCCCGCGGCGTGACAACCTTCGTTGAAAAGGTCAACATCGCCGCCGCACACGGTGCTGTGGGTGCGATCATTTACAACAACGAGGACGGCGAATTCTCCATGGATCTCACCGATGCCGCCATCCCCGCCATCGCCATCACCAAGGCGGACGGTGAGCTGCTGGCGTCCCAGAAAACGCGCACCCTTCGCTTTGAGCGCGACTTCATCCGTTACAACGAATCCGGAACTGCGGGACAGATCTCCGACTTTTCATCTTGGGGCACAACGCCCTCCCTCACCCTCAAGCCTGACATCGCCGGCGTTGGCGGAAGCGTGCTCAGTACCGTTCCCGGCGGCGGATTCGGCGGTCTTTCCGGCACATCCATGTCCGCGCCTCAGCTGTCCGGTATCGCCGCGCTGATGACAGAAAAGCTGAACGATGACGGCATCACCATCCCCACCGCCTATCCCACCGTCATCCGCACCACGCTGATGAACACCGCCGTGCCGATCCTACAGGAAAACGGCGCGGAAACTTCCCCGCGTGCGCAGGGCGCAGGTCTGGTCAATGCCAAGGCCGCGCTGGATGCCGCACTTCGCCTCACCTACACCTTCAACGACAAGCCCAAGGCGGAGCTTTCCGACCTCATCGGCGACACGGCGTATCTGGATGTGAAGCTGCAGAATCTCACCCATGCGCCGCTCACTGTTACCGTGGGCGTGACGCTCACAAGCGACGGCTATACGGAGCTTACCGTGGACGAAACGACCGGCTATTTCAGCACGCTCACAGCGGAAGCGGACACCACCTCCCGCATCATGAGCGACGATCATGACGGCAATCTCAACAAAAACGCGGCGGATTATTCGCCCCTGACCCTCACGCTTGCCGCCGGTGAAGTGCGAAAAATCCCGCTGACGGTGCATCTTGACGAGGACTATCATGATGCCCTCGACGAGATCTTCACGAGCGGCCACTTTGTGGAAGGCTATGTTTACTGCGAGGCGGACGGCGTGAGCTATTCCATGCCCTACATGGGCTATCGGGGCGACTGGTCACACGGCTCTGTACTGGATGCATCCTATTACGGTGACGGATTCAGTCTGTTCGGCGGCACCCTGTTCGCCACCCATGTGCCCGACTCCACCGTTGTGCTGGAAGTTCCCGACGGTGCGGACATCGCATTCTCGCCGAACGGTGACGGATACGCCGATGTGCTGGCCTTCGGTGCGATCTACATCCGCAATATCAAGGGCGGAACCATGACAATCCGCGATGAGGCGGGGGAGGTCATCTACACCCGCAGCATCGGCCCCGTGACCAAAACCATCGGTTATGGCCTGTCCGCCGGATTTGAGCTTGGCTGGGAGGGCGATGACGGCTTCATGGCACGCTATCGCTTCCCCGACGGGCTGTACACCATCACCTTCACCTACACGCTGGATTTCCGCTCCGGCATGACCCAATCCCACGAATACACGGTGCGCATCGATACCGAAGCCCCCGTGCTCACCGATCTTTCCCTTGAAGACGGCGTACTGACCGTGGCCGCCGAGGATGTGAGCGGCATCAAGGCCATCGTGATCCTGGAGCATGACGGCGAGGACGCATTCCAGGAAAGCGTCACCGATGCAGACAAGGCCGAGTTTGACCTGTCGGGCTTCGACGGCGACACGCTTTATTACGAAATCATCGACTACGCGCTCAACACTCGGGTGGGCAAACTGTCCGTCGCCGAGCTTGCAAAGTGAGGTGCAACATGAAAAAATCCCTGCTTGCATTTTGTCTCGCCGCCGCCATTGCCGTAACACCCGCGGTGGCCGCCGAACCCTCCGAAGCTCCCACGCCCATGGGCGAGGGAATGCGCATCGCCATTCTTGACAGCGGCTTCGATCTCACCCACGAGGTGTTCATCGAAAAGCCCGATGCGCCCGCACTTTCGGCAAAAGATGTGACATCGCTTCTGCCGGAACGTCCGGCGGACTGCTATTACAATGAAAAGATCCCCTACGCCTACGATTACGGCGACGGGGATACGGATGTTTCCGGCACGGATTCCCGGGGCACGGCACTTATGTCCATCGCCGCCGGAAACGGTACGCTGGCCGCTTTTCCGGAGAATTCCGTCTACGGAAGCGCGCCGGAAGCTCAGCTGTTTGCCATGAAGGTGCGCTCCGAATCCGCCGGAACGATCACGGAGGAGGCCATGGTTGCCGCCATCACCGATGCCGTCACTCTCGGCGCGGACGTGATCCTCATCCCCGCAGACGAGCTGTGCGGATGGAGCTATTCCGATGAACGGCCTCTTACCGTGGCAATCCGCGCCGCATCGGATGCGGGCGTTATCGTGGTCAGCGCCGCCGGCAATGTGCTGGATTACGGCACAGACAGTGTATACGACGAATATTTCGGCATCAGCAGTGCCACCGCCGAGCATCCCGATGTGGGCATGACCGCCTATCCGGGCAGTCTTCCCGAGGTGTTCACCGTGGGCAGCTGCAATGACAATCACCTCACCGCCGGAACGATCCTGCTCCCCGACGGCACTGCCCTCCCCTACAGCGATTCCAACCATCTCTGGGGCAGCACCACCGATTTTGCCTCCTTCGCCGATTATTTCGCCAACGAAAGCTTTGAATATGTTCTCGTTCACGGTAACGGTTCGGAGGAGAATTACGCCAAGGCCGGCGATCTCACCGGCAAATTCGCCGTCGTCGCCCGGGGCACGCTGTCCTTCTCGGAAAAGGCCGCCAATGCCGCAAAATTCGGTGCGGCGGGCATCATCGTCACCGACAATCAGCCCGATCCCAACGCCGCACTTCAAACGCGCATGGATCTCTCCGAAGCACCGATTCCCGCCATCTTAGTCTCTGCCGACAGCGGGCTTGCGCTGGAATCCGCAGAGATCAAGCGGTTCTCCATCGGCGATCCGGTGGAGGTCGAACTGCGCCACACCCCTGTCCCGTCCGAGTTTTCCGCCATGGGCACAACGCCGGAACTGCTTCTCAAGCCGGATGTGACCTTCATCGGCGAATCGGTGGCCTGCGCTCTGCCGGACAACAGCTACAGCACCATGAACTCCACCGAAGCCGCCGCCGCAGGTGCCGCAGGTGCTCTCGCCTGCGTAAAACAGGCACTGGCGGCACGCGATCTCTCGTTTTCCCCGACGGAGCTTGCCAGCCGGGTGAAGGCACTGCTTGTCAGCTCCGCCGCACTCATGACCCAGACGGACGAAAAAACGCCCTTTTCACCGAGACTGCAGGGCGGCGGTTATGCCGATCTTTCCCGTGCGTTTGCTGCAGATGTCCTGCTCCATGCAAATGGTGCGGCAGTCGCTTCCCCCGGTGACGGCTTCGGAAGCATGATCTCCCTGCGCGTCACAGCGGAAAATCTCACGGATGAGGTGAAAATCTGCACGCTGGATGCCCTTGTGGGCACGGACAGCCGCCGCACCTTCACCTACGGAACGCTGGAGGGCGACGGAAGCGAAAATCCCGATAAAAAGTCTCTTGCCGGAAAGCTTGGCAAGGATATGACCGACACCGTCGCATTTCTCGGCGATTTCGCCCCGTTCAGGAATGCGCGCATCACCTACGGCACGGCGCAGGGGCAGCTCAACGCCGCGTCGGATGCCTGCAAGCCGCTGACCATCACCTTAGCACCCCATGCAAGCGTCACACTGACCCTCACCGCATCCCTGAGTGCGGACGAATATGCAGAATGCCGGAACGCCTTTCCGAACGGCTTTTTCCTCGAAGGCTATGTACAGCTGACCACCGGGGATTTCACCGCATCCCTTCCCTTCACCGGCTTCTCCGGACGGTTTTCCGCCGCTCCCACACTGGATGCCGATCTGTATGCCGGTAAGACCGCGCTGTTTGAAGGCCGCTGGCTGTACCGGCTGTCGGACGATCCTCGTATCTCCCAGCTTCGCTATGTGATGGGCAGTGATCCCTTTGTGCGGCTTGCCTCCGACAGCTCCCTCACCGAGCATCCCCTCAGCTTCTCCCCCGCATCCGATCCGGAAACCGCCATCCTTTTCCTGAATTTCGGTCTGCTCCGATCGGTGCGCGATGTGAGCGTCACTGTTACCAATGAGGCGGGCGAGGTGGTGTCAGAAGCCTTCTTCGGCGATGTGGCACGCACCCATGTGAGTGCCGTCTCGGGAATGCTCACCAGCGAACAGCTTCCCCTCTGGAATGGCCGCGCAGATGACAACATCATGTTCATCCAGGCCGACGGCCGCTACCGCATCACCGTTTCCTACCGCACCGGCGGCGCATTCTCCCGCTTCTCCTATGATGTCATCCTCGACTCCCAGAAGCCCGCGTATCTCTCCGCCGATTTTGCCGAGGCGGACGGCGCATCGTATCTCACGGTGAATGCCGAAGACAATGTGGCCGTGACGGACATTTTTGTCACCGACAGCAATGCGCGGGCGGCAAAACGGCTGGAGGACGGCCGATTCGATGTCACCGCCCTTGACGGAAAATATCTCTATTTTGAGATTTACGATGCCGCCCTCAACTGTACCGTGGTACGCATCGCCAATCCCACCTACGCCGACTGATCCTTCTCCCGGATGACGGATACAGCGACAGATAGTCCGGCGGGCAGAAGGATGAGCCCCACAAGGCCGAACAGCTTTGTGCCGACAAACATGGCCGCCAGTGTCAGCAGCGGATGGAGTCCCACCTGCCGCCCCACGATGCGCGGCTCGATGATGCTCCGCACCAGCGCAATGACCGCCCACAGAACGAGCAGTCCCACCCCGCGGAAGGTCTGCCGGCGGATCAGCTCGATGAGCGCCCACGGGATGAGAATGCCGCCGCACCCAAGCACCGGCAGGATGTCAAGCAGGGCGATGAGTGCCGCCGTGAAAATGGCATTTTCCGCGCCGATGAGCGTCAGTCCCAGCGAAAGCTCGCCGAAGGTGACGAGCAGAATGAGAGCATAAGAACGTACATACCGCACTGCGATGCCGAGACTGCGCTCCCGAAGCTCCCGCATGAAGCCGACTGCCTTCTCCGGCAGTCGGCTTTTCAGGAAGCTCATCAGCTCCTCGAAATCCGCGATGAAGAAAAATGCGGCGATGACGGCGAATACCAGCTCGAATACGAAGCCGGGTATCCCCGCCGCAAAGCCGGAGATGCGCCCCAGCGCCTTGACGGAGATGTCCGACACCGCGCTTCCGATGGATGTACGCGCCGATGCCAGCAGCTCCGACAGATGCCGTCCGCCTTCCGCATCAAAGCGGCTGATGATAACGTTCACCCGCTTTGATGCGGAAGGC
>SVSO01000207.1 GCA_015064195.1 Oscillospiraceae bacterium
TATACTGTTAACAAATGGTGAAATTATATGAATTTTGTATGAATTATCTTCGGGAGGGATCGTTATTCAAGGGGGATATTTGATTTGTGAATATTTAGAGGTTCCCTAAAATAGGTCAGATATCTCTCTGCGCGTTGATATCTAACCGTATTTGATTCAAGAGGTGTAACTATGAAAGGCAAGAACAAACAGAATTTCAGCAAGTCCGTTTTGGCACTCATTCTGGCACAGCTTATTTTACTCGCTTCCTGCGGACAGGAAGCATCCTCCGATGACACGACCGCCACAACCGGCTCTGTCACCGGTGAATCCACCGATGCTGTGGCAGAACAGCCGCACTATCTGACATTGGAAGCAGATTTCGGCGGCAAGACCTTCACCATGCTCGGCGTTGCCAGCAAGGAGCATCCGTTTTTTCAGAATTTTGAGATTTATGTCGAAGAAGAAAACGGCGATGTCGTAAACGATGCCGTCTTCCAGCGCAATCAGATCATCGAGGAAAAATATAATGTAACGATTAAACAGGATCTTGTGGAAACTCCCAACGCGGCAAACAATACTGCGATTTTCAAGCGAATTCAGACGGAAATCATGACGAACGACAAGACCTTTGATGCGTTCTTCATCCCCTCCCGCGATGCCGCACTCGTCATGCAGAGCGATTACTGCGCAAATCTTCTCGATATCGACAGCATTGACATGACCGAATCCTATTGGAATCAGGTGATGGCGGAGGCTTTGACGATCAATGATGAGCTTCTTCTGGCAAGCAGTGATTTCTCGCTGGTTGACAAGAAGCGCACGTACATCGTGTCGTACAATCGGGAGCTGCTTTCAACCCTTTCGGATGCCGATCTGCCCGACATGGTAAGAGAAGGCACATGGACGTTTGACAATTTCAACAAGCTGGCATCACTCGCTTCCCGCGATCTCGATGGCAACGGTGAATACGACTGGAAGGATCAGTGGGGAATCGGCATGGGCGCACAAAATGATGTAGCCTTGTTCTATGCAGCCATGGGCGGAAGAGTTGTTGAAGCAGATAAGGACGGAACCCCCATCATCGTCGCAGATAATGAGCGCAATACCAATATTGCCGAAATAATCTACCGGGCTTTCATGGAAACTCAAACAACTGCATTCAATGCCAAGCAGAACAGAGTACAAACATGGATCGGCAGTGGCTGTCCGGTTGCAGCCCCAACTTCAGTGGCAAGTTATCTGTTTCAAAATGGCCGTTCCCTCTTTTCTTGTGCCGTGGTTCAATCTTTGCCCTCATACTCTGATGTAGAGGGGCTGGATTACGGCATCGTTCCGTTCCCGAAATACGATGAACAGCAGAAAGATTATTACACGCTGTTTGAGACATGGGGAGCATTGCTGATGGGCATTCCCGTAACCTCGGATGATCCGGAATTCCCCGGATTTATGCTGGAAGTGCTGTCCGGATATTCCACTGACACATCCTACAAGGCATATGTGGAAACGGCATCCAAAATCAAGTATATTTATGATGAGGACAGCGCAGAGATGCTTGATATTGTTTACAAGGGTCTCATGGTTGATGTCGGTGTTATGTATAATTTCGGCGGCATATTTAACCCGATTGCCGATCTGATGCTGGCTCCCTCGTTTAATTATGCTTCGAGATATGCTGCAATAAAGGATGCGGCACAGGCGGCAATGGACGAAGTGTACGGCGGATAACATCACCATACAGTGAGAAATTATATGGAAAAAATGTTTATACCATGCGGCGGTGCTCTGCTGCAGAAAAAAATCGACGATGCCTTGGCAGACGGAAGCCGCCAGGCCGTCATCACCGGAAATTATGAGATCGAACAGACAGTGCTGATTCCGTCGGATTTCACGCTGATTCTGGAAAATTGCCATCTCCGCATGGCGGATGATACCTTTTGCAATATGTTCCGCAATCAAAAGGCCGGTACGGAGGAAGGCAAGACGATAGAAGGTGCAGACCGGAACATCGTCATCGAGGGACGCGGCAAAGCAATTCTTGACGGCGGCAATTACAACGGCCTGTCGGAAAGCAATAGCTGCAAAGACGGACGTCCGCACATCAGCGTGAACAATCTGATCCTCTTCCACAACGTGGAGCATTTCAGGGTCAGCGGACTCTTTCTCTGCAATCAGCGCTGGTGGGCGATGAACTTCCTGTTCTGCCGGTTCGGTCACATTCACGACATTGAATTCAAAGCAGATGACAGGCGCCGAGATAAGGATGGCAATATCATTCACGGACATATCTGCGATGAATCCACATGGTATGATGTGATTGTCCGGAATGCAGACGGACTGGATCTGCGGTGCGGCTGCAGGAATATTCTCGTGGAGAATATCTCCGGCTTTACGCAGGATGACACGGTTGCTTTGACCGGTCTTCCCGGCAAGATGGAGACGGATCTGTATACCGTTCGCGGAATGTCCACGGATATCTGCAATATTACGGTGCGGAATGTTCACGCCTCGGCATCCTGTGCGGCACTTGTGCGTCTGCTCAATCAGGGCGGCATCAAGCTGTATAACATTCTGGTTGACGGCGTGATGGATACCTCCGCCGACTGCCCGCATCTGGATCGTACGCCCTATGGCATCCGGGTGGGGGATCGGGGGAATTATGCCCGTCATTCCGTGCCGGGCGAGACTTACAACATCGTTATCCGAAATGTCTTCACCCGGACAAAATGCGCGATGGTGCTGGGCGGAAGCATCCAGAATATGACGGTTGAAAATCTGCTTGGCTTCGACGGCGGCGGAACGTTCATAGAAAACAATAACGCAAAACTGATCGACTGCAAGGGAATTCCCGGCTGATGAAACAGAGGCTGTCATGCAAAAGCATGGCAGCCTCATCGTGATACAGATTTTTTGAGGATGAATATGAAATATCAATACCGTTTTTTGCGCTTTCCGGGCGGAAAAGCAAAAGCCGTGACATTCAGCTACGATGACGGAATCCGGCAGGATATCCGCTTTTCCGACCTGCTTCAAACGTACGGTATCAAATGTACCTTTAACCTGAACAGCCGCAAAATGCGCGGCGAGCGCGGCCTGACACCGGCGGAAGTCAATGAACACATTCTGAATCGCGGGCATGAGGTGGCCTTGCACGGCAGCAATCACCGTGCGCAGGGCACGCTTCGCCCCATCGAGGGCATACAGGATGTGCTGATGAACCGTCTGGAGCTGGAAGAGACTTACGGCAGGATCATCCGCGGCATGGCATACCCGGACTGCGGGATCCGCTTTTTTACGAATAACGCGGATTACGAGAGCATCCGAAATTATCTGAAGGAGCTGGACGTTGCCTATGTTCGCACACTCGGCGGCGATAATGATTCGTTTGCGCTCCCGCAGGATTGGTATGCATGGATGCCGACCGCGCATCACAACAATCCGCAGATTTTTGAATACATCGACAAATTTCTCGGCATTGACGTGAATTCACCGCAAGCATACGGTGCAAAACGCCCGGCAAGTTTGTTCTATCTGTGGGGACACAGCTACGAATTTGACAATAACAACGGCTGGGAGCATATCGGGAAGATATGTGAGCGGCTGTCGCAGAAGGAGGATATCTGGTACGCGACAAACATGGAGATTTACGATTATGTGACGGCGTATCATTCGCTCATCTACAGCGCGGACGGTACGCGGGTGTACAATCCCACGCTGCACGAAATCTGGTTTGATACGGATAGAAAGCTGTCTTCCGTCAAGCCGGGGAAGACGTTGGTTTTGTAAAGAGGACGGGTTGCGTTGCCGGCATCCAGCGCAGGAATGGCTACTAAAATATAAATGGACAGCTTTGGAATACTTAGCAACTGGAAGTGATATCCATAGAATAGTTGGATATGAATTATATCGCTTGATTTTCATGTATCTGAAGGAGTATCCTCCGGCATTAATGAATAATGAAAAGCAATAGTAACATCAACTTTTTGCTAAGCGTGAAACGTGAGCAAAGTTAAGTAGTCGCCCCCTCGATGTCAATTGAGGGGGCGACTACTTGTAGCGCTTATCTTAATTGGGATGGGATTAACTTAATGACATTGGAATCCCGCCGCGCCTTTACGCGCGGAAGGTGTAGTCGCCGTCCACGAGGCGGTGGGATACGCCGCCGATGACGGCATCCGCCGTGGCACCGCGCGGGATGGTGATGTGGTATTCATACCCGCCGTCGATCTTCTTCCAGCCGGACTTCACGAGGCCGCGGCGCGTCTCGAGCGATGCTTCCACGAAGTCGAGCCGCGCGTCGGGAATCGGGCGGATGAGGATGTTTTCGTAGCCCGGGGCATTCTCATCGGGACGGATGCCGGCCATGGTGCCGTACATCCAGCCGGCCACCGCGCCGTACGCGTAGTGGTTGAAGGAGTTCATATCCTTCGACCACATGGAGCCGTCGGGCTTCAAGCCGTCCCAGTGCTCCCAGATGGTGGTGGCACCGCGGCGGACGCAGTAGAGCCAGGACGGATACTCCGTCTGCAGGAGCAGCGTGTAGGCAACATCCGCATAGCCGTTTTCGGTGAGCGCGTCCATGATGTACGCGGTACCGATGAAGCCGGTCTGGATCTTATTGCCGTTTGCCTTGATCTTTTCGGCGAGATGCGCGGCGTATTTGGGCGCGTCGGGCGCGATGCCGAAGGCGAGCGCCACGACGTACGCCGTCTGCGTGTCGCAGGTGAGCATGCCGTCCTCGCCAACGTAGGTTTCGGTAAACTTTTCGCGGGCGATGCGGGCGATTTCCTCGTAGCGCGAAGCATCGCGGCCGAGGGCGCGGCCTGCCTTCACGACGATCTCTGCGGAATAGATGAGGTACGCGGTGCCGAGCAGCTGATCGTTGGTCGCGCCGCGGTAGGAGCCTTCCGCCGCATCGAGGCCGAGCCAGTCACCATACTGCTTGCCGCCGCCCCATGCTTCGGGGGAATCGCCGCGGTTGTATACGCAGTCGACCCATGCGCACATGGAGGAAAACTGCTCTTCGAGGATGGTGATATCGCCGTAGGCCTTGTAGACCTCCCACGGATTGACGGTGGCAGCATCCGCCCAGGCGAATTCGCCCTGCGGGTCGCCGTTTTTCCCCCAGAGGAAGGGCACCGTCGGGGGCACGCCGCCGTTTTTGCCCTGGCTTGCGGCGAGGTCATGCAGCCACTTGCGCATGAACTTTTCCACATCGTAGTTATACGCGGCGGTGCGGCAGAATACCTGTGCATCGCCGGTCCAGCCGAGGCGCTCGTCGCGCTGCGGGCAGTCGGTGGGGATATCGAGGAAGTTGCCGCGCTGACCCCAGACGACGTTCTCGAAGAGGCGGTTCACGAGGGGATTGGAGCAGCGGAAATAGCCC
>SVSO01000208.1 GCA_015064195.1 Oscillospiraceae bacterium
GTCAAAACCCTTGCCGAAGCCGCATCGGGAACCGCATTCGAGGGCTATTTCCCCACGCTTCTGCGGGCACTCGGCATCACCTTCGCCGTGGAGCTTGCCGCCGAAGTCTGCCGGGATGCGGGGGAATCGGCGCTGGCATCCAAGGTGGAGCTTGCGGGAAAGGCGCAGATCCTCCTCCTCAGCCTGCCTCTCATCGGCGAGCTGACAAGCCTTGCCGCATCGATCCTTCAGGCGTGATGCGGCTTCTTGCGGCGATCATACTCCTTCTCGCCCTCATTCTGCCCGTTGGCGCAGAGGATGCACCGACCCTCTACAGCGCGGCGGATTTTGATGCGGATTCGGTGACGGGAGCATTGCCGGACGAGCTTCGGGATGCGCTCCCGGAGGATATTTTCTCACCGGAGGGCTTTTCGGAGAAGTTTTCCTATGAATATTTCGCATCTCTCATCGGCAAAGCGGCGCGGACGGCACTCTCCCCGGCACTTACCATGACGGCGCGAACCATGGGGCTGGTGCTCATTTCGGCGGCCATCGGTGCGTTACGGGGCATGGTGAAGTCGGATTCGCTGGCATCGCTGTTTGAATTTGTGTCGGGACTCTGCCTCATGCTCACCGTTTATCAGGGCGCATCGGAGCTGTTTTCGGCAGTCAGCGTCTATCTTACCCAGCTGTCCGGCATCGTCACCGCCATGGCACCGGTGATGCTGGCCATCGGCACGGCGGGGGGCAATCTTTCCTCCGCCGCCGTTTCCCACAGCGGCCTCATGTTAGGGCTGGCACTGGTCGAAACGCTGGCGGCGAAGGCACTTTATCCCGTGCTCCAGCTCTGCTTCGGACTTGCGGCCGTATCAGGCATGGGAAGCGGACTGCGGCTTGAGGGCATCGCAAAGCTGGTGCGGGATCTGTTTTCGTGGATCCTCGGACTCGCGGCGGCCATCATCTCCGCCATCATGAGCTTCCAGACCGCCATCACTGCCAAAGCGGACAGCCTGTCCATGCGCGCCGTCCGATTCGCCGCATCGAAAGCCATTCCCGTGGCGGGCGGCATTGCATCCGATGCCATGGGAGCGGTGGCGGGCAGTCTGTCGCTGGTGCGCAGTACCGTGGGCGTGGTGGGCGTGATCCTCATCGCCGCCCTGACTCTGCCGGTGATCCTCCGCGTGCTGCTCATCCGGCTTGGCGTTGTGATCTCCGGAACAGCGGCGGAAATTCTCGGGCTGGAACGGGAGCGCAGACTGCTTTCGGAGATGGCGGGACTGCTTGGATTTCTCGGCGCGGTGTGCATCATCGCCGCGCTCATGTTCGTCTATGCGCTGACCGTTTTCGCAAAAACGGCGGCGGCACTGGCGTGAAAGTTGGAGGAAAAATGTCAGAAATCAAGGGCTTTTTGCTGTCGCTCATGGCGGCGGCATCCGTGTCGGCGCTCATGGAGGGCTTCGTTCCGGAGGGCGGCGGCATGAAAAAATACGTGAAATATCTCATCTCGCTGACACTGCTGCTGACCCTGCTGATACCGCTCCGCACGGTTTTCACCAATCTTCCGGCCATGGCGGAGGGCGCATTTTCCTACGATTCGGTGGAAGCCATGTCCCGCGCCAATGCCATCGTCGCCATGCACATCCAAAAGGCGGTCTGCGAAAAATTTGCCGTCGCCGATGAAGATGCGGCGGTGCGGTACGAGGACGGCGGAATCACCGTGGAGATCCGGGGGCGGATGGGACTGCTTGCGGAGGATATCGTGCGGTTCTGCCAGCTGAAGTTCGGCATTACACCGGAGGTGACGCTGTATGAATGACGACAAGCCGGGCATCGGACAGTTTTTCTGCTATCTGCGGGAAAAGCGCAGTGTGTGGCTCATCGCCGCAGTTCTCATTGTCGGCATCATCCTCATGACGTTCGGCGGTGACGGAACGCTGACGGCGGCAAGCGATGAGGAGCGGCTGGAGATGCGGGTGGCGGAGCTTTGCCGGCACGCGGCGGGCGCATCGGAGGTGACGGTGATGATCTCCTCCGATGAGACGCAGGTGCGGGGCATCGCGGTGGTGCTTGCCGGCGGCGATGCCCCGGAGATCCGGCTCAAGCTGACGGAAATGCTGGCCGCTCTGTTCGGAATTCCGTCAAGCGCGGTCAGCATTGCGGGCGCGGGATGAATAATCCGGCGGCGGCGTGCATATGAATGTAGCACTGATGAAAAAAGGAGGAATTTTTCAATGGAAGAAACGGTAAGAGACGAAATGGAAGCGGGTCTGGTGGAAGCGAAGCCGGAGAAGGGCTTTGGCCGGAAGATGAAGAAGCTCCGGGATATCGCCGGAAAGATCGGCGCGCGCAATCTGGTGGTCGTCGGCTCGCTGGTGCTCATCGGCGCGGCGGTGATCCTCAATTTTGTCCTGTTCGGCGGCGAAAATCCGGCGGTGGGCGAAGGGGATCTGCTTGGCTCGGGGCTTGTGGGCGATGCGCTGGATGCGGGGGAATCCAAAGCGGACAGCTATTTTGCCACGGCGCAGCTTTCCCGCCGTCAGGCGCGGGATGAAGCGCTGGCGGTACTGCAGACTGTGGTTGACAGCGAGGGTGCGGATGCACTTGCCAAGGAGCAGGCTACCTCGGACATCAGCCGTATCACTTCGGAGATGCAGTCGGAGGCCAACATCGAGACGCTCATTAAATCCAAGGGCTTCGAGGACTGCGTGGCGGTCATTGCTGAGGGCAGTGCCAGCATCATCGTGCGCTCGGACGGACTGCTGCCAAATGAGCTGTCGCAGATCAAGGAGATCGTCTATGAGCAGGCCGGCATCGATCCGGTCAGCATCAAGATCATCGAGCAGAAACCGGCGTGAAAAAGAATATACGCTCCCGGGCTGTTACAAGTTTTCAACTTGTAACAGCCCATTTTGCAATTTTTTGTAAATTATCCCCGAAATCGATTGACAAGCAGCCGCGGGTGGATTATAATACTCAAAAAAGAGACAATGAGACAGCATTGTGTGCTGCGGCATGACATAATAGCTGAGAAAGGACATACATCATGAAGAAAATCCAACAATCCATCCATCCCGATGACGCGCTCCATTATGAAAAAATGGGCCTGACCAGGCATCAGGTGGAGCTTTGGGAGGACGGTTCCCGTGTGGACGGCTCCAAGGGCTGCTACGAATGGTGGTACTACGATTCCCATTATCCCGACGGAACGGTGCTGGTCATCTTTTTCTTTTCCAAAATGCCCATCGACGTGGACGGCCCCATAAAGCCCATCGCAACCATGGAGCTGACGCTTCCCGACGGCAGAAAATTTTCCGAGGAGGTCAACGCTTCCATCGCGGACAGCCATTATGCCAAGGACAAATGCGATGTGCGGATCGGCGAATGCCGGTGCAGCGGCGATCTGCGCCATTATGATGTGGTGTTCAAAGGAAAGACCATGTGCGCCAATCTGACGCTGGACGGCACGATCCCGGCATGGCGTTCGCAGACGGGAAGCATCTTTTTCGGCGATCGCGAGGAGCATTATTTTGCATGGCTGCCGGCGATCCCCGAAGGCATTGCCCGGGCGGACATCACCTACGACGGCGGCAAGGAACTGCATCTGGAAGGCTCGGGCTATCACGATCACAACTGGGGCAATGTGTCCATGCTCAAGCTGATGCACCATTGGTATTGGGGCAGAGCGAAGATCGGCAATTACAAGGTGATCTCGTCGTGGATTACGGCGGAGAAGAAGTACGGCTACAAGGATCACGACGTGTTCATGATTGCAAAGGACGGCGAGATCATCGGCGACAATTCCAACCACACGCTGAAATTCATGCCGGAGGGCCGGTATATCGATGCATACACGGGCAAGCCGGTGTACGATCGGGTGATCTATGAGTATACCACCGAATCGGGAGAGGTGTACCGCATCCAATACAAGCGGAGCGGCGACATCAACAAGACCCGCTTTGTGGATGTTCTGCCGAAGCCGCTGGGAATGCTGGCGAAGCTGATCGGCTTTGACGGCGGCTATCTGCGCTTTGAGGGCACGGCATCCATCGAAAAGCTGGAAAACGGCGCGGTGGTGGAATCGGTCAGCGATCCTGCCGTATGGGAGCTGATGTATTTCGGCAAATCCTGCGCCGATGAGCAATATCGGGCAAAGCAGTAAATATGGAAAAACCGCGAAACGGGAAGATGTTTTGCGGTTTTTTCGCGAAAATATTGCGCAGGTTGGCAGATTCCGGCGGGAATGTTGTCTGTATAGGTGAGCGCAAATTGCGAAAGGAGCTTGTCTGAATGAAATACACAAAACAGATCGCGAGCCTTCTTGCGGCGCTGGTGCTTCTTTGCGGATGCACTGCCGCGCCGACGGAAGCCGTGCCTCATACCACCACCATGACCTACTGCAGACATGGCAATAACTACTATTTTTACGGCTATCACAGCGGAAACTTCAACCCCGCGCTGGAAACGGAGGTGCCGCTGTGCTTTGATCCGCTGTGCAGTCATAAGGAATACGACGAGCAGAAAAAGCAGTGGTATTCCGTCTGTCCGCAGAATCTTGTTGATATTTCCACCACCTACACCTCGGACGGCAGGTATCTGTACATGGCGACCCGTGCGGAAAATGCCGATCACACCGATACGATGAAGCGTTCGGTTTACCGCTTTGATCCGGAGAATCCGTCGGATCTGAAGCTTGTGACCACATATTCCACATCCGGCGCACTGTTCGGCGCGCCTGTCTATGTGTACGACGGTATGATCTATTATACGCAGGGCGTGTACAACGAGGATTTTATCAAGGGCGGCGTGGAGCTGCTGGATGACCAGTCCATGGTGCTGATGCGCGTCCGTACTTCCGGCGGAAAAAGCGAGGCGGTGCTGGATGAATCCTTCCGCGTGGACAATAAATTTTACATGGATGAGAATAACTATTACATCATCAACTACGACGGCCCGCTGACCGTCATCGAGCGGGAAACACTTGCTAAAACCGAAGTCCTGTGCGACGGAAGATCGCCGTCGCAGGTGTATACCGTGGACGGCGTGACCTATCTGTTCTGCAACGACGAGACACAGACGATCACTTTTGAAACGGAAAATCTCATCACCGCCGCCTGCGTTTACCGCTATGAAAACGGCGTGTGCGAACTGCTCGCCCGGGATGTCATGCAGCCGCAGATCATGGATGGCGCGCTGTGGTATATTCCTTACGAGATCACCTACTACGGTTCCCATGAGGAGTTCAACGGCCGCGAAAACGTCATGCGCGATTTCTTCAGTCAGTACGCAGGGGAGCTGCACCGCCTCGATCTTGCGACAGGCGAGAAAACCGTGTGGACGAATGAAGACCCTGAGCATGATCTGTGGCTT
>SVSO01000209.1 GCA_015064195.1 Oscillospiraceae bacterium
TCTGACGCGCTCATGCCGTGATGCCGGCGGAAGCATTGGGAAAAATAGGCGGGGGAAGAAAATCCCAGCATGGCCGCCGTTTCTTCGATGGGCGTACCGTCCGCGATAAGTCCACGCGCCCGCTCCAGCTTCATCTCCATGAAATACGCCTTCACGCCCTTCCCCGCGCATTGGGCAAAGGCATTCTTCAGCGTGGTCAGGCAGACACCGCACCGCCGCGCAATGTCATGGGCGGTGGGATTCTCCCCCACAAGCTCTGCCATCAGCGCCGCTGCCTGACTGTAGATGGCCGATGGGCCGACGGGGATGAGCGCCGGTTCGCAGCTTCGCCCGGAGATGCGCATAAGCAGTGCCTCCAGAAGATTCCGGGATGCCGGTGTGATGTACGCCGCGTGATCGCCCAGCTCGTCATGGAGCACCCCGGCGATGGCGAGATCGTGGGAATTCAGTCGGAACAGCCGCGGTTCGGCAAGCTCCTCATCCGATGAAAAATGGAGAGAAATGAACACCGTCCCGTCGGAAATGACGCGGTTGCGGTGAAACTGCGCCGCGCACCACAGGGCAAGCTCCCCCTCATGCAGGCGGAAAACCTGATCGCCGCAGGTGATCTCCATCTCGCCGGAAAGCACGATATTCGCCTCGAAATCCTGCCGCCCGCCGTGACGATGCCCCTCAAAGGCGTAGGTATGATCTTTTGTGTAATAATAAAACGTGGTAAAATCAAGTACCCGCATGATTCCTCCGAAATGACCAAAATCTAAAGTTTGATGCCCGATTTCCTATTTACAAACCTGTTAATTTATATTATAATATATTTAAAATAATTTTTAAAGGAGGTTTTTTCAATGATTTCACGATTCACACTCAAGCCCGGCGAATATTTCTGGGGCGGCTCCACTGCCTACGGCACGGATATGCCCATCACCGCCGGCTCATCCTACAGCCGCGATTTTCGCCAGAATCCGTCCAATCAGATGATGCCCCTCTTTCTTTCGAGCGAGGGCCGCTATATCTGGAGCGAGGACACCTTCAAGGTATGGGTGGACGGCGACGAACTTTGCTTCGACGGCGGCACATTTGAGCTGTGGGAGGGCGGCAATTGTCTGCGGGATGCCTATCTTGCGGCGATGGAGGCGCACTTCCCCTTCCGTGAGACCCGCGTGGACGGCAAAAAATTGCCCCGGGAATTTTTCATGACCGCGCAGTACAATTCGTGGATGGAATTCACCTATCATCCAACACAGGCCGGCATCCTCGAATATGCACACGCCATCATCGATCACGGCTTTGAGCCGGGCATCCTCATCATCGACGAAGGCTGGCATACCCGCTACGGCCAGTGGAAATTCGATTTCGCCGCATTCCCCGATCCCAAGGCCATGGTGGACGAGCTTCACCGCCTCGGCTTCAAGGTCATGCTGTGGGTCACGCCGATGGTCACGCCGGACGGACAGGAATTCATCATGGACACCCGTGCGGATTTCAATCCCGAGAGCTGGGACAAGCTGTTCCTGCGCACCAAGGACAACAAGGTCGCGCTGGTTGAATGGTGGAACGGCTTCTCCGCCATCCTCGATTTCCGCAAGGAATGCGACCGGCAGTATCTCGATTCCACGCTGCAATTTCGGATGAAGGAATACGGCGTTGACGGCTTCAAATTCGACGGCGGCTCATATGCCATGTACCGGCCGGAGCACATTCAGAACGGCGAGGCGCAGGATGACCATAACGCGGAAGCCCTCAATGTGGCATGGAACGAATTCGGCGCACGCTATACCTTCCACGAATACAAGGACACCTTCAAGGGCGGCGGAAAAGCCACCATCCAGCGTCTGCGTGACCGCGGACACTGCTGGGACGGCGACGGCATCAACACCCTCCTGCCCTGCTCCATTCTGCAGGGTCTGATGGGGCATCCCTTCATCTGCCCCGACATGATCGGCGGCGGCGAATGGAGCTACAATATGCGCCCCGGCTTCAAGATCGACGAGGAGCTGTTCATCCGCATGGCGCAGGCGTCCGCACTGTTCCCCATGATGCAGTTTTCATGGGCACCGTGGCGCGCACTTTCCGAGGGATCCTACAAAATCGTCGCCGAAGCGGGTCAGCTTCACAAGCGGATGGCAGACAAGATCATCGCGCTGGTTGCGGATGCGGAAAAGACCGGCGAGCCGATCCTGCGCGCGCTGGAATATGCCGATCCGCACAAGGGCTATGCGCACATCACCGACGAATATCTGCTGGGCAATGACATCCTCGTCTGCCCCATCATCACCAAGGGCACAACCGAGAAAGACGTGACCTTCCCCGCCGGACGCTGGATGGCCGAGGACGGAAGCATCTACGATGGAAATTCCGTCGTCCGGCTCGCCGCGCCCATGGAACGTCTGCTCTGGTTCAGACGTGTGTAACCGTCAAATCCACGGAAATTTTCCGTGGATTTTTTTAATAATCTATTGACGGATTGTGTCGTTCTGTGGTATAATAATATATAATACTTTTTCGCAAAAGGAAGTCGCTATGGAAAATATCTGCGTAAAACTGACAGGCATCTGCAAGTCGTTCGGCAGCGTGAAGGCCAATCAGGATATCAACTTCGATGTCCGCGAGGGCGAGATCCACGCACTGCTGGGCGAAAACGGCTCCGGTAAATCCACGCTGATGAACATCCTCTCCGGCATCTATTCGCCGGATGCGGGCACCATCGAGCTTGACGGCGCACCCGTCATGTTCACCTCCCCCATGGATTCCATCAAAGCCGGCATCGGCATGGTGCATCAGCACTTCAAGCTGGTTGACGTGCTGACTGCCAAGGAAAATATCATCGCCGGCACGAAGGATTCCGGATTCTTCACCAGCGGCCGCGTCATGACGGAAAAGATCTGCGCCGTTGAAGAAAAATACGGGCTGAAGCTTGACCCCGATAAGAAAGTCTACAATATGTCCGTCTCCGAAAAGCAGACCTGCGAGATCCTCAAGGTGCTCTGCCGCGGTGCCAAGATCCTCATCCTCGATGAGCCCACCGCCGTTCTCACCCCTCAGGAGATCCGCGTGCTGTTCGACATTCTCCGCGGTATGAAAAAAGCGGGCTGCTCCATCGTCATCATCACCCACAAGATGGCGGAGGTGCTGGAGATCTCCGACCGCGTCACCATTCTGCGGCGCGGACGCTCCATCAAAACGCTGAACACCGCCGAAACCGGTGCAAGAGAGCTGACCGAGCTGATGGTGGGACATCCCATCTCCCTCGACATCGACCGCGCCAAGACCGATGAATCCCTCATCAAGCCGATTCTGGATGTAAAGACGCTGACCGTCATGAACGGCGAGGGCAGACGGGCGCTGGATGAAGTGTCCTTCTCCCTGTCCAGCGGCGAGATCCTCGGCGTTGCCGGAATCGCGGGAAGCGGTCAGAAGGAGCTGTGCGAGACCATCGCCGGCCTCGACAAGGTGGCAGGCGGCGAGATCATCTTCAAAGGCTCATCCATCGTGGGACTCTCCCCCCGCGATATCATCCGCCGGGGCGTCACCATGTCCTTCGTTCCGGAGGACAGACTTGGCATGGGACTTGTCGGCTCCATGTCCATCATCGACAACGTACTGCTCAAATCCTATCAGAATATGCCCGGCGTAATGATGGACCGCGCCACGGGACGCAAGGTGGCCGACGAGATCATCGAACGGTTTGAGATCTCCACCCCCTCCGCCTATCATACGGTCAAAAAGCTGTCCGGCGGCAACATTCAGAAGGTGCTGCTGGGCCGGGAAATCAACCTGAATCCCGAGCTGCTCATCACCGCCTATCCGGTGCGCGGCCTCGACATCGGCGCGTCCTACAACATCTACGACGTGCTCAATGAGCAGAAGCAGAAGGGCGTGGGCATCCTCTTCATCGGCGAGGATCTGGACGTGCTGCTGGGACTTGCCGACCGGATCATGGTACTGCACGAGGGCAAGGTTATGGGCATTCTCGATGCGGCATCCACGACGAAGGAAGAGCTGGGTCTGCTCATGCTGGGACACACGGAAACTGAGGCCGACGAGGTGAAGAAAAATGCTTAAAATTCAGAAAAAACAGGGGCTTTCCCAGAAGCAGGAATCGCTGCTCCGCGTGGGCACGGTCGTGGTGGCACTCATCGCGGCGGGCCTTATCATGGCAGCACTGGGCTACAATCCCATCGATATGTACCTGAAGATGCTCAAAGGCTCCTTCGGCACGCGGTATAATTTCACCCAGACCGTGACCAAGTGTATCCCTCTGCTCATCATGTCGCTGGGCGTTTCCATCGCCTTCAAGATGAAATTCTGGAACATCGGTGCGGAGGGTCAGTTCTACATGGGTGCATGGGGCGCAACATGGATCTGGCTCATGATGCCCGATTCCACCCCCGCCATCGTCATGCTGCCCCTCATGCTCCTCACCGCCATCGTGTTCGGCGGTCTGTGGGCACTCATCCCCGCCATCCTCAAGCACAAGCTGGACACCAGTGAAACGCTGGTCACGCTGATGATGAACTACATCGCCGTCCGCTGGATCACCCATTTCCAGTACGGCCCGTGGAAAGATCCCGCGGAACGCAATATGCCGAAGATCTTCAAATTCACGGAAAATTCCACCCTTCCCACCGTATTCGGCATCCACATCGGATGGATCATCGCACTCGTTCTGGTGGTGGCCGTGTACATCCTGATGAAATATTCCAAATTCGGCTTTGAGATCGCCGTGCTGGGCGAAAATCCCCAGACCGCGCGCTATGCCGGCATGAACGTCACCCGCACCCTGTTCATCGCAGTGCTCGTCTCCGGCGGCATCTGCGGCATGGCGGGCATGATCCAGGCCTCCGGTACGGAAGGCCGTCTCGCCAACGACATCTCCGCCGGCCTTGGCTTCACCGCCATCATCACCGCATGGCTGGCCAAGCTGTCCGCGCCCATGATCCTCGTGGCATCCTTCCTGTTCGCTGTACTGCTGCAGGGCGGTTCGTCCCTGCGCACCACGATGCAGATCCCGTCCTCCGTATCCGAGGTCATTCAGGGCATCATTCTGTTCTTCGTGCTGGCCAGCGAATTCATTGCAAACTACAAAATCGTATGGAAAAAGAACGGCAAGGAGGAAAAGTAAGATGGATTTTCTTGAACAAATTTCCTTATTTTTACAGCTTTCCGTTCAGATGGGCACGCCGATCCTGCTCGGCACACTGGGCGGCATCCTCAATGAGAAGGTTGGTCACACCAATCTGGGCGTTGAGGGCATGATGCTGATGGGAGCCGTCACGGGCTTCATGGCGGGCGTCAACACCCAGAATCCGTGGATCGCCATGCTGGTCGCCCTTCTCTCCGGCGC
>SVSO01000210.1 GCA_015064195.1 Oscillospiraceae bacterium
CGCCCTCGATACCCGCTTCCTGCGCAGTCTGTTTGAAGGCCTGTTCCGCATCCTTCTGTTCGTCGGCTACGTGTCCCTCATGTGCCTGATGAAAGACATCCGCCGCACCTTCATGTATCACGGCGCGGAGCATAAGACCATCTTCTGCTATGAGGCCGGACTTCCGCTGACCGTGGAAAATGTCCGCGCACAGAAGCGATTCCATCCCCGCTGCGGCACGTCGTTCCTCATCCTCATGCTGCTGGTCGGCATCATCATCGGAATGTTTATCACCGTTGAAAATCCCCTCCTGCGCACCGTGATCAAGCTGGCGCTTCTGCCGCTGACCATGGGCATCGGCTACGAGCTGATCAAGCTTTGCGGCAAACATGACAATATTCTTACCCGCATCATCGCCGCGCCCGGTGTCTGGCTGCAGCATATCACCGTCCATGAGCCGGACGATGACATGATCGAATGCGCCATCGACGCCATGAGTGCGGTCATCCCGGAAAATCAGCCCAAGGCTGAGGATGCAGAATAACAAAAAATTCAGCTCCCATCGGAACGGATGGGAGCTGATGCTTTATTCTGCCAGTGCTTCGATGGTGGCCTCGATGGCAGCTTCCATCAGCGGCTTCACCGTGTCGGTGGTGGAAATGAGCGTGTCGTCGAACTTGAAGAAGGTGCCGCGCAGGTAAGCCCGCCGTGCATCCGTCCAGGTGTTGACGCCGGTGTCAAAGGTCTGGGAATCGAAGATGATGTTGATGATCTCCGAGGATTCCTCCTCGTTCATCGTTTTCGGCAGGATGGAAACCAATCCGCCGACAGTGACGCTTCGTCGAATTTCGGTGCGGGGAGCATACCCATCAGGTCGCCGGTGGTTTCCTCGGGAGCAATGGTCGTCAGTGCACAGCCGAGAACCGTGCGGGACGGGATATAGACGGAAAGCTCATAGCCGCCCAAACCATATCGGGCAGACCGTCGGTGAGCGATTCGGTGACGACCGGTTCGGTGGTGTCAGTTGACTGTGGCTCGGATGGAGCAGGCGGAGATCTTCGAGGAGACTTTTGATCTGCAGTTGTCCTTCCATTTTGCCAACGATCAGCTGGCAATGATGAAAGACCAGCTCGGCAGCTTCTGGGGGCATCGTAATTGCTTCTGCACCCGCATCAAATCGGAAAGGCGGACTGCATAAATGCTGTTACGCGCTCCAGCGAATGGTCATCGCATCGCTCAACCGTGATCCCACGCCGCGGTTTGCCGTCTGCTGCTTCAACGACACCAACTATTTCACCTATGTTTTCCGCACCATCGTCGGCTGCGTACCGACACGGTATCGGGGAAAATAAAATGACGGCTTTTCGGCCGTCATTTTTATGTTCATTCGCCGTCGAAGGAGGCGATCAGCGCGTCAAGATGGGATTCCAGCGCGGATTTGTTGGAGGCGTAGACGCTTGCCCAGCCGGTATCGCCGGTGTTGAGGGCATTTCGCACCAGACTCCATGAAAGCGAGTTGAAGGAATCGGCGAACAACCGTCCGCAGTCGAACACCACCGTCTCGCGGATGATGTCAAACATCTGCGCGGATTCGTCATCGCGGGTGTATTTCACCTTGAGCGCCGTTTCAAAGAGGGCGGGGGTGACAGAATAATAGCTTTCGGATGCCAGCGCTTCCAGCACGGCGGAAACCATGTCGGGATCTTTCGCGGACAGCGGGATTCCGTAGAGCATATAGGGGTTGGAAGCGGCGGTGCAGTAGTTTTCCTGAGCGGCATCCAGCTTCGGAATGGGAAGAATGCCGTAATCGAAGGGCACACTGCGCAGATGGGTGATGGAATAAAGCAGCTCGTCGAAGCCGAACAGGTTGTTGCCGTTGTGGAAGGTGGGATATTCGCCCCAGACGAGGATGAGATTGTCATTGCCCGTGTGCATATGACTGGTAAATTTCTCCAGCATGGTGATGATGCGCTCGGATTCCAGATCGGATGAGAGAATGGGCGCGCCATCGCTGTCCTGCTCGATGAAAGTCATGTCGCTGCCGATGAAAATTCCGTCGCTGTAGACCTCATAGATCGCAAGTCCGAAGCGGTCTTCGGGGTCTTTTTGGTTGTTGCCGTTGAGATCGGCATAAAGATTTTCCGTCATGGCGAACATGGTGTCCAGCGTCCAGTTGCCGCTCTTTACCAGTTCATAGGGGGAATCCAGCTTAAAATCGTCCAGAAGCTGTTTGTTGAAATAACAGCCGTACAGGTTGATCAGGCTGTTGGTGGAGATGTCGCCGGATGCGAAATAAAGCTTGTTGTTGATGCGGGATTGGGACTGCAGATTCGCCGGCCACCAAGGCTGATCGAAATTCAGATATTCGGTTTCCATGAGGTCGTTGAGCATTCCCTGAGGCGCAAGTCCAGCCACCGCCTGAGAATATCCGGCCACGATGTCGTACATATTGTCGCCGGCCATGACACTGTTTATGATATTTTGATTAAAATTGTGCCGCTCGCCGTAGGTGCAGGGCTTGCCGACCAGCTCGAAGGCCACATTCAGCCGCTCTGCCACCTTCAGATTGCGGGCATAGATCGCGTCGTCGACGATGTCGCCGGTCTGCTCCTGCACGTCAAATTCGGCGAGGGAGAGATCACTGCGGATTAAAAATGTCAAGGTCTCACCGCCGAAATCCAGATCGGCCGGGAGTGAGTCGGCAGTTTCGGCGACGGTTGTTCCAGCGGCTGTGGTGTCAGTCGAGGGATCGACGGGCGCATCACCGCAGGAAATCGTTCCGGCTGCCATGAGAAGCGCGAGAATGAGGGCAAAATTACGAGTTTTCATGATGTCTAACCTCCAGATTTTGTTGGACTTTTACAATAAAAGGATAACATAAAATAGGAAAATTTTCAATAGAAACGGAAAAATTCTACTAAAAGTAGAGCCGTATCAAGCTTCGCCGCGCTCAATACGAGAAATCAAATCTGCAGTGCATCCGTCGTCACAGTCACAGAGGTGGACAGAAGCAATATCCTTCACCTCGTCAATAGCGTTGGCGGGACAGCAGGCAACATCGGCATGACGGAGCAGATCGAGATCGTTTCCGTAATCGCCCACCGCATAAACGCGCAGGGATTCATCCGCCTGGCCGTTTTCGATCAGCCGACGACGCAGACGATCAACCGCTTGACCCTTGGTGGCAGTCGGCGCCTGAAATTCATAAATTTCCGCCTCCGCCAGATTGAACGCGAAATAATCGCCATACTTCGGCTCAATGAGCGCGGCGATTCCGGCAAGCTCTTCCGGTGAACCATCGAAAGAAACGCGGAACCATCCGCAGTGGGGAATTTCCTCCAGTGTGCTTACATGATAAGCGTTTTGTACAAGTAAATTTTCGCGAAACGGCGCGAGGATCTTCTTGATGTATTCACCCTCATAGGGGATATGATAGCCTTGCGGCGTGGAAATACGGATGCTTGTGGTCGGAAACTTATCGCGGACTTCGGCGAGAAGCTGTGTCGTTTTGTCATAGTCCAGCTCCACCGGATCGAGACGCTCGCAGGTGGAAAAGTCGTACAAAAACGCGCCGTTTGCCAGCGGGCAGGGGGTGTTGAGCAGTGTCGGAGCGATGGGAGCGATGATGCCCAGCGTCACCGGTTCCCGCCCGGATGCAATGGCGAACAGGCCGCCATTTTCCTTGAAATAGGCCACCGCGTCCAGATTTTTCTGAACAAGCTGTCGGTTGGAATTGAAAAATGTGCCGTCGAGATCGGTGACGATCATGATATTGTCGAATTTGCTCATTGGGATGCCTTTCTGAGTTTGGTTAAAATTTTATTGAAATAATCGGGGAGCGGGCAGCTGAATCGCAAAAATTCGCCGGTCGTCGGGTGGACAAAACCGATGTGGGACGCGGTAAGACATTGCCCGGAAATGAGCGACGAACAGGAAATTTCAAACTTCGTCGATCCGCCGCCGTACAGCGTATCGCCGAGAAGCGGATGCCCCAGCGACTTCATGTGAACCCGGATCTGATGGGTGCGGCCCGTTTCGAGGATACACCGGACGAAGGTATAGCTGTGACCCATGGCGGAAAAACGCTCCAGCACCTCATAATGTGTGCGCGCCGGCCGTCCGTCAGCCGTCACCGCCATGCGCTTGCGGTCGCGCACGTCCCGACCGATTGGCGCATCCACCGTGCCGTGATCGTCCCGCAGATTTCCCAGCACGATGGCCCGATATTCCCGCTCGAAACTGTGCTCCTTGATCTGAGCGGCCAAATGAAGGTGAGAATTGTCGTTTTTGGCCACAATGAGAAGGCCGCTGGTGTCCTTGTCGATGCGGTGGACGATGCCGGGGCGGATCACGCCGCCGATTCCCGACAGCGAATCGGCGCAGTGGAACAGCAGCGCATTCACCAGCGTTCCGTCAGGATTTCCGGCCGCCGGATGCACCACCATGCCTCGCGGCTTGTTGACTACCAGCAGATCCGCGTCCTCAAAAACGATGTCCAGCGGAATATCCTGCGGCACGGCATCGTCCGAAACCGGCTCCGGCAGCTCGGTCTCCACCTCGTCGCCAAGCCGAAGCTTGTAATTTTTTGCCGGAAATTTGCCGTTTACCGTCACATTTTCCGACGCGATGAGCTTTTGCGCCGCCGAGCGCGTCACGCTCTCCGATTCGCTGATGTAGACATCCAGCCGTTTGCCCACATCGTCAGTGGTAATAATGTTCATTTCTTGATAATTCCTTGGATGAAATTTGGAAAATCTGCTGAATTTCCTACGATAAATCCGCCGCGCTCGACCAGCAACCAGAGATTTTCGGGAAGCTTGATGAGGTAGAGATGCTTGGTTACGCGCAATTTTTTAAATTTGTCATAAGTGAACGTGACCTCTTTTTCAACCGTCGCGTTGGATGTCACCACGCGATCGTCGTAGAATTTCAGTTCCGTCGGTGTCAATTCCTTGCCGTCGGTGAGGACCTTGTTGCGCCGGAATTGCTGGCGCGCGGCGAGAAACGGGCGGAGATAGGCGAGCATGAGCAGCAGTGCACCCATTAAAATGAGGATGATGCCGGAGTCGAGCGTGCCGGCGGCGAGGATCAAGATGCCGGTGAGGATGGCGAACGCGCCGACGGCGGTGTAGAGAATGATGCGCCACCGTCCCATGGACGCGAACATCATCTCGCGCAGGTGCGCTTCGGTCTGCGTGCAGAGGTTGACAAATTTGGGTTCCATAATACCTCCATAAAAATGCTCCCGATCATCGACCGGGAGCATGAATTTTAATTTTCGGCCGATTGACTGTCCGTCGGTTGACCAGCTTTCTTTGCTTTTGCCTCGCTGAGGATGACCCACAGCATGGCAAGTCCGCAT
>SVSO01000211.1 GCA_015064195.1 Oscillospiraceae bacterium
GTGGATCCCAGACTGTACGGCTCGTTTATCGAGCATCTCGGCCGCGCGGTGTATGAGGGCATCTATCAGCCCGGCCATCCGACGGCGGACGAGGAAGGCTTCCGCGGCGATACCATGGCACTGGTGCGTGAGCTGTCCGTGCCGGTGGTGCGCTATCCGGGCGGAAACTTTGTGTCCGGCTACTGCTGGGAAGACGGAGTCGGCCCGCGGGAAAAACGTCCGCGCCGGCTGGAATATGCGTGGAAAATGATCGAGACCAACGAGATCGGCCTGAACGAATTCGTCTCGTGGTGCAAAAAAGCGGGAACATCGCCCATGATGGCGGTCAATCTCGGCACGCGGGGAATGCAGGAGGCCAAGGATCTGCTGGAATACTGCAATCATCCCTCCGGCTCGGCCATGAGCGATCTTCGCCGTGCCCACGGATACAAGGATCCCCACAACATCCGTCTCTGGTGTCTCGGCAACGAGATGGACGGCCCGTGGCAGATGGGTCACAAGACCGCATACGAATACGGCCGTCTTGCAAACGAAACCGGCCGCATCATGAAAACCTACGACAGCACGCTGGAGCTTGTCGTCTGCGGAAGCTCCAATATGACCATGCCCACCTTTGGTGAATGGGAGCGTGAGGTGCTGATGGAGACCTTCGGCACTGCCGATTACATCTCTCTCCATCAGTATTGGGACAACCGCCGGGATGACACCCCCTCCTTCCTCGCGGAAACGGTCAGCTTCGACCGCTATATTTCCACCGTCACTTCGATCTGCGACTATGTGCAGGCAGTCAAGCGCTCGAAGAAGCAGATCCATCTCTCCTTCGACGAGTGGAATGTGTGGTATCATTCAAACGATGCGAAGCTGGAAGCGTGGTCGGAGCATCCCCATCAGCTGGAGGATGTGTACAACTTCGAGGATGCCCTGCTGGTGGGCGGCGCACTCATCACCCTCCTGCGTCATGCGGATCGGGTGAAGATCGCCTGCCTCGCACAGCTGGTCAACGTCATCGCCCCCATCATGACCAGCGATACCAGTGCATGGCGGCAGACCACCTTCTACCCCTTCCTCCATGCCTCCACCATGGGACGCGGCCGTGTGCTGACCACCACGGTGATCAGCCCCACCTACGCCTGCCGCATCACCGACGCCGCGCCCTATCTCGATGCGGTAGTCGTCGAGGATGAGGAGAAGGAGACGCTGACCGTCTTCGCGCTCAACAAATCCCTCGATGAGCCGATGGAGCTGGTATGCGATCTGCGGCAGTACGCAGATTATGCGGTGGAGCGTCACATCGTGCTGACCCATGAGGATATGAAAGCGGTGAATACGGAGGAAAATCCCTTTGAAGTTGTTCCCCGTGACGGCGGCGAATCGGTGAACGATGCCGGCGATTTCCGCGCCGTCCTCGGCCCCCATTCGTGGAACGTCATCCGCCTTGCGAAAACTGCAAAATAAGCCAAAAAAAGTCTGATGAGCTTGCTCATCAGACTTTTTTGTTCATTTTCTTTCCAAAGGATCACTGGCAGAATTCCTGCACATAGCCGTAATAATCGAAATCCTCCTGCGTCATGAAAAGATAGGCTTCCTTTCCATCCTTCCAGTCCTCGCGGATATCCGGCGTGTCATACCATGTCACGTCAAGATAGATCGGCCCATCCTCCGTGTCCAGCATATTCCATGCATGGCGGCCGGCGGGCGTCACACCGCGGCAGTACCAGCAGGAGATGCCCGCTTCCCTGCACAGCCGATAGAAGGCCTGCGCATAGCCGGAGCAGATCGCCTTGCCCTGCGTGAAGGCATAATAGGCCTGATAATCGTTGACAGGATCGGTCATCGAATGATCGTATTCGTTCGCCGCCGCCAGCACAAATGCAAAATAGCAGCATTTTTGGTAATTTGTCAGGCCCTCCGGCATTTTTTCGATGATCCGTGCCGCGACCGCATCACAGAATGCCGCTTCTTTGCGGATCTTCTGCCGGTCATCGGACGGAACGCCCAGCCAGTCGCCCGGCATATAATAGCAGGAAAAATACTCCTCGCCCACGATCTTGCAGTCACAGTATAGAAACAGCTCCGTGTGATCAGTCCGCAGTGCATCCACCGCGCTGATGACCAGATTGAACAGATCCTTCCCCGGATAATCCGCGCCGCTGAACCGATAATCCCCGAAGGCGGTGACGGCATCCTTCATCCGGTCGTACATCTCTTTGGAAATGGGATCTTTCAGCGAATCCCGCATCTTCGGCCGCGCATCGTAATCGCAGTCGAGAATGTGGATCGGCGGCTCGTCAACGGTGTTCAGAAGCTTCACCGCGTCAATGATCGCCCCGTCGATGTGTTCGGATGCCCGCCGCGCTTCGTCGGTGGCAAACGTCTCGTTTTCGTCAAATTCCACCGAAAACCGCGTGGTCTCAGCCGGCTCGGTGGATTCTGCCGCAGGCGGCTCAGTGGATTCCGTCACAGCGGTGCTGTCCGTGATCACCACCGGAAGGATCGCCGCAAGATCGCAGGATGCTGTCTGCAGGATGACAAACAGCGCGAGCATTCCGGCAAAAAGCTTGGCTTTTTTCATTTTGGGATCCCCTCCTCTCCCTGCTGCCGCATGATCTCCGCATACCGCAGCATCTGCTTGCGCGAGGACACGCCCAGCTTACCGAGAAGGTTGTGATTGTGGTATTTGAGCGTGCTTTCCTTGATGCCCGTCAGCTCGAGGATCTCCGGCACACTTTTTCCGGCCAGATAATGCTCGAACAGGTTGCGTTCGGATTTGGTCAGCGTTTCCAGTCCTTTTTTGAAGAACTCGTAATCCGCCGGATCGATCTCGTTCTTGCGCGAATATGCCAGCCGTTCCAGCTCCGATTTGAGCCGCAGCTTCTCATTTTCCGCCGCCGCCAATGTCTCGTCGTGGGCCTTATCCTGCCGGTCAAGGTAGTCGATGAGGTCATGGATCTCCGGAATATCCGATCCGGCGCGTTTGTCAGATTTGATCTGCTCCAGTGCGCCAAGGAGCGGTGACAGGAACCGTCTGCTGAAGAAACGGCAGAAGCTCACCGTAAAAAATACCAGCAGGAGGATGAGGATCACATTTTTCGCCGTACTGCGCGACAGATCGGCATCGTAATCCTCCCGTGGAATCATCACTGCGAGCAGGAATTCGCTGTTTCCTGCGGCGATGGACAGCGGTTCGGTGAGGCCGAGATAGGAAAATTTTTCCGATTTGAAGTGCGTCAGTCTGCCATCCTTATGGATAATTGTGTAATCCTCGCCCAGCTTATGAAAATATCCGTCCGCCGTACCGCAGTGGAGCGTATTGGCGGGGATCAGCACATCGCCCTGCCCGAATGCGAGTAGACAGCTGAGATGGTGCAGAACGGTGGGCTGTGCGTGATAGGTCATGAAGTAGCTGGCGCTGATCTCATAGCCGCAGATGCCGAGGAATGTTCCCTTCTCGTCATGCATGGGCATGGTCAGAAGCATCACCTGCTCGGATGTGCCGGGAAGGGCGAAGGGGCACGTGATGCGATAGGCCGATTCCGGCGGCTGTACACCATTCCCGGCAAGCTCTGCGTAACCGGGAAACGCTTCGGCGGAAAATTCCAGCCGCCACTTGCGGTGGGGCATGATGCCGTGTGCCTAGGCGATGTCGGACATTCCGCGATAGAGCAGAACCTCCGGCTTTGCGGGATGATACCCGCTGATCTGCAGATACAGCCCGGTGCGGGAGCGGTCGGAATCCGCAATGGCGCTGTTTATTGTGGCATCGAACACCACGAACGCGCCGGAGCAGTCGGTCTGGAGCAGCTTCTGACGAAGCGGTTCCAGCAAGGCCTCCTGCAATGCGGCGATCTCCTCCGGCGAATCGGTCAGTCCCGGCAGCTTTTTTGCCGCGATGGTGCTCATCTCCTCCGAAAGCAGGATGGCGGATGCGGCGAGATGATCAAAATGGGCGGAGATGTCCTTCCGGAACACCGCCATCTGCATGGTCAGCGCGTTCCGGTAAATATCCGCCGTACTGCTCGTGCTCCCGATCAGGATCAGGCCCGATGCAAGAATCGCCAGAAGCAGTGCGGCAAGCAGCAGCATACAAACGAAAAGCCTGCGCCTCAGCGACCATTCGGAATAACGGAAGGCAGATAGTCTCGTCATGGCGCACCTCAGCCGATGGAACAGAAATAGTCCCAGATCCCGTCGATCAGCGCATCGATGCTCTCACCGTTTTGGTATCGCCCGGCAAGTGATGCCTGATTCTCTCTGAGCCAGCCGTAAAGCGCGTTGGTTTTGTCGTAGAAGCCCGCAAAATCAGGACGGACGACGGGGATATATTCCCGGTACATGGTGTCGATGGCGGCATACAGGCTGGCATAACCGGCGTCGGCGAATGCGTAGTCCGCGATGGCATCAAATGCGCCGTCCGTCACGGGCATATAGCCGGTGCTGACCACAAAATCCAGATTGCGCTCGCTCTCCGTGAACCATTTGATAAATTCATAAGCCGCCTCCGCCTTCTGATCGGTGGTCTTGTATGCGCACAGTCCCACGCCCGTCTGGGGCATATATTCCTGCTTTCCGCCGGATTTCGGGAGCGGCAGGACCTTGAGATCCATTTTTTCGGAGGTATTGTCGGGATAGGTAACGGTGTCGTTGTAATAGCCCACCGCCGCCGATGAGCCGATGCCTGCCAGCACCTCGCCGGTCATGACCTGCGTATTGGCGTAGAGATCGGATACGGCGATGTGTCCCTTTGCGATGGCTTCGGCGAACATCAGGAAGGATTCCTTCAGTGCGGGATCGTTGGTATCATACCAGCCGTTTTCCGTGTATTCCAGCGCGCCGGCGTTTGAAAGCACATCCAGCTCCATGTGGCGGATGAGATAATCGAGGGCGCAGAAGGGCTTGCCGCCTGACCATTCGTAATAGCGTTCTGCGGCGGCAAAGAATCCGCTCCAGTCGGACAGGCTTTCATAAGTGATGCCGGTATCCGCCGAAAACCGCGCGAACTGGGATCCGTTCAGGAAGAGCGCGTAGGTAGATTTTGACACGGGAAAGACTGCCAGTCTGCCGTCGATGATGCCGGATTCGACAAACTCCGGCACGTATCCGCCAAGCTCTTTTTTCGTGAACCATTCGGAAAAATCCACAAGATTCTCAGAGCCGAGCGTGACCGCGTTCTGGGTATGGCAGGAGAACAGGTCGGGCATCTCCGGCGAGCCGGGCACGCCTGCCTTGGCATCCAGCAGCTGGTCGAGGATCTTCGACGTGCCGGTCACGTTGGTAACGATGATCTGAATGCCCTTCTCATGGCCCACTGTGTCGTT
>SVSO01000212.1 GCA_015064195.1 Oscillospiraceae bacterium
CGGTCCGGAATGGTTCGCTTCCATGGGTACCGAAAAGTCCAAGGGCACCAAGGTATTCGCACTGGGCGGCAAGATCACCAACACCGGTCTCGTTGAGATCCCCATGGGTACCACCCTCCGCGAAGTCGTTGAAGAAATCGGCGGCGGCGTTCCGAACGGCAAGAAGTTCAAGGCTGCTCAGACCGGTGGTCCTTCCGGCGGATGCATCCCCGCTTCCCTCATCGATACTCCCATCGACTACGATAACCTGATCGCAATCGGTTCCATGATGGGCTCCGGCGGTCTCATCGTCATGGACGAAGACTCCTGCATGGTTGACATCGCGAAGTTCTTCCTGGAATTCACCGTTGACGAGTCCTGCGGTAAGTGCGCTCCCTGCCGTATCGGTACGAAGCGTATGCTGGAGATCCTCGAAAAGATCACCGACGGCCGCGGAACCCTTGAGGATATCGATCGCCTCGAGGAGCTGGCAAACTACGTCAAGAGCGCATCTCTCTGCGGCCTTGGCCAGACTGCTCCGAACCCGATCCTGTCCACCCTGCGCTACTTCCGCGACGAGTACATTGCTCACGTCGTTGACAAGAAGTGCCCCGCAGGCGTCTGCAAGAAGCTGCTCAGCTACTCCATCGTTGCGGACAAGTGTAAGGGCTGTACCGCCTGCGCACGTGTTTGCCCCGTCGGCGCAATTTCCGGCAAGGTCAAGGAGCCTCACGTCATCGACACTGCAAAGTGCATCAAGTGCGGCGCTTGTATGGAAAAGTGTAAGTTCGGTGCGATCATCAAGGCGTAAGCGCAGTCAGAAAGGAGATTATAATTTACAATGGATATGGTAAATGTAAAAATTAACGGCAGAGAATACTCCGTTCCCGCGAACTCCACCGTTCTCGAGGCTGCGAAGTATGCGAATATTGATATTCCCACCCTCTGCTACCTGAAGGATATCAACGAGATCGGCGCCTGCCGTCTCTGCCTCGTTGAAGTTGTCGGCGCACGCGGCCTTGTTACCGCCTGCGTATACCCCGTCAACGACGGCATGGAGATCATCACCAACTCTCCCAAGGTTCTCGCAGCACGCAAGACCAACCTTGAGCTGGTTCTCTCCAACCACGAGAAGAAGTGCCTCTCCTGCCCCCGTTCCACCAGCTGCGAGCTGCAGTCTCTGGCAAACGAGTACGGCTGCGAGGAAGGTCACTTTGAGGGCGAAAGCATTCACTATGAGCTTGACACCTCCTCTCCCGCCATCATCCGCGACAACAACAAGTGTATCCTTTGCCGCCGCTGCGTAGCAGCCTGCAAGAATATGCAGGGTATCGGCGTCATCGGCGCAAATGACCGCGGATTTGACACCCACATCGGTCAGGCATTCGAGAAGAAGCTGGCTGAAACTTCCTGCGTGAACTGCGGCCAGTGTATCGTTGCGTGCCCTGTCGGCGCACTCTACGAGAAGGACGACACCCAGATCGTTCTCGACGCTATCGCAGATCCCACCAAGCACGTTGCAATCTGCACTGCTCCTTCCGTTCGTGCTACCATCGGCGAGTGCTTCGGCAACGAGCCCGGCACTGACGTTGAGGGCAAGATGGTTGCTGCCATCAAGCGTCTCGGCTTCGACGGCGTATATGACATGAACCTCACCGCTGACCTCACCATCATGGAAGAGGCTCACGAGTTCCTCGACAGATTCCAGAACGGCGGCAAGCTCCCGCTGATCACCTCCTGCTCGCCCGGTTGGGTCAAGTACTGCGAGCACTACTTCCCGGATATGACCGAAAATCTGTCCAGCTGCAAGTCTCCCCAGCAGATGTTCGGTGCTCTGTACAAGACGTTCTATGCACAGAAGCACGGCATCGATCCCAAGGATATCGTATTCGTATCCTGCATCCCCTGCACCGCGAAGAAGTTCGAGGTTCGCCGCGACGGCGAGTCCGCAGCAGGTGAGGGCATCTGGGATGTTGATGTAGCCATCACCACCCGCGAGCTTGCTCGTATGATCGAGAAGGCCGGCATCCAGTTCAACAAGCTGGAAGATGAAAAGTTCGACCAGCCCTTCGACATCGGTTCCGGCGCAGGCGCTATCTTCGGTGCAACCGGCGGCGTTATGGAAGCAGCACTCCGCACCGCAGCTGAAGTTGTTCTCGGTAAGAAGCTGGAGAAGGTTGACTTCGACGACGTTCGCGGCACCGCTCCCATCAAGCGTGCAACCTATAAGCTGGGCGACGTTGAGATCAAGGTCGCAGTTGCATCCGGCACGAAGAATGCCAAGGAACTGCTCACCAAGGTTCAGAACGGCGAAGAAAAGGTAGACTTCATCGAGATCATGGCTTGCCCCGGCGGCTGTGTAAACGGCGGCGGTCAGCCTCTCCACACCGCAGCTGAGCGTGCTGAGTACGATCTGCGTGCACTCCGCGCATCCGTTCTCTACAAGGCAGACGCTGCAATGGATCTGCGCAAGTCTCATGAGAACTCTGCCATCAAGATGCTCTACGATGAGTATTTTGGCGAGCCCGGCAGCCACAAGGCTCACGAGATCCTGCACACCACCTACGTCAAGCGCGGCGTATAAGATTTGGTATATTGAAAAGGAGGTATCCCGCTTTGGGGATACCTCCTTTCCCGTCACCGGAGGGGGGAGGGACTTTTGCCAGAGCCAAAAAGTCCCTCCCCCCTCTTTTTGCCGCTTCGCCGGCAAAAATTCACCCCTCTCTTCAAAACGCTCTGCACATGAGGAGAAGTTTCGTTCGCTGAAGCTGGGAGTGTGGGGGATGTGTTAAAAGTGGGGGCAGGATACCTTCGGTGGTCTGCCGAAGGTTCCTGCCCTTTTGGGGGATGATATTTGTTTTAATCAAGTAGCAATTCCCGCATACTGATTCTGATACAGCCGATAGTACGCGCCTTTCTTCGCAAGAAGCTCCTCATGTGAGCCGACCTCGGCGACCATGCCTTTGTCCAGTACCACGATCTTGTCGGCATCGCGGATGGTGGACAGCCGGTGGGCGATGACCAGTGAGGTGCGGTTTTCCATCAACGCCAGCATGGCCGACTGGATGTGCATTTCCGTTCGCGTATCCACACTGGACGTTGCTTCATCGAGAATGAGGATCTTCGGATCGGCCAGCACTGCCCGCGCGATGGAGAGCAGCTGACGCTGACCTTGTGACAGGTCGCCGCCCGATTCGGACAGCACCGTCTCATAGCCGTCGGGCAGACGATCGATGAACACATCCGCGTTGGAGGTTGCCGCCGCCCGGCGAAGCTCCTCCTCGCTTGCATCGAGATTGCCGTATTTGATGTTGTTCGCGATGGTATCGGAGAACAGCACCGTATCCTGCAGGACAATGGCAATGGCACTGCGCAGGGTTTTCTTGGGGATTTCGTTAATGTTGATGCCGTCAATGGCGATCTCACCGCTGTCAATGTCGTAGAATCGCGTCAGCAGATTGACAACGGTGGTCTTGCCCGAACCGGTCGCGCCGACCAGTGCGATCTTCTGACCCTGCTTCACGTCGAGACTGAAGCCCTTCAGCACCGGTTCGCCTTCGATGTAGGAGAAATACATATCCTTGAAGGAAATATCGCCGCGGATCTCGTCAACGGTGATGGGATTTTTGCCCTCATCGATCTCCGCTGCCGATTCCATGATGTCAAACACGCGCTCAGCGCCGGCGATGGCGGTGAGGATCTGCGCATATTGGTTGGCGATCTCGTTGATGGGGCGGGTGAACTGCTTGGAATATTGCAGAACCGCCTGAATTGCGGAGATGGCGATGGTGGGAAGTCCGAAGACGCTGAACAGTGACAGATAACCGCCGATTGCCGCTACCAGCAGATAGCCCAAGTTGCCGATCATGTTCATGCACGGGCCCATGATGCCGCCCCAGATGTTGGCGCGGATGCCGACCTTTCGGTATTCGGCGGCGATGCGGGAGAATTCCTTGACGGAAGCGTCCTCTTTGCCGTAGGCCATGACGGTTTTGTAGCCCGTGACCGTCTCCTCAATGTGGCCGTTGAGCTGACCGAGAAGCTTTTGCTGTTCCACGAAGTATTTGCGCATGAATTTGGACAGATTGGTGGAGACGAAGATGGTGAGCGGGATGGTGATGATGGCCACGACCGTCAGCACCGGGCTGTAGTAGATCATCATGACCAGCGCGCCGATGAGGGTGATGATGCCGGAGAACAGGGAAGCGATGGACATGGACACGGAATTGGAAATGTTTTCCACGTCGTTGGTCATGCGGGACATGATATCGCCGTGGCGATGGGTGTCCGTGTAGCGGATGGGCAGGTAGGCGATCCGCGCGAACAGGTCATTTCGCATGGTGCAGACGGTGTTCTGCGACAGCTTGGCCGCAGTGATGCCCTGCAGATAGGTGAGCAGGGAAGATGCGATGTAGGTGACGGCCATGATTGCGACGACCACATACAGCCGGTCGAAATCCACGTGCAGTCCTTCCGCATCGATGGTCATGGTGTCGATGGCCATAGCCTGAAGTGCCGGGCCGGCGAGACCGAGAAGCGCGGTCAGCGAGACGATGACAAGGAGTGCCAAGAGATAGTATTTGCTCTTGCCGATGTAGCGGAAGAGCTTGCCGAGGGTGGCTTTCATGTGCTTCGGCTTTTCGCGAACCATCGGGCCGCCCGGACCGCGTCTTCCGGGGCCGCCGGGACCCATATGTACCACCGGACGGTTTCCTGCGGATTTGTTCTCAGCCATTGTTCTCGCCTCCTTCCGCATTCTTCATCTGGGAATCGTAAATATCGCGGTAAGTTTCGCTGGTTTTCATCAGATTATCGTGGGTGTCAAAGGCTACGATGGTGCCGTTTTCGATGACGGCGATGCGGTCACAGCCCTTGATGGAAGCGATGCGCTGGGCGATCATGATGACCGTGGTATCTTTGATATGCTCGCGCAGGGCTTTGTGCAGTCGTGCCTCCGTGCCAAGGTCGAGGGCGGAGGTGGAGTCATCAAAAATGAGGATCTCCGGTTTTCGGATGATGGCGCGGGCGATGGCGATGCGCTGCTTCTGACCGCCGGACAGGGATGCGCCCTTTTCCGCGATCATGGTCTGATAATCGTCGTTGAAGCCCATGATAAAGTCGTCCGCCTGGGCGATCTTCGCGGCTTCCACCACTTCTTCATCGCTGGCATCGGGGCGACCCCATCGGATGTTGTCCGCAACCGTGCCGGAAAACAGCTCGGTTTTCTGCAGGACGAATGCGATCTTGTGCCGGAGCGTGTCA
>SVSO01000213.1 GCA_015064195.1 Oscillospiraceae bacterium
GTCGTTGACCGGGCGGCGCATAAAATGATCGGCACCTGCGGATTCACCACCCTCGATTTCGCCAATAATGCGGCAGAGGTGGGCTATGTCCTCAATCCCGCCTATTGGGGCATGGGAATCGCACCCGAAGCGGTGCGCCGCGTCATCGATTTCGGCTTCCGGGAGCTGAATGTCCACCGAATCGAGGCCAAATATATGGTGGAAAATGCAAGAAGCCGGCGGGTCATGGAAAAAGTGGGCATGACGTTCGAGGGCGTGAAGCGTGCGTCCATGTACATCAAGGGCGAGTATCGCGATATCGGATACTGCGCTATCCTCGCCGACGAGTTCATCCGCAATCTTTAGTAAGGACTATATAATAATGAAGGAAAATTGTCAGATCATCGCACTCATCGGCATGACGGGCTGCGGGAAATCCAGCGTCGGCAAACGACTGGCGCAGAAAATCGGCGCAAAGCTGGTGGATCTCGATGACGAGATCACGGCGCGGTTCGGCGACATCAAGCATATCTTCGCCGAACAGGGCGAAACGGCGTTCCGGGAAAAGGAATACGAAGCTCTCGCAACCATCGTTAAAGAGCATACCGAAGGAATCATGGTGCTCTCATGCGGCGGCGGCGTGCCGACATACGAAAAAAGCAGAGAATATCTGGCGGAACATACGACGACCGTGTGGCTGAGAAGAAGCGCGGAGGAGGTGGCAAAGGACGAAAACGTCCTCGCCCGCCCACCGGTCAACGGAAGCGTGGAAAATTATAAAAAATTGCTCGATCAGCGATACCCCATCTACCGCGCAACAGCAAAATATTCGTTCTATAACGCATTCCCCCAACGAACAGCAGAAGCAATCATAAAGAAGTTGGGATTAAAGAAAAAATAACCCCAAGCCCACCATGTTCGCACAATCTCTGCAAACAAGTTTGCAGAGACAGTTGCCGGGGTAGGGGACCCGGCTGCCTCTGTAGTTATTCCGCGCACAGCACGATATGTCTGTTAGCGATAGCGTCCTATAAAGCTTTTTGCGGAGCTTTTTCTCGTAAAAGCGACCGTTCCTCTTGCACAAACAAATCTGAATCACAAACCCAAAGGAGACTACCCATGTTAAATAAAATCCCGAAAATATTGCCACCGGAACTGGTGAAGATCATGATGGAGATGGGGCATGGCGACGAGATCGTCGTGGCCGATGGAAACTTTCCCAGCGCGAGCGTCGGACAGAGGGTCGTGAGAATGGACGGACATGGCGTGCCGGAGATCCTGACGGCAATGCTTGAGCTGATGCCGCTGGATACGTACGCACAGCCCGTTTTCCTCATGGCGAAAACACCCGGCGATACGGTGGAAACGCCCATCTGGGATACATACCGCGAAATCATTGCCCAGCATTCGGATTGCGAGATGGAGCAGATCGAACGGTTCGCATTCTATGAGCGCGCAAAAACTGCATACGCCGTCATCGCTACAGGCGAAAAGGCACTGTATGCCAATATTATTCTCAAGAAAGGCGTGGTGGTGTGATGGAAATCCGCGATCTCATCGATTTTAATGAAATGTCGATCCCCGAGTGGGAAAAACTCAATAAGCTGGCGTTCCGCATGAAAAAAAGCCCAGCAGAATATCGCGACGTCTGCAAAGGCAAGATCATGGCGACGCTGTTCTATGAACCCAGTACGCGCACACAGATGTCCTTCCAGACAGCTATGATGCGCCTCGGCGGTAAGGTCATCGGCTTCTCTGATCCCGGCTCAAGCTCCGTCGCTAAGGGAGAAACTCTCCGCGATACCGTCAAAATTGTCACAAGCTACGCGGATATTCTCGTCATCCGCCATCCCATCGAGGGCGCGGCCTATGCGTCCAGCCTCTATTCGCACACCCCCGTCATCAATGCGGGCGACGGCGGACATCTCCATCCGACACAGACGCTCACCGACCTCATGACCATTTGGGAGCTGAAGGGCAAATGCAGCGGCCTCACCATCGGTTGCTGCGGCGACCTGCTCAATGGCCGTACCGTCCATTCGCTCCTGCGCGCTATGATGCGCTTCCCCGATAATAAATTCGTGCTCATTTCTACCCCCGAGCTGGAAGTCCCCGCTTACGTCATGGCCGAACTGCGCGAACATGGATGCGATGTGCGGGAGGCGACGACGCTGGAGGAGTGCATCGGCGAGCTGGATATCCTCTATATGACCCGCATCCAGCGCGAACGATTCGCTTCGGCGGAGGAATATCAGAAGCAGGCGGGCGTGTATCGGCTCACCGCGGACAAAATGGCGCTGGCAAAATCCGACCTCGCCGTCCTCCATCCCCTGCCTAAGGTGGATGAGATCGCGCCGGAATTGGACGATGACCCCAGATGCGTCTATTTCGAGCAGGCGGAGAATGGCGTGTATATCCGCATGGCGCTGGTGGCAGAGCTGATCGGCGCGGAAAAACGCGGTCGTGCGCCGGCATACGCCATCCCGGAAAAGCATATCTGCAAGAATCCCAAGTGCGTCACCGCTCACGAGCCGTATCTGCCCATCCTCATGAAAAATGTGGAAAATGCGACGCGGTGCGTTTACTGCGACCAGAAGATCAAATAGAATCAAAAGAGGGTGTTGCAAATTGAAAATTTGCAACACCCTCGGGCGCGTACGCGCCCAAATACGGTGTTTTTGGTGGGCATAGCCCACAAAAATTGGACCCTCGATGGGACAGGAACCGTATTTTGTTGGAGGTGTTGCACCTAAGTGCAACACCTCCTTTTGCGCTCAGATCACGCCGGAAACGCCGGGGGTGCGGGGGATCATGACGACCCGGGAGGCTTCCGGATTGGCGGCTTCGATGGCGGCCATGGCCACATTGTACCGCCGGGCGATGCTCCACAGGGATTCGCCGGGGGCGGGATAGCACACCGTCATGCAGGCGGACGGTGCGCGGCGGGGAAGCGCATCCCCAAGCGTCACCGACGAAACGACTCGGCGGCGGGTGCATTCCCGGATGCCGGCGGCGAAGGATACCTCAAAATCGAAGAAGATCCGCTCACCGTCCATGCGCACGCGCAGATCGGAGATGACGCCCTCCGCGCGCATGGTCAGCGGCTCGCGAAGATCCCCGGCGGCAAGCTCACAGCGCACGGCAAATGCAGGCTCGGCGGAGATGAGCGTTCCGTCAGGCGCGGCGAAAATGCAGGAGAGAGACGCTTCGCCGGTGATGACCGCGCGGCCGCGTTCCATGGAGATTTGTCCGAATTCCACATCCCCCGCCGCATCGATGAGAGAGCATTCGTCGGGCAGTGAGAGATCGGCGCGGGCGAGAGATTCACCCACGGAAAAGTTGGCAGACAGCTGCTTGGCGGAGGTGGAAAAATCCAGCTCACGCATGGATAAATCGCACTTTTTTGCCGTGGAATAGGCATCCAGCGTCAGCGGCACTGCCACGATTCCCGCAAGACGAAGATGGGGCTCAAAGGTGACATCCAGCTCTAAAATCCGCCGCTCACCATATGTGTTTTCGGCTATTTCCGCATTCAGCTCCGTTATGATGGCATCGGCGGCGCAGATGAGGGATTCGGGCGCACATCCGGCGAAAAATTCTTCGAATTCGTCGGCGGGAAGGCTGTAGGAGAGGGGAAGCTTGCGCTGGAAGCTGCGATAGCCGCCGCCCATGGCACGGTAGATGCAGTCGATGAGTGCCTGCCCTTTGAGCGTCACCGTCGGTGCGCCGCCTTGATTCATCCGCGCCTCGTGGAAGAAAAGAGCGGCTTCACAGCTGACAATTTCGTCCATTGCGGGCTGAGAGGCATCCGGCTCCAGATTCTCGCTGATGCGCAGCGGCTCGGCGATGACGGCGCGCTCCCGCACCGACGGCACGGATTCCGACAGCCGCTCCAGCCGTGCCGCATCCTCGGCGGCGCATTCGGCGGCAGGCTCAAGGGATATGGGCCGCGCGATGCGCACATCGGTGAAAACCGTGGATTTCAGCGAGATCTTGCGGGGATTTGCCAGCCGGGCGGTGCAGTCGCCCATCCGGGAGGCGAGAAGAATCTCCGCGCCGTCCAGATCCTCGGATTCGGTGAGCGCACCGTTGAAATCGCCGGCAAAATGCACGCAGTGAAGGGATTCGCCGGATTCCTGCTCGGCGGAAAAATGCACCACATAATCCACCGCGCCGGAGAATTCCAAACGCCGTCCTGCGAGATAGCGCCCGATGAGCACAGGCTTCGCCGTGACGCGAAGAATGCGCTTGATATCAGGAAAAATGTCGGGTAAAATGTAGTCCGCGGCAAGCTCGGAGGGGACACGTCCGTCGAAGGAAGCCAGTTGAATCGGGGAAGTTTCGGGTTTCATAGCACACCATCCTTTGCATAGTTTGGTAAAGTTTATGCGGCGGCGACGGCGGATATGAGTGGAATTTTTTGAAAAATTTCGCGGAAAGGTATTGACAAAGGGCGGCGATTGTGGTATAATATATAAGTCGAAAGGACAATGCGCTTGTAGCTCAGTGGATAGAGTGCCCGGCTACGAACCGGTAGGTCGCAGGTTCGAATCCTGCCAGGCGCGCCACGAAAAAGCCACCCGAAAGGGTGGCTTTTTTCGTGGCGCACTTGGTAGATTGAGGAAATGCGATTCGAGGGCGAACCAAACAAATGATATTGCACAAATGAACGCGCCCTCGACCACGGTCGGCGCGCCGACCGTGTGCAGGTCTCGAATCCTGCCAGGCGCGCTGCACACATTGCGCAGTTCAGCTTTGCTGAACTGCTGAAGGTCACTCGGCGACGGCACCATCTTAACCGGACGAACGAGGCTCGCGTGCAAAATAATTTTGCAGAATTTTCAAAAAGCTCTTGACAAACGCATTCCGTTGTGGTATAATATATGAGTCGAAAGGACAATGCGCTTGTAGCTCAGTGGATAGAGTGCCCGGCTACGAACCGGTAGGTCGCAGGTTCGAATCCTGCCAGGCGCGCCACGAAAAAGCCACCCGAAAGGGTGGCTTTTTTCGTGGCACACTTGGTAGATTGAGAATTCCTGCGAATCGAGGGCGAACCATGCAAACGATATCGCACAAACAAACACGCCCTCGAACACGGTCGGCATGGCCGACCGTGTGCAGGTCATCGAATCCTGCCCGCTTACCGCTTATTCCATCACAATCTCGCAGTCGGTACCAACCTGCTCAATCTTCACGTTTCCGCTGTCGCCCGTCAGTGTGACCGCAATGACGTTGCCGCAGCGCACGGCTTTTGCCGTC
>SVSO01000214.1:0-3766 GCA_015064195.1 Oscillospiraceae bacterium
GGAATTTTCGGCAGAACATACTCGCCGAACCAATCCACGCCGAAGCTTGACACGCCGCCGATGATCATATCCGCGCCGTCAATGGCCGTCTCCATTTCTTCAATTTGGTGATAGGAAATGCCAGCCGGGAAATCCTTTGTGAATTTGGGATGTCTGCCGGTTTTTTTGCAGTTTTCGATGATCTCCCGGTCAAGATGCGTGCCCACCAGCCGCACCTCATGACCGTTTTCTCTTGCCGGAAATGCCAGCGCCGAGCCCATCATGCCCGCGCCGATGATCGTTACTGTTGCCATGTTGTTTCTCCTTTTGTTTGTTAGTCGTGCAAACCCTTATTTCGCAGAAATTCGATTGCCCACTTGGGGTCGTTGGTTGTGAACAGCTCCGCGCCGTTTGCCAGCGATTCCTCATACAGCTCCGGCGTATCCACCCCATAATACGCCCATGTTTCCACGCCGCGCGCCTTGGCCGCGTCGTAGGCGCTCCGAGCCGCCGGCTTTTCGCCGTTCTTCCACATACACACGCAGTATGCGTAGTCGTACATATCCCGCGTCTGATTCTTTCCCATCAGCTCCTGCGGCGCATAGGCGTGGATGCGGACGCGCTCCCCGTAGGTATCGGCTATCCACTCATTCAGCACGCCGTTCCATGTATTCACCACCGACCGCTCGGTAATGCCGTATTCATCCATCATCGCGATCGTTTTTCTCGCCGATTCATACGCCCTCTCGCCGATCATATCCGGATAATCCTTCAGCTCGATATTGAACAGCATATCCGGCTGATCGCGAAACAGCTCCATGAACTCCCGCAGCGTCGGCACGCGCGTACCGGCGAACCTCGCGTCCTTTTTGCAGCCCGCGTCGAGCGATTTGATCTCGTCGAGCGTCAGATCGCAGACAGCGCCCGTACCGTTTGTCGTCCGATTGACCGTGTGGTCGTGCATGAGCACCAGCTCTCCATCCTTTGTCATATGCACGTCGTTTTCGACCATATCGCAGCCGAGCGCGATCGCGGCCTCAAAGCCGATCAGCGTATTTTCCGGGTAGTATTTCGCCGCGCCGCGATGTCCCGCCACCGGGATTTGATTTTTATAAGGCAGCTTCATTTTTCTCCTCCTTGAAAATTTGTGAAAACTCTTGCAATTTTCCGCAAAATATGTTATAGTAATATTATACCGCCGCTCGTCCGAATTGTCAAGCATCGGACGCATATTTGACGATCTTTCACATTCCGCGGCGCAATTTTGCAAACCTTTGCAAATCTTTTCATCGGGAGAACATCATGCTGCAATATGAACGCTGGGAGCTGCTTTTGCAGCTGCTTCAAAAAAAGAAAACCGCCACGATCCGCGAGCTTGCCGCCGCGCTTTATGTCAGCGAAGCCTCCGTGCGCCGCGACATCGAGCGGCTCGAGGGCCGTGGGCTGGTGCGCAAAATCTACGGCGGCGTCATGCTGGCGGATGCCGTCGGCGGCGTGATTCCCGTGAGCATCCGCGACGGCGACCATTCCGCCGCGAAGGAGGAGATCGCCCGCCGCGCCGCCGCGCTCATCTCCGACGGCGACACAGTGATCATGGACGCCTCCTCCACCGTCCGCCGGATGGTGAAGCATCTGCGTCATCTGCGCGGCGTGACGATTATCACAAATAACGTAAAGCTCCTGCAGGATGCCGTGGATTCTGGCATTTCGGAGCACATCCGCATATACGGCTCAGGCGGCATTCTGCTTCCCGAGGATCACGCCTTCGCCGGACCTGCCGCCGAGGCGTTTCTGCGGGGCATCAACGCCGATCTGCTGTTTTTCTCATCCCTCTGCCTGTCGGATGACGGCGAGATCAGCGATCCGTCCGAGATCGAAACCTCCCTCCGCCGCGTCATGCTGGAGCGCGCCCACAGACGTTATTTCCTCTGCGATGCGTCAAAATTCGGCACACGCGCCGCCTTCACGCTCTGCCATCGCGATGCGCTCACCGGCATTCTTTCCGACGCACCGCTTCCGTGGGAGGATAATCCCAAAAAGCCTTGACATTGGCAGGAATCTGTAGTATAATGGAGTAACTTTAAAAAAGGAGTGTCATTATGTTGAATCTTACCGAAATTATGTCAGGAGCCGGCGGCAATTATCTCGCGCCGTTTCTCTGGCTTCACAATGAGGACGATTCCCTCATCGTCCGCGAGCTTCACCGTATCCATGACTGCGGCATCGGCGCGGTCTGCATCGAATCCCGCACCCACGAGGAGTTCTGCCGCGATGATTGGTGGAGCGATGTCCGCCTGATCCTCGACACCTGCAAAAGCCTCGGCATGAAGCTGTGGATCCTCGACGACCGGCACTTCCCTTCCGGCTATGCCAACGGAATTTTTGAGGAAAAATACAAGCATCTCCAGCCGAAAAACATCACCGAGAATCATCTTGACGTGATCGGCCCGGTGACGGAGGGCTGTGTGCTGATTGACGAGTGGAAGACCCTGCCCGACGATGAGATCCTCCGCGTCATCGCCATGAAGCGGCTGCCCGGCGATCAGCGGTATTCCGGCGAGACTATCGATCTCACCGACGGAATTGCCCACGGACGTGTCTATTTCGACCTGCCCGACGGCCTTTGGACCATCGTTATCCTTCTGCGCTCGAAGTCCGATCTGCCGCCCATGTTCCGCGCCTACTGCGACAAGATGAATCCTGCGGCGGCGGATGCTTATATAGAGGAAGTTTACGAGCCCCATTATGCCCATTTTGCCGGGGATTTCGGCAATACGCTGCTCGGATTTTTCGCCGATGAGCCGGGCTTTGACAACAATCGCAGCCGCGCACGTGTCACGCCCACCGGTGAGCGGTTTGCAAGCTATCCGTGGCATGACCGCATCCGCGATCAGCTGGCCTGCGATTTCGGCGAGCGTGCATGGGAGATGCTCTGCCGGCTGTGGTTTGATTTCACCGACGGCACAACGGAGACGGTCCGCGAGCATTACATGGACGTGATCACGCGGGCGTATCGGGACAATTTCTGCGGCAGATTCGGCAAATGGTGTGAGGAGCACGGTGTCATGTACATCGGCCACATCATCGAGGACAACGGTGCGCACAGGATGACCGGCGTCGGCGCGGGACATTATTTCCGCTCGCTGGAGGGACAGCATATGTCCGGCGTTGATGTGGTGCTTCATCAGATCGTCCCCGGGCTTACGGAGGTGTCCAACACCGGATATGTGTCCTATAAACAGATGGACAACAAGCTGTTCCACTACGTGCTGGCAAAACTGGCATCCTCCGCCGCACAGCTGGAGGAGAAAAAACAGGGCCGCGCCATGTGCGAAATTTTCGGCGCATACGGCTGGGCAGAGGGCACATCCATCATGAAATACCTCGCCGATCATTTTCTCGTGCGCGGCGTGAACTATTTCGTCCCCCACGCCTTCTCCCCCAAGGAAAACGACACCGACTGCCCGCCGAATTTCTACAACTCCGGCAAGAATCCCCAGTTCAAGTATTTCGACCGCATCATGAGCTATATGAACCGGGTCTGCGCGCTGACCCACGGTGTGCGCCATGCGGCATCCTGCGCCATTGTTTACGATGCGGAGGCGGAATGGGCCAGCCGGGATTATCTCGACAATGCGGATGTGGCCAAGCTGCTGTACGATGGGCAGATGGACTACCACATCATCCCCTTCGACCGGCTTGATGACTGCGGTGACCGTTATCCGGTGATTCTCATGCCCTACGCGTCCTACATTTCGCCGGAAAACCGGGCGAAGCTGGCACGGCA
>SVSO01000214.1:3776-5230 GCA_015064195.1 Oscillospiraceae bacterium
GTGAGCGCGTCGTCTGCACCGGCGACAAACCCATGGACGGCCTGCGCTTTGTCGCCATGGACGAGCTGCTTTCCTTCATGGAGCAATACCGCGATGTTTCTGTGGATGCCAAAGGTGCCCTCATCCGTGCCGCGCATTTTGATCGGGGGGATGTGCAGTGCTATCTGCTGGCAAACGAAACGATTACTGAAACTGTCACGACAGCCGTCCGCCTTGCCGGATTTTCGGGCGGCGATTACATCCTGTACGACGCCATGGAGAACGCCGCTGTCCGCCGTCACAGCGCAGACGGCACGATCCCCGTCACCCTCGCGCCCTACAATCTGCTGGCAATTCTCCTCGGCGATGACACGGAGCTTTCCGACAAGCCGCTGATCGTCGAGCCGGTGGATGGCGACGAGATCACGCCCGCGCTCACGTGGGAGATCGATCTCTGCCGTGAGACGGAGCTGCCGGACTGGAAGCATTGGCGCACCACCGACACTCTCACCTCCGTCACCGGACGGGATGCCCTCCCCGATTTCACCGGCAATATGCGCTATCGGACGAAGCTCACGCTGCCGGAATCCGAGCGGCTGGTGCTGGAGCTTGGCAAGGTGGGCGAAACGGCGGAGGTAACGCTGAACGGCAAATCCGCCGGCGTGCGTCTCACATCGCCCTACCGCTTCGATCTGACGGAGCTTGCCCACCCCGGCGAAAACGAGCTTGAGATCCTCGTCACCAACACCTGCACCTTCGAGCAGCGGGACAGCTTCTCGAAATTCCTGCTCATCCCGCCCAGCGGTCTGCTCGGCCCGGTGAAGCTCATCAAAAAATAAGGCAAATCCCATGCGATTTTCGTCGCATGGGATTCTTTTATTTCCACCATTCCTCCGGGATCGTTTCCCGATCGATGATCGCATCCGGCTCGATTCCGAAGATCTTCTCGCAAACCTCGTAAATCTTCGCCGCGTCGCAGAGAATGCAGTCCGCATCGCCGAATTTCACACGGCGCGCCGCGCCCAGTGCTTCAAAAGCGTCCGACAGCTTCACATAATGCGCCGACACATCCCGCGCCTTCGAGCAGTGGTGAAGCTGGATCGACACCTCCTTCATCCCGCCGTCCGGCATCCGCACAAGCAGCGGCGTTTTCCCTTCCGTCAGCCGATCCGCGAGACCGAGGGATTCCTCCACGCTGTGAATGTAGGTGTTGCGGCCATGATTCACGCCGAGAAGCAGGATCTTTGCGCCGATTTCCCGCAGTCTGCCGAAGCATCCGTCCGGCGGGCACACGGTGGACGGATCGTTATCGTATGCAGTATACTCCGCCGCTGAACTTCCGAAGGCCGCAATGCTGTGGGTCGGATGGAGCGAGCGGATAACGCCGGGGCGTTTGCGGAAAAGCTCCGGCAGAATGCCGACACAGCAGGGAGATTTCTCGGGATCGAACACCGCTCCTGCCCGGCAGTTGTTCC
>SVSO01000215.1 GCA_015064195.1 Oscillospiraceae bacterium
GTTCTTGGTATCCTTGCAGAAGTAGCCGACGCGGACGAACTGGAACTTGTCGCCGGGCTTTGCATCGGCCAGCGCAGGCTCAAGCTTTGCGCCGGTGAGCTTGATGGCGGAGTCGGGATTGAGATAGTCGGTGTATTCCTTGTCCTCCGGCTTCTTGGACGGATCTTCCAGCGTCAGCAGGTTGTCGTAGAGGATCACATCCGCATCCACGGTGTTTTCCGTGGACAGCCAGTGGATCGTGCCCTTGATCTTGCGGCCATCGGTGGGATTTCCGTTTCCGGCTTCCAGATCGGCGGTGGCGTGGATCTCCTTAATGGAACCGTCCTCATTCTTCACGATCTCGCCGCACTTGATGATATATGCGCCCATGAGACGGACTTCACCGTCGGGCTTCAGGCGGAAGAACTTGGGCGGCGGAACCTCAGCGAAGTCCTCTGCGTCGATATACAGCTCCTTTGTGAACTTGACGGTGCGGGTGCCCATTTCCGGATGCTGGGGGTGATTGGGAAGCTCGAAGGTTTCGCACTTGTCCGCGGGGTAATTGTCGATGACCACCTTGATGGGATTGAGAATTGCAACACGGCGGGGCGCGGTTTCGTTCAGCTCGTCGCGGATGCAGGCTTCAAGCAGGCGGATATCAACCAGACTGTCAGCCTTTGCAACACCGATGCGGCTGCAGAAATCCACGATGGATGCGCCGGTGTAGCCCTTGCGGCGCATACCGCAGAGGGTGGGCATCCGGGGATCGTCCCAGCCGTCCACCTTACCGCTCTCCACAAGACCGCGCAGGAATCGCTTGGACAGCACGGTGTTGGTGATGTTCAGGCGGGCGAACTCGATCTGACGGGGCTTGTGGGGGACGCTGACGTTCTCGATGACCCAGTTGTACAGCGGACGGTGAATCTCAAATTCCAGCGAGCAGAGGGAGTGGGTGATGCCCTCCAGCGCGTCCTGAATGGGATGCGCGAAGTCGTAGGTGGGGTAGATGCACCACTTGTCGCCGTGACGGTGATGGTGAATGTGCTTGATTCTGTAGATGACGGGGTCGCGCAGCCAGAAGTTGCCGGATGCGAGATCAATCTTCGCACGCAGGGTGTACTTGCCGTCCGGGAATTCGCCGTTTCTCATGCGCTCGAATAGGTCGAGGGATTCTTCCATGGGACGGTCACGCCACGGAGATTTTGCGGGATGGGTGAGATCGCCGCGGTATTCCTCCATCTGATCGGCGGACAGCTCGCAGACATATGCGAGGCCCTTTTTGATCAGCTCAACGGCGAATTCGTAGTCCTTTTCAAAGTAGTCCGAGCCGTAGAAGAAACGGTCATCCCAGTCAAAGCCCAGCCAGTGGATATCTTCCTTGATGGCATCCACGTATTCGGTATCCTCTTTTGCGGGATTGGTGTCATCCATGCGGAGATTGCACAGACCGCCATACTTTTTCGCCGTGCCGAAGTCAATGGCCAGCGCCTTGCAGTGACCGATGTGCAGGTATCCGTTGGGCTCAGGCGGGAAGCGCGTGTGAACGGTTGTGACCTTGCCCTCGGCGAGGTCTTCATTGATAAATTCTTCGATAAAATTCGATGCTTCGATAGCCATAATATCAATCCTTTCGTTTTACAGGCTTGCGATCATATTGTTGATTCTTGCCTCGGTGCGTGTGCGGCCGAGGATCTGCATGACCGTATAGAGATCGGGAGCGTTCATTTTGCCGGTGACAGCTATGCGGATGAACATACTGATGTCCGCCACATTGCCCTTGAATGCGGACGGATCGGCTTTGTAAGCTTTCATATCAGATGCATAACCGAGGGAATCGGCGATGGCCTTCACCTTGTCAAACCATGCATTCATGTCGTCGGCTTCGTCGTAGGATGCGAGGAAGGCTTCCAGTGCCGCTTTGATATCCGCCTTGTCGAAATTCTCCGGATATGCATCCTCAATGCGGTAGAATTCGTCGTAGAAGAAGCCCATGTACGGCTTGGCATCTGCCCATGTCGCAAGGTCTTTTCTCGGTTTTTTGCCGCCGCGTCCGATGGCAAAGATCTTCTCAGCAAATGCGGGATCTTTTGCCAGCACCTCGCCGAAATCGGGATCGAATGCCAGCGCCCACTCCGTGACCTTGGCAGTCACATCCGCCGCGCTCATTCTGGAGATGACATTCTTCGACACGTCGTTCAGCTTATCAAAATCGAACAGACAGCCGGAGGTGGACATTTTCTTGATGTTGAAGGGGAAATCGGTGTAGGGCTTGTCCGGATTCTGCATATGCCACTCCTCGTAGTTGGAGTTGAGCAGGGTCATGATATATTCGCAGACCGCCTCGGCGCAGTAGCCCATGCGGGTGTAATCGTCCATGTTTGCACCCATGTCGCGCTTGGACAGCTTCTTCTTGTTGCCGGCCTCGTCGAGCTTCATGATCTGCGCGATGTGCATATACTTCGGGAGCTTGAAGCCGAGAGCCGCGAACAGCTGGATGTGCTTCGGCAGGCTGGGAAGCCATTCCTCGCCGCGGATGACGTGGGTTGTGCCCATGAGATGGTCGTCCACCGCGTGTGCAAAATGATAGGTGGGGATGCCGTCGGATTTGAGAAGCACGAAATCCTCATCGTTTTCGGGAACATCGATGGCACCCTTGACGAGGTCGGTGAATTTCACCTTTTTCTCGGGATCGCCCAGCGCCAGAATGCGCACGACGAAGGGATGTCCCGCCTTCAGATGCTCCTCCACTTCCTCGATGGTGAACTCCCGGCGGGCCAGCATTTCGGCGCGCTTTGCAGCAGCCTCGGCCTGCCAGTCGGTGTTCTTCAGTTCTTCTTTTTTGTTCACCTGCGCCAGCTCATCCAGCTCCTCCTCGGTGGTGAAGCAGGGATAAGCCTTGCCCTCGCGGATGAGCTGCTTTGCGAAGGTCTGATAGATCTCCGCGCGCTGGGACTGACGGTACGGGCCGTAGATGCCGTGGTCGGAGATGACACCATTTTCGTCGAGGATCGCGCCCTCATCGAAGTTGATGCCGTAGGTCGCCAGCGTTTTGATCAGACCCTCAGCCGCGCCTTCCACCTCGCGCTTGGCATCGGTATCCTCAATGCGCAGATAGAATACGCCGCCGCTCTGATGGGCAAGCCGCTCTGCGACAGTGGAGGGAAACAGTCCGCCGAAGTGAACGAAGCCGGTGGGGCTGGGGGCAAATCGCGTTACCTTTGCGCCCTCGGGAAGCTGTCGCCTCGGATAACGCGCCTCCATGTCGGCGGGCGTGGTCTTGATATTGGGGAACAGTAAGTCCGCTAAATAATTCGTGTCCATGGTATAGTTCCTTTCAGTTGAAATGCTTGAGATAGTAGTTTGCCGCACGTTCGCGGGAGAGGGTTGTGGTCGCGCCGTGACCGGGCCACAGCTTGTAATCGCCGGGCAGCTCGGAAAGCCGCTTCAGCGAATGCATGATGGTCATCTCATCGCCGCCGTACAGATCGCATCGGCCGATATTGCCGTGAAACAGGGTGTCGCCGGTGATGATGTCGCCGCCGGATCGGATGCAGATGGAACCGACAGTGTGTCCGGGCGTGTGCAGGATCTCCAGTTTTGTCTCGCCAAGCTCTAAAATATCGCCTTCCTCGAGAAGGATCTCCGCAGGCTTCGGCGGTTCGGTGACGCCTGCAAACTGCTCCATATAGGTGATGCGCGGATCGAGGAGCGATTCCGCATCGTGGCGGTGAAGTGCCAGCGGTGCGCCGGTGCGTTCCCGCAGCTCCTCCAGTGCCAGCATATGGTCAAAATGCGCGTGGGTGAGGATGATGTATTTTACAGTGGTGTCGGAGGTGATGCACTTGTTGTGAATCTTCTCCGCATTGTCGCCGGGATCGATGACCGCGCCGAGACCAGTGGCTTCATCCCGGAGAATGAGGCAGTTGACGCTCATCGCGCCGACGGGAAGGCAGGAAATTTTCATATCGGGATTCCTTGTGATAAAATAATTCTGATAATATATTATTATACCACATTTCTCCGCGCTTGTCTACCTTTCCGCAGTAAAATTTTGCAAGAAATCGCGATTTAGAAAAGGGGGCATTTTGATGGTTTTATACGCATTTTCACCATATTTTTTCCCAAAGGCTTGACAGTTCAACCGTTTGGTGGTAAACTATGCTTAGAAATTTTATTTTAGAAAGGACGAATATCATGACACCTTATCAGAACATCATCAACATCGTGGCTGCCCGTGAGCCGTCCATGCGCTGGGACGGCAAGGAGGAGCTTCCCGTATGGCAGACCCGCGCACGCGAAAAGCTTGCCGAGCTGCTGGGACTGCAGAATATGATCCCCTGCGAAGCAAATCTCATCATTGAATGGGAGCGCGACGATTATGACCACCGGGAGATCCGCTTCCACTATGAGACAGAGCCGGGCTATTTTGTCCCCTGCCATCTGTGGATCCCCAAGGGCGTGGAAAAGCCTCTGCCCACCGTTATCTGTATGCAGGGCCACAGCAAGGGTATGCACATCTCCATGGGCGTGTGCAAGTTCCCGGGCGAAGCCATTGCCGGCGACCGTGATTTCTGCGTGCGTGCCGTGAAGGAAGGCTTTGCGGCCATCGCGCTGGAGCAGCGTGATTTCGGCGAATGCGGCGGCACGGAGAAAGGCCCGCAGTGCCAGTATCCGTCGCTGACCAATATGCTGATCGGCCGCACCACCATCGGTGAGCGCGTATGGGACGTGATGCGTCTCGTTGACCTGCTTCTGGAGAATGAAGCATTCACCTCCGTCGTCAAGTCGGATGAAATCTACACTCTCGGCAACTCCGGCGGCGGCACGGCATCCACCTACTGCGGTGCATTGGAAACGCGGCTGGCGGGCACCGTTCCCTCCTGCGCAGTTTCCTCCTTCTCCGCTTCCATCGGTGCAATGCCGCACTGCGCTTGCAACTATGTGCCTCATATTCTCGAATATTTCGATATGAGCGAGCTTCTTGCGATGACCGCGCCGCGCAAGCTGGTGGTGGTCAACGGCGCGGAGGATACGATCTTCCCCATTAAGCAGGCGAAGGAAATGGTGGAGATCGGCAAAAAGGCATACGAAGCTGCCGGCGTTCCGGATCGCATCGCCCATGTTATCGGCGATGAAGGACACCGCTTCTACGCAGATATTGCGTGGGACGCGCTGAAGAAGATGAACTGACACAGAAGGAGAGACACTATGCTTCCATATGAGAATGTCAAAAAGATCGTTGCAGACCTG
>SVSO01000216.1 GCA_015064195.1 Oscillospiraceae bacterium
GCCGCCACATCATGACCGAATGCCTCACCTGCGCAACGATGAAGGAAGCCGTGGAGCTGATCGAAGCGGTGGAGCGCACCGGCATGATCTACACCTACGCGGAAAACTACTGCTACACACCCGTCCGCTGGGAGATGCGCCAGCGTTACCGCCGCGGCGACATCGGCGAGCTGATGTATGCGGAGGGCGAATATCTCCACGACTGCGCACCCATCTGGCCGCAGATCACCTACGGTGAGCGCAATCACTGGCGCAATCTCATGCCTTCCACCTTCTACTGCACCCACTCCATCGGCCCGATCCTCTACATGACCGGCCTGCGACCCATTCAGGTGACAGGCTACGAAACGCCCAATATGCAGTATATGCGCGATCTCGGCAACGCTTCCGGCACGCTGGGCATGGAGATCATCACCCTGGAAAACGGTGCGATGCTCAAGAGCCTGCATTTCGGCATCAAGCATTACCGCGCCTCCAACTATCAGCTCAGCGGCACGCTCGGCACACTGCAGGATATGACCGACGGCACCATCGGCGTCTACATGGAGTCCGGCCCGGGCATGAACGGCAAGGGCATCCGTGAAAGCTACAAGCCCGCGCCCATCATTGCAGGCACGGAGAACTCCGGTCACGGCGGCGGTGACTATTTCACCACACATTATTTCATCCGCTCCATCCTCGGTGACACGACGGCACGTGAGCGCGCCATCAACGTCTATGACGCGGTGGATATGTGCATCCCCGGCACGCTGGGGTACATCTCCATCGCAAACGGCAACCAGCCCATGAAGATCCCGAATCTGCGCAACAAGGAAGAACGCGACGCGTGGCGCAACGATACCCGCTGTGCCTTCCCCGCCATCGCCGGCGATCAGCTGATCCCCAACAATCTGTGGGGCGATCCGGAGATCCCCGATGCGGTTTACGACGAGGTCCGCAGAAGATGGGAAGCCGGTGAGCCGGGCTGATGAATGCATGAATCCTCATAAAAAAGACGGTGCGTCATATATTGACGCACCGTCCTTTTGCTTTATTCTATTATATCGGTCTCTTGACTTAACAACCGGTTCTCGTCTGTGCTGACAAACGCCGCTTCACTGCACACAAATGCCCGATTTCAGTTGGTTTCCTTGATCTGCGCGATGAAATTCTCCAGCTCTGCTTCTGCGGCGGGCATATTCTTTTCGCAATAGGACATCAGATCCTGCGAGGTCTCCTTTACAAGATAGTTTCCGGCGCAGCCGATGGTATGAAGCTTATCCTCGTAGCAGGTGAAATAACCAAAGTCAAATACCCGCGAATTCTTGATGATGTCCAGCATCTGAACGGATTCGTCATCACGTGCATATTTGCCCTGCAGGGCTGTCTCATAGAATGCGGGAATGACCGTTTTCCAGCCTTCATAGCTCATCGCTTCCAGGACTGCACTGGTTCTCTCGGGATTCTCCGAATTGACCGGCACAATATACAGCTGTACACCTGCATCTACGATCGAACCGTAATTGTCCTGCTCCTCGTCCAGCTTCGGAAGCGGAAGAATTCCCCAGTCGTCCTGCATGGATCGAAGGATCTCCATGTTAAATAACGGCATATCGGTGAACAACAGCTGTCCGTCGGTAAACGCTTTTGTAGCTTCCTCGGTTGAGCTGCTCATGACTGTCTGCATTCCATTCGTGTTCATGATCGAGAAGAATTTCTCATAAATATCCACCGAACGCTCGTCACCGAGTGTGAAATACGGAATATCGTTGGCATCCTTGCCGCTCGTGCGTCCGCCGCCGGCATACAGGAACGCAATTGGACCGCCCCACCAGTTTGTAACGTATCCATATCTGTCATTTCCAAGATCGAAGCTGCTGTCGCCGTTCAGATCGTTTATGGAAGTCTGGCACAGGCGGTTGAACTCATCGAAGGTCCACTTTCCGTCTAAAACCGCCTGATAGGGCATATCTTCGCCGAGATCGGTGAGGATGGATTTGTTGAACACAAGTGCTCTTGTATAGGCGAAAGCATAGTAACTGAAATCGCCGGCCATTGTATAGATGCTCTCCTCAACGGACAGGCTTTTCCGGCTGTCCTGATCCCACCACGGCTTATCAAAATCGCAGTAGGTCATATGGTTGCTCCAATTGAGCGCAAGACCCTGTGAAATATACGTTCCCCATGCAATGTGGGCATGAGGCGCGATCAGATCATATTCCGTATCGTCGGCCATGATGGACGCCACCGCTGAGTTGCCGTATGCATCACCGCTCATCAAATATGGCTCGATCGTTATGCCAAGCTGTTCCTCCACCGCACGGTTGCGGTTGAATTTAGCATCGTTTACCACATCGCCGTTCTGTTCATCGGCTTTGATGTCACCCATCCAGTCATAGCCGCCCTGATCGCGAAACGCGATGGTAAATGTATAGCCGCCATAATTGACATCCGGAAGATCGGCTGTAAGCTCAGTGGATACCGGCTCCGTTTCATCCGGATTGCTTTCGCCTGTGGAATCTGCAGCCGCAGGATTTCCGCCGCAGCCTGTCAGCAAACAGCAAAGCAGAAGCAGTGCCGCCGCGCGATTTCTTCCGGCAGAGAATAATGATTTCATAATGATGACCCTCCTTTTTTATTTCTGTTATCATTATACCATTTTGTTCTGCCAGCGTCAATGGGTGGCATTTTTAACATTATGGGTCAAAGTTCACGAAAGCTTCAAATATATGATATCACACCTATAACAAATCAAAATTCCCCCTTGCAATCCCCATTGAAATCCGATATAATATAGGGTGTAAGGGGGGATTGTCATGTCAGTAACAGAAGTCAGCCGATATGAGTACAATCGGGAAATGGGCCGGATCATCATGCGAAGCTCGATTTACCGCCCGTATCTCATCGAGCATACGCACGGCTTTGTTGAGCTTGTCTACATCACGCGCGGCTGCGGCATACACACGATCGACGGTCATACCGTCAGAACAAGGCGCGGCGATATTTTCCTCATCGATTATGGCGTCAAGCACAACTTTCAGCCGATTTCCGAGCCGTTTGAGTGGATCAACTGCATTTTCCGTCCGGAACTGCTGTGCGATGTGTTTTCCACGCAGGAGAGCGCGGCCAGTCTTCTTTACTATATTTTCTATCACAACAAACTGAGCGATCCCAATGCCGTTATGCTGAACATGAACCTTCGCTCCGAGAATGAGGATGTGGGCGCGCTGTTTGAGGATATGCTCCGCGAATATACCGAGAAAAAGCACGGATACGAGGATATTCTGGAGCATTATCTGATGGTGATCCTCACAAAAATCGCCAGACGGATTTTTTCGCAGGCCGAAAACCGCATGGATCTGTCAAATCATGCTGACATCATTCAGGATGTGCTGGAAAAGCTGGAGCGTTCCGAGCCGGGCAGTATCAGTGCCAAGCAGTTATCCGACAGCTACTTTCTGTCGCAGTCATCCTTTTCGACCAAGTTCAAGGAAAAGGTGGGAATGTCGTTTCTTGAATATGTCATCAAACTGCGCATCGGCCGGGCCTGCGAGCTTCTTTTGACAACGGATCTGCAGATCGGCGAAATTCAATCCTGCACCGGCTATCAGGATGCAAAAGCATTCTACCGCGCATTTCGTCGCTGTACCGGCATGACACCCACGGAATACCGAAATTTATATACACAATCGGAGGATAATCAATAAACCATGGAACGGAATCAAAAACATCTCAGCTATGCTGACTATTACGACAAGGTATACGGCTGCTTTCTCGGAAAATGCATCGGCGGAACAGCCGGCGGGCCTGCTGAGGGACGCAAGGAGCTGCTGGATTTTCCGCTGAATGAAGAACTGCTCCATAAATGTCTGCCCAACGATGACCTCGATTTGCAGATACTCTGGCTCGAACTGTTGGAATCCGAGGGATTTGACATCACCGCGCGGGATATGGCCCGGGAATTCTACGAAAAAGTTCCGTACGGCCCGGGTGAATACGCATATTTCAAGAAAAACTTCGCAAGAGGGATCTATCCGCCGCTTTCCGGCAGCTACAACAATCGCTACTACAAGAATGGTATGGGATGCCCGATCCGTTCTGAGGTCTGGGCGTGCATTTTCCCCGGTGCGGACGAGACGCGCGGACGTTATGTGGAAATGGACGGCTCTCTCGATCACGAGCGCGACTCCATCGATGGGGAGAAATTTCTCGCCGCTCTTGAAAGTGAGCTGTTTTTCTCCGATGATCTGCGGCTGGCCATCGAAACTGCGCAAAGCATCGTCCCCGCTGACAGCAAGCTTGACCGCGTTCTTCGCGACACCATCCGTGCCTATGACGAAGGATGCGATTGGAAGTTCACCCGCGGCATGATACTCCGGAATTACGGCCACGCAGACTGTACCAATATGTACCAGAATCTTGGATTTATTCTGATCTCGCTCCTGTACGGAAAGGGCGATTTCCGCGAAACCATCCGGCTGGGACTTGCCTGCGGCTATGACACCGACTGCATCTGTGCCACCGCCGCATCCATCCTCGGTATCATCCGGGGCGCGAAGAATCTGCTCCATGAAGACGGCATGAGCGACACGGGACTGGCGGTCGCCATCGGGACGAAACGCAAGACCGGCTCCATCGCGGATCTTGCCCGTGATGTCTGCGCAGTTGGCCTCAGTGCGTGCAATCGCTTCGGCGATACAGCTACAATCACGGATCATCCGGAATATACCGCCGTTCCGGATAAGATGCGCACGCCGGCGATCACGGTGGAAGCGGTTTACGACGGGAATCCCACCATCGGCCCGGATGCGCCGACCGCATTTGCCCTGGCGTTCTGCAATCGCACCGACCGTGAGATCGCAGCTGAGATCTCCATCACCGCGCCGGACGGCATCGGATGCACGCCGGAGTGCGTGAAGCTGTGTCTGAAATCCGGCGAGCGATATTTGCTCTCCTGCCGCGCGGAAGTTTTGCCGGATACAAAAATACTCGCAGAAACGAATCTGTTCACGGTTCGGATGAGCGGAACGTTCGGCGAGCTTGCGGATACATTCGGTCTTGTCGGATGTGCCGTATGGTATCGCTATGGGCCGTTCCTCGAGAATATTCGTGACATTTCCCATGTTCCGCCTCACGAGCCTTACTCCGGGCATCTCTCTGTTTTGGCGGGTGAGAATCTGTCGGACATTGTTCGCGAATATCATCTTGGCGGCATCGCTGACATCAACCACGAATTCGTATCCGAAG
>SVSO01000217.1 GCA_015064195.1 Oscillospiraceae bacterium
ATCCACCGGCCCATGATCTCTTCGCCGTAATGAGCGGCGCAGTCGAAGGTGTTCACACCGGCCGCAAAAATCTCATCCAACAGCGCAAATGCGGCATCCTCGTCCTGCTTCGTGGCTTCGGGGGCAACTGCCGCAAACAGCTTGGGAGTTGCCGTTCCGAAGACCAGCTTTGAGATGTCCTTATCGAGTCCGTTTATTCTTGCATATTTCATAATACACCATTCACAATATTGGTAGGCTTTCCGTCAAGATAGGCCTTCAGATTGTCCAGCGAATAGTCCACCAGCCGCTGTCTGCATTCGATTGCCGCCCAGCTGATGTGGGGGGTGATATAGCAGTTTTTTGCGGTCAGCAGGGGATTGCCCATGGCGATCGGCTCATTCCGCACCGCATCCAGACCCGCCGCATAGACCTTGCCGCTGTTCAGAGCCTCCGCCAGATCTTCTTCCACGATCAGCGCACCGCGGCTGTTGTTGATGATGATCACGCCGTCCTTCATTTTGGCGATGGTAGCTTTGTTGATCAGATTCTCCGTCTCCGGGAACAGGGGGCAGTGGAGAGCGATCACGTCAGAATTGGCAAGGAGGGTGTCAAGATCGGTGTACCGGCAGTTTTCGTTCACAAGGTCGGGATTCTGGAAGCTGTCGTATGCCAGCACCTTCATGCCGAATGCCTGCGCCACGCGGGATGTGATCTGTCCGATTCTGCCAAGACCGATGATGCCCATGGTTTTGTTTTCCAGCTCGATGGGAGAATAATCCCAGAAGCACCAGTCACTCTCATTGTTTTTTCTGCCGCGTCTCACCTCTGCATCGTGGTAGGCGATGTGGTGGGTGATCTCCAATAACAGTGCGATGGCGTGCTGACCGATGGCCTCCGTTCCGTAGGAGGGCACATTGGCCACGGGAATGCCAAGCTCCCGTGCGCCGTCAACATCCACGGTGTTGTAGCCCGTGGCAATGACGGAGATGAATTTGAGATTGGGGCATTTTTCAAGATCCGCCTTGGTTACTTTACTCTTGTTGAGGAACACCACGTCAGCGTCGCCGATCCGGCTCGCCACATCTTCCACTCTGTCCGAATACCGGACAACCTCGCCGTATTCATCAAATCTGCTCCAATCGATTTCTCCCGGATTTTCTCTCGGGTGATCGAGAATCACGATTTTCATATTGTCTTCCTCCGTTATTTGATATTTTCCAGCACATCAAGCTCCAGATTGAAGCCGCGCATGAAGAAATCCTTATCCGTTGCCGTCCAGAGCACATTGCAGCCCATGTCGCGGTATTTCTGTGCCAGAACCTCGTTGTCACAGAAAATTCCGCAGGATTTTCCGTAGGAATTGGAGATGTCGAAGATCTTCTGAATGGATTCGATCATGATGGGGCTCTTGATATCCTTGGGCGTTCCCACCATGACGGAAAGATCGTACGGGCCGATCATGACTGCACTGATGTACTTGCCGTACTCCTCCAGCATACGGGGGAGATTTTCGATTCCCATGGGCGATTCGATCTGGGGCATCAGGAAGCGGGTCTTGCCGAATTCGTCAAATGCTTCACCGGGGCGCATCTGTGCGTGTCCGCCGCAGCCTTTTCTTCCCTCGGGATAGAACAGGAGCGCGTCAACTGCAACGCGAAGCTGCTCGGGGGTGTCCACTCTGGGAATCATCACGCCGTCAGCGCCCATATCGATGGCCTTTGCAATCAGATGATACGCGCTGTCCTGCACGCGGACGAAGGAAGGAAGTCCCATCAGTCTGCAGGCGTGCAGCACGCCGACCGTATTCTGCGTGTCGAAAATGCCATGCTCTGCGTCAAACAGAACAAAATCGAGGGAGTCGCGGTTCATCTGCTCAAGAATCACCGTGCTGTTGAAGATGGTCATGGTCGTGCCGAGGATTTTTTCACATTTGCTGAATTTTTCAGCGAGTCGTGTGTACTTGTTCATGATAATTTCTCCTTTGTGCGTTAGTTTTTCGTTTATCTGCTGCGGTAACGGAAGAACCGCCGGAGCAGGGCTTTTATTCTGCTCACGGCGGTTCTGTTTGCAGCGTCAGGAAGCGGGATTGGCTTCAGCTGTAAAGGAACAGGCCGTTCAGCCTCAGATAGTCCTCTTTGTTTGTCGTCCAAGTGGCATCGCCCTGCCGCGCGTTGGTGCGGATAACCGTGCCCCAGAAGTTCAGCTGAACGGCATAGCGGATATGCTCCTCAAACAGCTTCCATGCAATCTTCGAATTGCATTCGAACGGCAGATCGGGAGAGGGGCAGTAGGTTGCGCCCTCGCCCATGACCAGCTTCGCGCCGGGGGCGACCCGATCACGGATGTCTGCGGCCAGCTTGAGACCGTGGTGAATGTGATTTTTGTAAGCCTCGAACTCTTCCTCAAAATGACCCTCCAGCATATCGCACAGCTCATCCTGCTTGTCCGGGTCAATGGACGTGTACAGGCAGAGGATGCTCGGCCAGTCGCGGCCGGTCTTGGGGATGCCGCCCATCGCCTCGATGGTGTCCTTGACGGTCGGGTGGTCTTTGATGAGATAGTACTCGGTTTCGGGTGGGATGGGGCGGTCTTCCATCGACCAGCTAATATAGCCGTTCTCGAAATGCCGGTAAATAGAGCGAGCGTAGTAATAGTGGAAATTCAGCACATCAATATTGCGCGGAATCATGCTTTCCTGCATGTTCGGTTTCCAGGAGTCGTAGGCAAACAGGATGTCGGGATGCTTCTTCTTCAGCTTATCAATGGCCGCCTCATGCAGTCCGCGGAGGATGAGTGCCTCCTCTTCGGGGACAGGCTTGTACTCGCCGGCGAACGGCAGACCGTCGAACTCGTTGAAAATTTCCGCGAAGGCGACGATATCGATGAGGCCTTCCTTTTTCAGCAGGCAGAGAATCCTGTCCAGCTCATCTGCAAAGAAGGAGATTTTCTCCTCAGTGGAGAGATCGAACAGCGGCTGGCTGTCCTCCTCCTCGAGGAACCAGTTGGTGTGCAGGAAGAACCAGCTGGACGGGATGATCTTCATTTCAAGCTCCTGCGCCGCGCGGCAGAATGCCAGCAGGCGTTCGAGCGGATTGATCGTGCCCGATATCATGAGGGTCTTATACGTCGTATACTTCGTATAGTGTCCGAACGGTGCATGAATTTTCAGATCTCTTCGCTCATTGCCGTCGGCATCCCACAGCATTCCTGCGAAGTCTTCAAGGCGGATACAGTTGAAGCCGCGCTCTTTGACCTCCAGAATGCTTTTATGGTAGTCGGTGCTCTCGCTGAACATCATCCATGCATTATAGCATATGGTTAAACGATTGGGGGTCATTATCGTATTTTCTCTTATTCCAGCTCGTTCAGCTTTTCCACGGCTTCCGCGATGACGGTTTCAGCCTTGGTTGCAAGGGAGGCGGTCAGAGACGTAAAGTCGAGATTGACCATCTCGAATCCGGTACAGTAGTTCACGGCAATATCGTTCATCCACGGCGTGACGGCAAGGTCGATGGTACGGGTCTGACGGCAGAGGTCGAGCATTTCGATGGATTCCATATCGCGCAGGACCTTACCGGCCATAGCCTTGTCATAGTAAGCCGGGAACACATAGCGTGCCGAGCCGGAGGCCAGGGCTTCCATGATGACGGAGGTGCGCTCCGGATCGGGATTGGTCACAGGCACGACATGCAGCCATGCGTCGATAACGGCGCTCTTGTATTCCTTCTGATTCTCGTCAAACTTGGGGAAGGGAATGACACCGAAATCGTCTTCCATCTCGCGGAGTGCGGCGAGACGACCGGCCACGTTGCCCATGAACAGTGTGTTGCCCTTCATGAAGGTTTCGGCAACCTTATTCAGGTCAGCGGATGAGACATACATTTCGCTCTTGAAAATATCGTTGAAAATTCGGTCGAATACGTCGGTCACGTGCTCATCTCCCAGCGCGCGGAAGTAGGGGATGTCATTTTCATCCTTATCAAAGAGCTTCGCATCTGCGGAGATCCACGCGGGCAGGCAGACGTAGTTGTAGTGACCGGTCAGACCCATAGCATCGTCCCAGCCGATCTTGGTGTCGCCGTTCATATCAAAGGTGGCGGTCTGCATATCCTGAAGCATCAGATCCAGGGTCCAGTCGCCGTCACGGACGGTCTGATAATAATCGCGCAGATTGTACTCGTCCTGCAGCACCTTGTTGAACGCCAGAACGCCGGTGCGCTCGAAGGTGTAGACCGATTCCTCGGAGTAATTGAAGAAGGACTTGCCATCGATGGTCAGGCCGTCGTTGACATCCTTGAGCCAGTAATCTTTTTCAAGATTGATGTGGGTAAGCTCATCGAAGGGCATGAGATAACCCTGCAGTGCCGCGGCGAATGCATCGCGGTTGATGAGCATCATCATGTCATATGCATCCTCGTTGGCGTTGACATAGTTGGCCAGTCTGGAGGCATTGTTTGCCCAGCTGTCCTCCTCTGCGACAAAGACGATATTGAACCGCTCCTCGATCTCGCAGTTGCGCTTGTAGAGGGAGTCGTTGAGCACCTCGCCGTTTTCTTCTGTGTCAAAGAGAGTGAAGGTATTGTTGGGTTCATAGGTAACGCTCAGCACGCGGTATTCGTAGCCCTCGAAGTCGAATTCGCCGAGGTTGTCCATCAGGGGATCGCGGGTTTCAGCAGCAGTAGTGGTGCCGCCTTCGCCGGAAGCGGTGGTATCATTGCTGCCGGAAGTGCTGCCGGAAGTGCTGCCGGAAGTGCTGCCGCATCCTGCGGTGGAAACAAGGAGAGATGCTAAAAGCAGCCATGTAAGGATTGCACGAGTTTTCATAATATACTCCTTTATTCTAATAATTGTAATCGATTACACTCTATACTAAAACAAATCAACCGAAAACGAGGCTGTGTAATCGCTTACATTGCTTTCATTATACCACACAACAACTGAAAAGTCAAGGTGCTAAGTAAGATTTTATGAAATTCACAAAATTCGCCGCCGTTTTCCGGGATGATGGCTGGATAATCTATGCACATTGCCCATATCCGGTGCTTTTTCACCAAAAAAGCGGGAATGCATATCCGCATTTCCCGCTTTAATATCATTTATAAAAATGCAAATTGGATTCCAGCACGATCCTTGGCTGAGCCAGCATCTGCTTTGGAATCTCCACGCCGTCCGCGATGTGATAATACATAGCCTCGAAAGCTTTGCGCGCCTGCATGAAGGGGCTTTGGTGAATGGTG
>SVSO01000218.1 GCA_015064195.1 Oscillospiraceae bacterium
AAATTGCTGATTGCGCCCAGATAGTTGCCGATGGTCAGCGTTCCGGAGGGCTGCACACCGGAGAAAACCACTTTTTTATCCTTATACATATTTCTGTCCTTTTCTTAAGTTGCCTTTCCTATAATTATACAGCAAAGGACGGTGCTTTGTCAAGATTTTTGGCGGCAGTCGTGAGATATAATGAAAAAAACAAATCGGAATGTGAAAAATTCCATTTTATACATTCTTTTTTCACACGCAGTTAACACATGAGAGGTATAATTTTTATATATTAAATCTTTATAAATTTTGTTAAGAATTGATGGGGAAGACTTCTCAGAATGACTGCTTCGATTTCACAGATTTCCCATGCAAAAACAGAAAGGGAACTATGCTGAAGCTGACAAATATCACAAAGGAATATGAGGCGGGGGATTCCTCCGTCACGGCACTGAAAGGCGTGAGTATCGAATTCCGGGCGCATGAGTTCGTGTCGATTCTCGGCCCGTCCGGGTGCGGCAAGACCACGATGCTGAACATCATCGGCGGTCTGGACCGCTATACCGACGGCGATCTTGCCATCGCAGGGCGCTCAACGAAGGATTTCTCCGATCGGGACTGGGACAGCTACCGCAATCACTCCGTGGGATTTGTATTCCAGAGCTACAATCTGATCCCGCATCAGACGGTGCTGGCGAATGTGGAGCTGGCACTGACGCTCTCGGGCGTCTCAAAGGCCGAGCGGCGCCGCCGCGCGGAGGATGCGCTGAAGCAGGTAGGCCTGGGCGATCAGCTGAACAAGCGGCCGAATCAGCTTTCCGGAGGACAGATGCAGCGCGTCGCCATCGCCCGTGCACTGGTCAACGATCCGGAGATCCTGCTGGCCGATGAGCCGACGGGTGCCCTGGACTCCGCCACCAGCGTACAGATTATGGAGATTCTCAAGGGTATCTCCCGTGACCGTCTGATCATCATGGTTACGCACAATCCCGAGCTGGCACAGCAGTATTCCACCCGCATCGTGCGCCTGCTGGACGGTGAGATTCAGAGCGACTCCGCACCTTTTGAGGGCGGAGCGGAGACTCCGGCCGCCGCGGAAAGCCATCGGAAAACAGCGAAAACCTCCATGTCCTTTGCCACGGCGCTTTCTCTGTCGCTGAACAATCTCATGACGAAAAAAGGCCGTACGCTGCTCACCAGCTTTGCCGGTTCAATCGGCATTATCGGTATTGCACTGATTCTGTCGCTGTCCGCCGGTGTGCAGGCATACATCGACCGGGTGGAGGAGGATACGCTTTCCAGCTATCCGATCCAGCTGACAAAGGCAACGGTGGACTACTCCAGTATGATGATGTCGCTCATGGAGCTGGGAGAGAGCCGCGAGGAGCATGCGCTTGACCGGATCTACTCCAATACGATCATGGCGGAGATGCTCAACAGTATGATCAGCGAGGTGAAAACCAACAACCTCAGCGCTTTCAAAACCTATCTCGAAAAACATCCCGATGTGAAATCGCTGGTAAGCGACGTGAAGTATTCGTACAGCACGACCATGAATATCTACGCCTCCGATACCGCAGAGAAGATCGTGCAGGTCAATCCCTCCACCGTGTTCGATAATGCGGGCATGGCGAATATGTCGGAAATGGCCGGACAGACGAGCGGTTCCATGGCGCAGATGTCCCCTATGAACAGCCGGGGAATGGATGTATGGACGGAGCTTATGGACAATCCCGCTCTCCTGGAGAAGCAGTACGAGGTGGTCGCAGGACGCATGCCCGAACATTACAGCGAGGTGGTGCTGATCGTCAATCAGAATAACGAGGTCAGTGACTATACGCTCTACGCGCTTGGCCTGAAGGATCAGGAGGAAGTGGCGGAGAGTCTGCAGAAGATCATGCGCGGCGAGAAGATCCGTGACGAAGTGGTCAGCTATTCCTATGAGGATATTCTGAACCTCTCCTTCCGTCTCATGCTTAATACGGATTATTACGAGAAAACCGCCTCTGGCTGGGCCGATCGGCGGGGTGATGAGACGTTCATGAAAGCCCGGCTCGCCGAGGCGGAGGAGATTCGCGTGGTGGGCATTCTCCGCCCGGCGGATGGCTCCAATATGGGGCAGGTCAGCGGTTCTGTCGGTTATCTTCCGTCGCTGATGATGCATCTCATCGACGAGGTGAACGAAAGCGAGATCGTACAGGCGCAGAAAGCGAATCCCGATGTGGATGTGTTTACCGGCATCACCTTCGCCGCTCCGGAGAAGGTGGAGGTTACGATGGAAAGTCTGCAGGCATACATTGCATCGCTTCCCGCTGAGGAGGGTGCGCAGTACACCGCCAGCATCCGGCAGATGAAAGCCGGAGGCATGTCCGACGAGCAGATTCTGGCGATGTTCGCCTCCGCCATGGAGCCGGAGAGCACGGATGCCACCTATGAGGGCAATCTCTCCCTGCTCGGCGTGTCCGACCCGGAGGATCCGGCAATGATTCTCATCTATCCGAGGGATTTTGAAGCCAAGGAAACACTCTCTAACATGATCGATGAGTACAATGCCGCCGCGGCAGAGGAGGATCAGCTTCAGTACACCGACTATATCGGACTGCTGCTCTCCTCGGTCACGACTGTGATCAACGCCATCAGCTATATTCTCATCGCCTTTGTTGCGATTTCGCTGGTGGTGTCATCCATCATGATCGGCATCATCACCTATATCTCCGTGCTGGAACGCACCAAGGAGATCGGTATCCTCCGCTCTATCGGAGCGTCCAAGCGCGATATTTCCCGCGTGTTCAACGCGGAGACGATCAGCGTGGGCTTCGTTGCGGGCGCCATCGGCATTATCGTCACAGTGATTCTGGATATCATCGCCAGCATTATTCTGGAGGTGATCACGGATATCCCCGGGCTGGCGTCCCTGCCGGTCGTCGGCGCGGCGGCGCTGGTGCTGATCAGCATGCTGCTGACGTATATCGCCGGGCTGATCCCCGCGCGCGTGGCCGCGGGCAAGGATCCTGTGGTTGCCCTGCGGACGGAATAAACGGAATAAACGGGAACGGGGTACCGCATTGGGAAATGCGCACCCCGTTCATTTTCTTATTTTTCCCGCACGAGAATCTTTGCGCGGTCGCTCCATATGTACTCATCCCGTATGATTTCGCCGTAGCTGTCTGCCACAATTTCGCCGTCCGCAGGATTCTTTACGCTGAGAATTTCTCCGCGCACGTCGGCCTGCACTTCGCTGTTCTCGAAGGAGAAATCCGCCCCCTCCATCGTGCAGTCCTCCAGCACCAGACCGCGGCAGTAGCACAGCGGCTGTGTGCCGCTGATGCGGCAGCGTACCAGGCGCAGATTCTCGCTGTACCAGCCCAGATATTCGCCGTGTACCTCGCTGTCGTACACCGTCACGTTCTTCGCGTGCCAGAATGCATCCTTGGTCTGCAGGACGGAATTCCGGATCACCACGTCCTCCGCGTACTGGAAGGAATACTTTCCTTTCAGCGTCAGACGGTCGATCTCCATGCCGCGGCACTCAAAAAACGGATATTCGGATTCCAGCGAACAGGTGTGAAGCTGTACTCCGCGGCATCGCCAGCCGAACTCCGCGGAGACGATATCGCAGTTCTCCAGCGCGATTTCATCGCATTCGCGCAGTGCCTTGATGCCGTGCAGGCGGCAGTCTGTGAGACGCAGATTCCGGTCGTACCACAGCGCGGCGCGGCAGGTGTCCGTCATCTCGCATCCGCGCAGTTCGCTGTCCGTCATATGCCAGAATGGGTAGCGCAGGCGCATCGTGCAGTCGGTGACCCGCAGGCCGGACGTCTCCTTGAATGCGGATTCGCCGTCCGCCGGGCCGTCGAAAAGACACCGTTCCACCTCTGCATCCCGCAGGGCGTACAGCGCACGTTCTTCGTCAAAAATTTTATCGGTAATTTTCATGCTGATTCCTTTGCTGATGGATTGTTTTCTATATTATACCGCAGAATTTTTAAAAATGCAATACAAGCGAATATTTTCCCTTGCGCCGCGGATGATTGTGTGGTACAATAAGATAGAAATATCCCCCGCATAAGCGGGGGAGGGGGATTATTTCTTCTTGCCGAACAGGCCGCCGAGACCCTTGAGCGCGTCCTTGACGTCGTCCACGGTGTCCTCGAGCTTATCCTTGAGATCGTCGGCCTTGTCCTCAAACTCATCCTTGGCCAGCTTGGCCTTGATGAGGGAGATGGCTTTCTCGATCTGCTCGTCGGGGAGATCCTTGCCGATCAGCGACTCCAGTGCTTTTACGGGCTCCTCTTTGAACTGCTTCAGCAGTTCGGGGCTTTTCTTCAGCTTCTCCACAACGTCTTCGACGATTTCGGAGATTTTTTCCTTGATATCCATGACAGATGCATCCTTTCGGTTTGATTGATAATAGGATACCACAAAGCGGCGCGTCTGTCAAGTTTGCTTCAGATATTGAAATATTTTTGGGAGGATTCCATGGAACCGAAGGATTACAAGGTGATCAAAATCGAGGGCGAGTACGCCACTCTGCAGGACGAGGCGAGCGGGGCTGAGCTGTTCATTGCGCTGGCCCTGCTCCCCGAGGGGACGGATCTCGGCACGAGGCTGCATTTTGAGATGCTGGAATATACGATAATCGAAGAATAAGAACGGGGTGTCGCATTTGACAATGCGACACCCCGTGCCTGTGGAATTTCCCTGTTTTGCACCATTGCATGATGCAAAACAGGGTGGGCTGCTGCAAATGTGGGAATAAATCCCACACTTGCAACAGCCCCTTTCTTATTCCACAAAATCAAATTCAATGCCGCACATGCGGACGGTGTCGCCTTCCTCGCATCCGTGCTCGCGGAGGCGTTCGATGATGCCGCCCTGGATCAGCATGCGCTGGAAGTACATCAGCGATTCGCGTTCGTCGAAGTTCACGCGGCGCACCAGCTCCTCCAGCCAGATGCCTTCGCAGATGAACGCTCCGTCGTCACCGCGGCGGATTGTGACGGCATCGGACGCGCCTTTGTCCGCGTCCAGATCCATCGGGGTAATCTCAGCCTCAAAGGTGGTCACGGGCGGCAGTTCAGCCAGAGAACGGCTGATTTCGTCCGTCAGCTCCTTCAGATTGTCACGCGCGGCCGCGGAGATGAACACGATGGGATAGCCCATCGCCTCGGCGGTGGTGATCAGCCGCTTTGCCTCGGGCGATTCCGTGCCGTCGGGC
>SVSO01000219.1 GCA_015064195.1 Oscillospiraceae bacterium
TCCGGAAACAGGGTCAGCTGTTCCGATCCGCTCCGATCGATGTCCGTCAGTGCCACGCCCAGCAGTCGGAGCGGCGTTTTTCCGTTCCAAAGCTCCCGCAGTAAGGCTCTCACCTCCCGGGAGATCTCCCCGGTGATATCCGTCGCCGCCGCCAGCTTTTTCTGATGGGAGCGGTTGACAAAATCGCTGGTGCGGATGGACACGGCCACGCACCACGCCTGCGCACCGTCCGCCCGCATCCGGCTTGCCACGACGTCAGACTGGGCCAGCAGGATCGCATCCGCCGCCGCGTAATCCGTCACATCCCGCTCCAGCGTGGACGAAACGCTGTAGCCCTTGGCATCCTCCCGCTGAGCCATCACCTCGGAATCGTCGATGCCGTTGGCACTGCGATGAAGATGCCGCCCCGTTTTTTCGCCGAACAGCGAGCAGAGCGTGTCCTCGCCGCAGTTTGCCAGCTGGCCGATGGTGGAAATGCCCACCCGCCGCAGCTTTGCTGCCGTCGCTTCGCCAACGGACAGCAATTCCTCCACATCAAGCGGCCACAATTTTTCCGGGATCTCCGCCGGCCACAGGGTGTGAACAAGGTCGGGCTTCTTGAAATCCCCGGCCATCTTCGCGCACAGCTTGTTCTCGCCGATGCCCACGTTCACCGTAAAGCCGAGACGGTCGCGAATGGTGTCCTTCAGCCGATGAGCCGCTTCCACGGGATCGGGATAGACCCGCTCCGTGCCGGTCATATCGAGAAAGCACTCGTCGATGGAAAATTTCTCCACCACCGGCGCAAATTCCTCGCAGATAGCCACAAATTTCCGGGAGGATGCCACATACAGCGAAAAGTCCGGCTTTGCCAGCACAAGATCTGGACATTTGCGCAGAGCCGTGGCCACCGGTTCGCCGGTCTTGATGCCGAACGCTTTTGCCGGGGTGCTTTTTGCGAGGATGACGCCCCGCCGCTGTGCCTGATCGCCGCCGATGGCCGACGGGATCAGCCGCAGATCCGGCTCGCCATTCTGCACCCGCCGCGTCGCTTCCCACGACAAAAACGCGCTGTTCACATCCACATGAAAGATCAGTCTTGACATTGCCGTTTCTCCATTCGTTTCCAATTGATGAAGCCGTAGATATCGTTCACGAAAAACATGACAAAGCAGGCAGTCATGGCAAGGCAGGAGATGTCAGTGATGGCCGCCATGATCCAGAGAATGATGAGCACCACATCGTTTGCGGCATAGGCCAGCGCGTAGTAAGGACTGCGCAGGAAGGTGAGGGATGCCGCCACAAAGCTGGTGGTGACGGAAATGGTGCTGACCAGCAGATTTGCCGTCTCAAGAGCGGAGAGGATGATATAAAACGCCGCTGTGACGAGGATGGATGCGATGGCGAGAAGGGTGAGCTTTTTCGCGGTCAGCGGCGGTGCGACTGCCACCTCTTTTGCATTTTTCGCCGGATTTCGGATCCATGCCACCGCCGCCGCAATGGCCATGGGTGCGGACATTCCGAGGTAGGTGATCATCTCGCCGAAGTAGCGATGCTTCAGGGAAATGATGCCGTAAACGATGGCAAATGCCACGGTCAGCAGCTGGCCGGCCACCTGCCCTTTTGCAACAAAAATGAGTGCCGCCGCGCCGATGAGGGAAGCGATGAGGGACACGGGATCGCCGTCACCGCCGAGGAAATAGCTGAGCGTGCACACCGCCGACGATGCCGCCCAGAGAAGAAGTTCAAATTTAGTCAGTCCGAATATGCTTTTCACGATGTTCTCCCGAATCTAAAAAAGCATCCGTCGGCGTATCTTCAAAGACCTAACGATACGTCGCGAATGCAGTCTGCAATCATCTCCCCGGTGGGAGTATGTCAATTATAACACAGTTTGCCCGATTTGTCAAGTGAATCGGGCAAATTTCACCGGAGAAGCTCCATTTTTTTATCAAACTCATCAAAGGAGATCGTTCCCGCCGCGTATTCGTCCCGGAGCGTGGAGATCTCCGCCGCCAGCTCCTCCAGCTCATCCGCATATTCGCTGGAAAGCAGCAGCGAATTGTTATGCTCGGTGGCAAGCTGCGCCCGCTTACTGCCGCCGCGGATGGCGTATTCGTACTGCGCCACCAGCTCCGCGTATTCATCGAAGCCGATCTCGCCCCGATACAGCCGCGCCTCCACATCGTCTCTGGGCGTTGTGACGATGACGTTGCCGTTGGAATCCAGCTTCAGCGAATAGCCAAGGCAGTTTTCAATGGTGGCCGTCCGCTCGCGCCAACGGGGAGCGAGGATGGAGATGACAACCAGAGCGATGCCGACGAGGAGGATGATGCCCATGAGCAGCAGACGTTCCACCGATGTGCCCTCATGTGCCGATATGATCAGCCCCGCGCCGCCGACAGATGTGATGAGTATTCCGAAGATCCGCACGATCCAGACTGCCATACCGCTCCTCCTCTCAAAAATTACTGTTACCACCATTATATCACATTCCGGCGAAAGAATCAAGGTTTTTACTTGAATTTCACGAAAAACTGTGGTATAATGGAATTGATCGAAAATTTTCACACAAGGAGACGACATCATGCGAATTTTAGTCATCAACGCAAGTCCCAAGGGGAAGGATTCCATCACCTTCCAGACTGTCCGGTATTTGGCAAAGCTTCACCCCGAGCATCAGTTCAAAGCGCTCCATGTGGGCAAAAAGATCCGCGCCTTTGAGCGGGACATCACCCCGGCCCTCCGGCTCATGGAAGCGGCGGATTTTGTATTATTTGCTTATCCCGTATACACCTTTATCGCGCCGTGGCAGCTCCATCGCTTTGTGGAATTAGTGAAGGAATCCGGCGTGGATCTGGCTGGCAAATTTGTCTCGCAGATCACCACCTCCAAGCATTTTTACGATGTGACCGCCCACCGCTGGCTCACTGAAAACGCACAGGATATGGGAATGCGGGTGCTGCGCGGACTGTCGGCGGACATGGACGATCTGCTGACGACATCCGGCCAGCGTCAGGCACGGGAGCATTTCGATTTTCTCATGAACGCCATGGAAAACGGCATCGTGGAGCCGCGGCTTACAAAATCCACGCCGGCCAAGCACTGCCCCGTCACCGTTCCGGATGCGCCATCCGTTGAAAAGCCGGGCGATGTGGTGATCCTCACCAACTGCACGGAATCGGATGAACAGCTCCGTGCCATGATCCGCCGGTTCGCCGCCGTGCTTCCCCGGGCATCCCGCGTCATCAACATCGGGGAATATCCCTTCTCCGGCGGCTGTCTCGGATGCTTCCACTGCGCCGTGGACGGAAAATGCATCTACAAGGACGGATTTGACGAATTCCTGCGCACAGAGATCCAGCGCGCCGAGGCGATCGTCATGGCATTTTCGGTGAAGGATCACTCCATGGGCGCGTCCTTCAAGCTGTACGATGACCGGCAGTTCTGCAACGGACACCGCACCGTCACCATGGGAATGCCCATGGGCTATCTCATCAGCGGAAATTATGCCGACGAGCCGAATCTGCAGATGATTTTGGAAGGCCGGGCGAATGTGGGCGGCAACTATCTGGCCGGCATCGCCACGGATGAGGAGAATCCCGATGCAGCCATCGATGCGCTGGCGAAGAATCTCGATTGGGCGCTTGCCACCGGTCACGTTCCGCCGCAGAATTTCCTCGGCGTCGGCGGCATGAAGATCTTCCGCGATCTCATCTGGATCATGCAGGGTATGATGAAGGCCGATCACCGCTTCTACAAGGCTCACGGCCAGTACGATTTCCCGCAGAAACAGTGGCCGCGGATGCTGGCCATGTACGCCGTCGGTGCCATGCTGGCATCCCCGGAGCTGAAGAAAAAGCTCGGCTCAAAGATGACCGAAGGAATGCTCATGCCCTATAATGCGATGCTGAAGAAGCTGAAATAATGAATAATGCGGTACACACAGGGAATACTCACATAAAACGGAGGACTTCCCATGTGTACCGCTCTTTTTCTGAAGCAATCCCACCTCTTCGGCCGGACGCTTGACGTCAGCCGCTCATACGGCGAATCTGCGGTCATCGTGCCGCGTGGATTTCCCTTCCCTTTTCGCCATTCTCCGATATGCACCGATCATCCCGCCATACTCGGCATTGCACGGATTGAGGATGGTGTACCGCTGTTTTTCGACGGCATGAACGAATACGGGCTCGCCGCCGCCGGGCTGAATTTTCCCGGATATGCGGTCTATCATGCGGCAAAAACAGGCCATGCTGCTGCATCCTATGAGTTTATTCCGTGGATCCTCTGCCATTGCCGCACGCTTGCCGATGTGCGCGTGCTGCTCGAAGATACGGGCATCACGTCCGACAGCTTCCGTGATGATCTGCCGCCGACACCGCTTCACTGGATGATTGCTGATCCGGACGGCGCACTGACCGTGGAACAAACGGCAGACGGACTGCAAATATTCGAGAATACCGTCGGGGTGCTGACCAACAGTCCGCCGTTTCCCTATCATATGACCCGCCTTTGTGATTTCATGGCCTGCGGCGATGCACAGCCGGACAATCGGCTGTATCCGCAAGTCTCACTCATCCCCTGCTCGAATGGCATGGGCAGCATCGGACTGCCGGGTGATTTTTCTTCCGCCTCACGCTTTGCACGGGCGGCATTTATGGCATCCCATGCTCCGTCGGATAGCGGCATCGACGATTTTTTCCATCGCCTCGACTGTGTTTCGATCCCCCGCGGATGCGTCACAGCAGAGGACGGCGGCCATTTCACCGCATACGCATCCTGCGCAGATTTGTCAGGCATCGCCTACCATTTCACAACCTACAGCTGCCGCAGCATCCGCAGCATTCACCTGAATGATGAAGACGCTGACGGCTGCACACTGACGCGGTTTGATATGAGCTGAAAATCAAGGAGCGAAGGGAAATCCCTCCGCTCCTACAAAAATCTATACAGTAGATTTTTCCTCATAAAAAACTCAAAAATATTTTTATGAATGGAAAAATCATATGTTTTGTGTAACGGTGTGCGAATCAATTTTTTTGAAATGTTTATGAGGAAAAACTATAGGCAGACCGACAAATTGGGATTGGTTTTAACGCTGAGCGGGAAACCACTGAATATTGAATAACTCCAAGGTAAAGATGAACCCAACGAAGCACGTAAGCAAAAGTGAACTGATAAAAAAGAGACCGAACA
>SVSO01000220.1 GCA_015064195.1 Oscillospiraceae bacterium
TTAACAAATGGTGAAATTATATGAATTTTGTATGAATTATCTTCGGGAGGGATCGTTATTCAAGGGGGATATTTGATTTGTGAATATTTAGAGGTTCCCGATAGAAAATCACGAAAAGGAGAGCTTACCATGAAATTTCTCGGAACCGGTGCGGGCGAGGGCACGCCCGATCCCTTCTGCACCTGCCCTGTCTGCGAAAATGCGCGCAGAGTGGGCGGACGCGAGGTGCGCACCCGCTCATCCTTCATGCTGAGCGATACCATGCTCATCGACATCGGCGCGGATTACTTTGCGCAGGCGGTGATGCAGGGCGTCAGCTTTGCGGATCTGGAGCATATCCTCATTACCCATACCCATGATGATCACCTGAATTACACCTTCCTCTGGGAGCGGCTGGTACGGCGTGCCGGCGCGGAACAGACCCTGCACGTCTATTTCACCGGGGAAGCGTACGATTACATCAACGATTTCTACCTTTCCGCAAAAGGCGTGGGAAGTGAGAAATTCCTGCAAGGCGTGGAGCTTGTGCGGCTGGAGCATGGGATGACCTATGACATCGGCGGCTGGAAGGTGACGCCGCTCCGCGGACGGCACGGTACAGCATTTGAGAAAAACACCGCCAATTTCCTCATGGAAAAGGGCGGAGAATCTCTCTATTACGCGCTGGATTCGGGCTATTTTTTAGATGAGACCTTCGATGCGCTGGCGGGACGGAGGATCGGCACATTCATCATGGAATGCACCAACGCCATCATCGAAAACGGCGCGGCAAAGCAGATAACAACCTTCCCCGGCGGTCACATGGATCTGGCGCTTTGTCTCATGACCCTTGACCGGCTGTACGAATCCGGCGGCATCACGGCGGATTCGCGGATCTACCTGACCCACATCAGCCCCAACCGGACCACACACGCCGAGCTGTGCGAATTCCTCGCCGCTCTCGATAAGCCTTACCGCATCACAGCCGCTTATGACGGCCTCGAAATCTGAACAGGAGAACCCCTATGAACATCAGACATTCTTTCTCCGAGCTTGTGGGCGCAACACCGCTCATGGAGCTTGCAAATTACGGAAAAGCGAATCAGCTTTCCGCAAAAATTCTCGCAAAGCTGGAGTATTTCAATCCCGCCGGAAGCGCGAAGGATCGCGTGGCACAGGCGATGATCGATGACGCGGAGGCTTCCGGAACGCTGAAGCCCGGCGCACTCATCATCGAGCCTACCAGCGGCAATACGGGCATCGGTCTTGCCGCCGTTGCCGCATCCCGGGGCTATCGCGTCATCCTCACCATGCCCGACACCATGAGCATGGAGCGGCGGAATCTTCTCCGTGCATACGGTGCGGAGCTGGTGCTGACCGAAGGCGCAAAGGGCATGGCCGGTGCGATCGAGAAGGCAAACGAGCTTGCCGCCGAGAATCCCGGCAGCATCATCCCCGGTCAGTTTACAAATCCCGCCAATCCCCGCGCCCATTATCTCACCACCGGCCCGGAGATCTGGGCGGATACGGACGGAACCGTGGACATTTTTGTCGCCGGTGTTGGCACGGGCGGCACACTGTCGGGCGTCGGCAGGTATCTCAAAGAGAAGAATCCCGGCGTGAAGATCGTCGCCGTTGAGCCGGCATCCTCGCCCCTTTTGTCGGAGGGCAGAGCAGGTGCCCATGGTCTGCAGGGCATCGGCGCAAACTTTGTACCGGAGAATCTTGATCGGACGGTTTACGATGAGATCCTCACCGTGACCAACGAGGATGCATACAAAACCGGCCGCGCACTGGTGCGGTGCGAGGGCATTCTCGTGGGCATCACCTCCGGTGCGGCAGTCCATGCGGCATCGGTGCTGGCCAAGCGCCCGGAAAATGCGGGAAAGACCATCGTCGCCCTCCTCCCCGATACCGGCGAGCGGTATCTTTCTACCCCCATGTTTGCTGAATAAATCCCCAAAGCCGCTTCTCCGTGAAGCGGCTTTTGTTGGATGTGAATTTATTTGGTTATTTTCACTATTGACAAAATCGCGCCCAAGGTATAAGATATTATAGTGCTCGTGCTATTGCGCGACACAATATAGAAAATTACGAAAGGCGTATTATGACTATTCTCTTATCCATTTCGCTGGCGATGCTGGTCGGGCTCATGTTATCCCGACTCGCAAAGCTTGTTTCCCTGCCGGCAGTTACCGCTTATCTTGTGGCGGGAATTGTGGTAGGCCCCTTCTGCATCGGTGCTCTCGGCATCGAGGGGCTGGGCTTCACCTCCTTTGAGGAGATCTCCGCTCTGAAGATCATCTCCGACAGCGCACTGGGCTTCATTGCCTTTTCCATCGGCAATGAGTTCCGCCTGTCTCAGCTCAAGCAGACGGGAAAAGCCGCCACCTTCATCGGCATTTTTCAGGCGGTGATGGCAGCTGTCGTCGTTGACGTTGTACTGGTGCTCCTGCATTTTGCCATGCCGGACCTGCTCACCGTTCCCGCAGCCATCGTGCTGGGCGCGATCGCAACGGCGACCGCTCCTGCGGCAACGCTGATGGTCGTCCGCCAGTACAAGGCGAAAGGCCCGCTGACCGATCTGCTGCTCCCCATCGTTGCCATCGACGACGCGGTGGGTCTGGTGGTGTTCGCCGTTTCCCTCGGCGTGGCACGCGCTATCCAGCACGGCCATGTGGATGTGATCTCCATCATCCTCAATCCCCTCATTGAGATCGTGCTTTCGCTGGTATTCGGTGCGCTCATGGGCGCGATCCTCACCTTCATCGAGCGGTTCTTCCATTCCCGCTCCAAGCGTATGTCCATGTGCATCGTCTTCGTCTTCATGACTGTGGCACTGTCCATGCTCAAGTTCCAGATCGGCAGTGTGGAGATCGGATTCTCCTCCCTGCTTGTCTGCATGATGCTGGGCACGATGTTCTGCAACCTCTGCGATTATTCGGAGGAGCTGATGGAGCGCGTGGACGGCTGGACGACGCCGCTGTTCATCGTGTTCTTCGTGCTGTCCGGCGCAGAGCTTGACATTTCCGTATTCGGCGAAGGCATGATCGTGCTCATCGGCGTGGTGTTCCTGCTTGCACGTGCGATCGGCAAATATGTGGGCGCATTCGTCAGCGCAAAATGGATGAAGTGCGATGACAATGCCTGCAAGTATCTTGGCATCACACTGCTTCCGCAGGCGGGCGTTGCACTGGGAATGTCCCTTCAGGTGGGCGACCTCGGCGATGCCGGCGCGCTCATCCGCAACATCGTGCTGTTCTCCGTGCTGATTCTGGAGCTTGTCGGCCCGATGCTGTCCAAGATCGCCCTCACCAAGGCGGGCGACATTATCCCCGAAAACAAGACTTCGGCGCGCGGCGTGATCCCCAGCAAGCACCACGGCCCGCATCCGAAGCAGCAGTAAATAACGGAGGAAAACGGAATGAAAGCAAGCGAATTGATGAACGAGCTGTTCGCGCTGGCAAAGTCCCGCGATATGGCGAAGACCTGCGATACCTGCAAGGCGGGGGATCCCGATGCGGAGATTTCCCGGGTGGCGGTGTCCATGTTTGCCACACCGGATGTGGTGCGGCAGGCGAAAGCCTTCGGCGCAGAGCTGCTGATTGTCCACGAGCCTACCTACTACAATCACATGGATGTCCATTCCGACGATCCGCTGGAATGCGAAAAACGCCGCTTCATCGAAGAATCCGGCATCACGGTATGGCGGTATCATGACCATCCCCACGCCACCGCGCCCGATATTATCGCGGCGGGTGAGATGAAGTATCTGGAGCTTGACGGCGAGATCGAGTACACCGACATTTTCGATCTGGTGCGCGTACATCTGCACGAACCCATGACGCCGCGCCAGCTTGCAAAGCGGATGGAGGAAAAGCTTGGCATCGCCCACGTCCGGGTGTGCGGCGCGGCGGATGCACCCTGTACGGAGATCTCCGGTATGTTCGGCACACCGGGCGGCGTGTTTAATGAGCTGAAGCGGGAGGGCACCGAGATCCTGCTGACCGGTGAGGCCTGCGAGTGGATGCTGGGCGAATATGCGAGAGATGCCGCACAGCTGGGGCATAAAAAAGCACTGCTCATCATGGGTCACATCGGCTCGGAGCGCGATGGTATGCGCTATACGACGGAGCTTGTGCAGAAGATGCATCCGGAGCTTGACACGCGGTACATCGAATGCGGCGAGGTTTATACTTACACTGATAAAGAATAAAAAATGACGGGACTGTTCCGGCGGAACAGTCCCGTTTTGTTATGATTTGATGTATTCGATCAGATCGCCCGGCTGACAGTCGAGCACCGCGCAGATCTTTTCCAGCGCGTTCACAGGCAGATGCCTGACCGAACCGGTGCAGATCGCAGAGATTGTCGGCGGCCGTATCCCGGTGCGCTCGGCAAGCTCCTTCTGCGTCATCCCGCGTTTTGCAAGCATGACCTTTACCGTGAATTTTAACATGAGAAAAACCTCCAAAAAAAACCGGCTCACCCTCACACCTCATAAACCTTCAGCGGCTCGGGGCAGAATACCTCCACATCGCCGATTCCGGCGGCGGTGCGGATGACGTCCTCCGCGTGAGATGCGGCGAAATGCACCACGGCCATGCGCTTTGCCCCCGATTCCATGGCGGTGCGCATGGAATCATAGATGCTGGAGTGGCCGTTCTGCGGCGGATTGCTGTAATCGGTCTTGGATGTGACGCGGGTGTTTTCATGCACCAGCAGATCGCAGTTCCGGAGCGCATCCGGCAGATGGGGTGCATAGAAGGTGTCGCCGGTGATGCCCAGCACCTTTCCCGTGGCGCGCTCGGTGATGCGGAAGGCGATGCCGTCGATGGCGTGATTGTTCCGGCAGGCCTCGATCATCACATCGTCAAATTCCGCAATGAGGGACAATTCCTCGTCGGCTTCGATCTCATGAACAATGGGATGGGAGCTGGTCTTGTAATACCGGCGCTCACTGCCCGCCTGAAGAAATGCGAGGGCGAGATCCACCACCTCCCGCACATTGTTTTTCGGGCCGTAGATGTGCATCTCATCGAGAGAGCGGGTCTTGCCGTTCTGCAGCCAGTGAAAGAGAAGATGGGGCAGAGCGAGGTAATGATCGTGGTGCATATGGGTGAAAAATACCCGATCGACCGACAGCAGATCGATGCCCAGCTTTGTC
>SVSO01000221.1 GCA_015064195.1 Oscillospiraceae bacterium
TCTCTTGGCATAAAATTCCCTCCTATGGTAGATATACATCTATTCTACCATAGGAGGCTGTTTTTTTCAATTGTCCGTTTTTAACGGACTTGTGCAAACTGCGGAGGCTGATTCTATTTCCGTGCGGCTTCGATGAGGGCGGCGATGGGACGGGCGGCGGGATCATCGGCAAGCAGGCGTTCGGGATGCCACTGAACACCGAGGCAGAAGGGATGCTCCGCCGATTCCACGGCTTCCCGGATGCCCTCCGGGGAGGCGGCTGTGACGCGCAGACAGGGCGCGGGCTCGTTCACCGCCTGATGATGGGTGCTGTTGACCGGAAGCACTGTCTGCCCCACAATGGCGTGCAGGCGGGAATCCGGCGCGACGGTGACAGTATGATGATGCAGATGACGCTCCGTCTCCTGACGGTGGCCGGGGAGATCGATGACAAGCGTGCCGCCGAGGGCCACGTTGATGATCTGCTCGCCCCGACAGATGCCCAGCATGGGAATGCCGCGCTCATATGCCAGCTTCGCCATGGTAAGCTCATAGGCGTCCCGGATGGGATTTGCAAGAACGACGACTTCCCGGTCATACTCTGACACGCCGTACTGCGCCGGATCAATATCCGGGCCGCCGGAAATAAGCAGGCCGTCACAGCGTTGCAGAGCCTCTGCGGGATCGCCGTAAGAGGGGAGAATGACGGGGAATCCGCCCAATCGGAGCACAGCGGTGCAGTATTGCTGCTGAAGCGAGAGAGCGCCGTTCTCACCAACGGCGGGCGTGATGCCGATAAGTGGAGTCATGGGGATATCCTTTCAAAAAAATCTTGACAAACCGCGATGGCGGTTGTATAATGTTAATGTCTGTTTCTATTATATGCATCTGCGGCGGCAAAGTCAAGCCTTCCGCCGCGAAATTAACAAATCGTTCACCGGAGCTTTTATGAACCATCAATCCAAAACAAGTCCGACCCGGGCGGCATTCCGGGCGGCATTTCCCAAGACTGTGCCGGTGCTGGCAGGCTTTGCCTTTCTCGGCATCGCTTTTGGCATTCTGTTCACCTCCAAGGGCTATCATCCGCTGTTTGCGCCGTTGATGAGCTTTGTCTGCTTCTGCGGCAGTATGCAGTATGTGGCCATCACCCTGCTGACGGCGGCATTTGATCCTCTCGCCGCGCTCATCCTCAGTATCACCGTCAATGCGCGCCATCTGTTCTACGGCCTTTCCATGCTGGACACCTATCACGGCATGGGAAAGATCAAGCCCCTGCTCATCTATCTGTTGTGCGATGAGTCCTTTTCCATCCTCACGGACAAGCTGCCCGAGGGCGTGGACAAAAAGACATACTGCTTCGCCGTGTCCATTCTCAACTACATCTACTGGGGCACCGCTTCCCTGATCGGCGGACTGGCCGGGCATTTTCTCACGAAACTGGACGGATTTGACACCACCGGCTTCGATTTTGTGCTGACTGCTCTGTTTGTGGTGATCTTCATCGACGGCTGCCGGGAGAAGGAAAAGCGTATCCCCGCCGCCATCGGTGTGGGCTGTTCCATCCTCTGCCTGCTCATTTTCGGCGCGTCGGATTTCATCATCCCCGCCATGATCGCCATCGGTCTCGCGCTGACCGTCTTTATGAAAGTGGGTGAGCGGCATGACGCATAGTCCGTGGCAGGTGGTGGTCGTCATCCTCATGGTGGCACTTGGCGCACAGCTGACCCGCTGGCTGCCCTTCCTGCTGTTCCCCGAAAACCGCAAAGCTCCCAAATTCATCACCGCGCTGGGAAAGATCCTGCCGCCGGCGGTCATCGGGCTTCTGGTGGTGTACTGCTTCAAGTCCGTCTCGCTGGTATCGCCGCCCCACGGACTGCCGGAAGCCATCGCTGTGGCAGTGGTGGCACTTCTCCACATCAAGTGGAAAAATTCCCTCCTCAGCATCGGCGCGGGAACGGCGGTGTATATCCTGCTCATCCGTCTCGTGTTCGCGTGAAAAGATGAAAACTTTTTGTGAAAGTGTTTACTTTTACAGTTTTGTATGTTATAATAATGGTAGCAAATCCCATGTAAGTTCCCGCCACGCGCATCACTGTGAATGCGCACAGAAAGGTCAGGTCTGATATGAAATGTCCCGTTTGCGGATGCTGTGAAGATCGGGTTCTGGATACCCGCCCCATCGATGAGGAGCGCAGCATACGCCGCCGCAGAGAATGCACCAACTGTCTGCACCGCTTTACATCCTATGAGATCGTTGAGAGTACGCCCCTTGTAATTCTCAAGCGCGATGGCTCACGTGAAGAATTCAACCGGGAAAAGATCATGTCGGGGCTGAAAAAAGCCTGCCAGAAGCGGCCGGTCACGTTTCAGCAGATGAAGGATCTGGTGGATCGCATCGAAGCAAATCTGCGCAACCGTCAGAAGGGCGATGTCACCACGACGGAGATCGGCGAGCAGATCATGGTGGGGCTTCGGGAGCTGGATGAGGTCGCGTATATCCGCTTCGTGTCGGTTTACCGCAAGTTCGAGGATGTGGAGTCCTTCCTTGAGGAGCTGAACAACCTGAAAAGACTGGCAGAGGAGCGGGAGAATAAAGAGCCGGAACCGGTTCAGCCCGCAAAAAAATCGAAAAACGACAGGCAGAATGCATAGCATTCTGCCTGCTTTTTATTGTATGCGCACATAGCCGCTTTCTTCGATGAGCGTCTGGCCTTCCTCCGACAGAATCCAGTCGATGAGGACGGGGATATTCCGGTTCGGATTGTCGGCGCGATAGATGGCGTAGAATTCGGCGATGATGGGATAACTGCCGTCACGGATGTTTTCCGCAGTGGGTTCAACGCCGTTCAGGGCCAGCATTTTCACCGAATCGTTGCCCACAATGCCGTCCATGTAATAGCGGAAGGAGAAGCCGATGGATGCGCCGGTGATGGCGAGGGGCGATTTTTTACCGATGGGGGTGCCGGCCATGAACGCATCCATGGCGGACTGACTGCCGCTTCCCGCAAGCCGCGTCACCGGATTGATGATACGGTCAGTACCGCCAACATCTGCCCAGTTTGTGATCGTACCGGCGTAAATATCGCGTATCTCGGCGGTTGTCAGGGAATCGACGGGATTATTTCCACTCACGAAAAAGACGAAGGCCTCCCGTCCGATGGGCACATAGACAAGCTCCACACCTGCATCCTTGGCGTATTCCTCCTGCTCAGCCGACGGTGCGGCGCAGAACAGAATGTCCGCCGTGCCGTCAACGACAGCCTTGTAGCCGCGCACGGTGTTGCGGTACTGCACGGCACTGTCTTCGGCGAAATTTTCACCGTAGTAGTTGTCGTCAGAAAATTCTCCGCCCTCATAGGTGACAGATCCCACCGGATAGACCGCATCCGCAATGGCGGCGTAAACGGGAAGAAGCGCTGCCGCTCCGTCAAGCACCGGCAGATCATCCGTCAGCTTGAGGGAGGATTCCACCCGCGCCAGAGCGGATGCCGGATCATGGGGGAGATAGCTTCTCACATCCACCATTTTTGCCTGCGACGCGCCGCTGAAATTGTTGGCCAGCCGTCGGGTGAAAAGAAAATACATACTGGCGTTGAATGCGGCAAAAAGGGCGGCGGTGAGGATGAGAATGAGAATCTGCTTTGCAAGCTTTGTCATGTCACCACAGCTCCTTTGCAATGAAATAGATAATGGAGCAGTGCTGATATGCCCATACTGCGTAGATGAGATGGGCGACGGTCAGGGCGAGGCAGAATCCCACGAGGGTGAGCAGGAGGACGGTGAAGGTGTGATCTTTCATGGCCACCTCACATGAACGCCACTGCCATCAGAAGCAGGGATGCGAATGTGACGACTACCATTGCCATCACGCCGAAAATGACAGCAGAAACGATGAGCAGGATGAGCCGGGTCTTCAGCTGCTCGGGGCTGTAGCTGCCCGGATGATGCTTGTTCTGGAATTTTGCATAGGAATAGCGGTAGATGCAGACAGCGAAAAACAGCACCGCAGCCACCGGAATGGCAAAATAGAGGAAGGTGATGAGATAGCTCAGCATGATAAGCTCCTTTCAGTTTTACTCCAAATACTTCCGCAGAATTTCATCCGCTGCGCTGCCAAGCTCATCGAACCTACGCGGACAGCTCCGCCAGCCCGATTCATCGGCGCACGGCTCATGCTCGCCGATGATGCGCTCAAACAGCACCACATCCCGCCACTGGCCGAATTTGCAGCCGGCAAAATGCTCGCGTCCGGCTTCGCGGAAGCCCATGGCCGTGTGGAGGGCGAAGCTTGGCGGGTTGGGATCCGTGACGATGCCGTAGAGATTCTTGTAGCCCATATGCGTGAGAAGCTCAATGAGCGCACCGTACAGCCGCCGGCCGAGCCCTTTTCCGCGATGATTACCGTCGAGATACACCGACAGCTCTGCCGCAAACCGATAGCCGAAGCGGGCCTTATAGCGATGCGCGTATGCATAGCCGACGATGCGGCCGTCAACTTCGCAGACAAGATAGGGAAAATCCGCTGTGAATTCCCGGATGCGTCCGGCAAATTCCTCCACCGTCGGTACATCATATTCCAGCGTGACGGTGGTATGCTCCACATAGGGGCGGTAAATTTCAACCAGCGCCGGGGCATCAGACAGGTCGGCGCGCCGAAGAAGGATGCGATGGGCTGAATATGGATCGGTTGGATGGTTCATGCGTAGACCGCCTTTCTGATGGTTCTGCACCCATTATAGCAAATTTGCGGGGAATTGTCAAGTTTTTTGAGACAAATCTGCTTTTCTGTGACGCTTAGTCAGTGAAAGGAGATGATATTGATGCGAAACGAGGTCGATGCGGCATTTTGTGCGCTGTACGAGCAGACCTGGCAGATGGAAAATCCCGTCCGCATTCCCCTTAAATAAAAAACCGGCGGCTGTTCTTTCGGAACAGCCGCCGACGAGTTTACTTTTCGCAGTACATTTCAAGATATTTTTCCATGCGCTCGCGGACTTCATCGTTCAGCGGGATCTCGCCGTCGATCTCGCGGTTATGCATATGGTCGATGATCTCGCGGACGGTGACGATGGGATGAACCTGGATGCCGAACTCTGCGCCGATCTCCTTGATGGCGGTGGTGCCGGACTGGCCGCGCTCCATGCGGTCAA
>SVSO01000222.1 GCA_015064195.1 Oscillospiraceae bacterium
TCCTGCCCCCCGACACCCCCCAACCTCCTTGGCTGCGCCGAAGTTTCCACTACGCGCGATTGGCCGCGAGCTTCGCCGCGGCGAAGTTGCACAATGAGTTTTTGCTTTGCACACCGCACGGCGGCTTGCCGCTCGTGCCCGCTGAAGAAACGGCTAAGTTGAAACAGCCGCACACAGGGAACATTTCGGGGAAAGTGTTCGCACCAAAAAACGAACGATTTTGCACAAACAGTTGCCGGGGTAGGGGACCCGGCTGCCTCTGTAGCCAGTTTGTGCAGAGACTAACCGTGTGTTAGCGAAGCGTTGATTAAAGCTTTTTGCGGAGATAGCAAAGCCCGGTGGGCTTTGCACTGAAGAATTTCGCAAGCTTGCGAAATTCTTCCATGCAGACCGCACTGCGGTCTGCTCGAAAAAGCGACCGTAATTCCCCTAAACTAAGGATTCTGAATCAGAAAGGACAAACCACAATGACCAAACAAACAGTATTAATCGTCGGAGGCGGCGGACGGGAGCATACGATTGCCGCGACGATGAAGAAATCACCCAGATGCGGGAAGATTTATATGGCGCCGGGCAATGGCGGAACTGCGGGTATTGCAGAGAATCTGCCGATCAAGGCGACGGATATTGAGGGCGTGGTGAAGGCCGCGAAGGAGCTGGCGGTTGACCTCGTTTTTGTTGCGCCGGATGATCCGCTTTATATGGGCATGGTGGATGCGCTGGAAAAGGAAGGCATCCGCGCATTCGGCCCGAGAGCAAATGCGGCGATTATCGAGGGATCGAAGGTGTTCAGTAAGCATCTTATGAAGAAGTACGGCATCCCCACAGCAAGCTATGAGGTGTTCGAGAATTCCGCGGACGCGATCGCTTATATCAAGGAGCAGAATTCGTTCCCCGCGGTCATCAAGGCGGAAGGACTCGCACTGGGTAAGGGCGTTATCATCGCTGAGGATATGGCGGCGGCGGAAGCGGGCGTACATGAGATCATGGATGAAAAAGCGTTCGGCGACGCGGGAAATCGCGTGGTCATTGAGGAATTCCTCACCGGCCCGGAGGTCTCCGTCCTCGCATTTACCGACGGCAAAACCGTCGTCCCCATGGTGTCCGCGCAGGATCATAAGCGGGCGTACGATCACGATAAAGGCCCCAATACCGGCGGTATGGGCACATTCTCCCCCAGCAGAATCTACTCCGACGACATCGCGAACCTCTGCATGACCACCATCTTCCAGCCCACCATCGATGCTATGGCAAAAGAGGGAAGACCCTTCAAGGGCGTTATCTATTTCGGCCTCATGATCACAACAAACGGCCCCAAGGTCATCGAATATAACGCAAGATTCGGCGACCCCGAAACGCAGGTCGTGCTGCCCAGACTCAAAACCGATCTCATGGATATCATCGACGCGGTCATCGACGAAAAGCTGGACGAGCTTCCCATCGAATGGGAGGATAATGCCTGCGTCTGCGTGGTGGCGGCTTCGGGCGGTTATCCGGTTTCCTATAAAAAAGGCTACGAAATCACCGGCCTCGATACACTGCCCGAGGATATCATGGTCTTCCATGCAGGCACGGAGCTGCGTGACGGCAAGCTGCTCACTTCCGGCGGACGGGTGCTGGGCGTGGTCGCTAAGGGCGAGGATCTCGATGCGGCGATCGCTCACGCATATGAAGCCATCGAACACGTGAAATTCACCGACATTCATTACAGAAAAGACATCGGAATCAAATGAACGAATCACATCCTGTTGACCTGCTCTCACTGATCGAAGAAAAGCGGCCGAAAATGTCCAAGGGACAAAAGCAGATCGCCGCGTATATCCTGGAGCATTACGATAAGGCGGCCTATATGACCGCCGCTAAGCTGGGCGCGCTGGTTGGCGTGTCCGAATCCACCGTCGTCCGCTTCGCGCTGGAAATGGGCTTCGACGGCTATCCCGAGCTGCAGCATTCCCTGCAGGAGCTGATCCGCACCAAGCTCACCACCCTCCAGCGCATCGAGATCACCAACGACCGGATCGGCGATGCGGATCTGCTGGAAAAGGTGCTCATGTCCGACATCGAAAAGATCCGCCGCTCACTGGAGGATATCGACCGCGAAAGCTTCAACGACGCGGTGGATGCCCTCATCGGCGCGAGAATGATCTACATCGTCGGTATGCGCTCCTCCTCCAGCCTTGCAAGCTTCCTGTATTTCTATCTCAACCTCATCTTCCCCCACGTCCGGCTCGTGCGCACCACGTCCGGCTCGGAGGTGTTCGAGCAGATCCTGCGCATCTCGTCGGAGGACGTGATCGTGGGCATCAGCTTCCCCCGCTATTCCAAACGCATCATCAATGCGCTGGAGTATGCCAAGCGGCAGTCGGCCCATGTGGTGGCACTCACCGACAGCGAATCGTCGCCCATCGCCGCTTATGCGGACAATCTGCTCATCGCCAAAAGCGAGATGGCATCCTTCGTGGATTCGCTGGTGGCACCTCTGTCCATCCTCAATGCGCTGATCGTTGCCATCGGCAAAAAGAAGCAGCCCGAGGTGGAGAAAACCTTCGCTACGCTGGAGAATATCTGGGAAGAATACGAGGTCTACGACAAATCTCATGGCAGATAAAAGAATCGCGGTCATCGGCGGCGGCGCGGCGGGTATGACAGCGGCCATCTTCGCCGCTGAATCCGGCGCGGATGTGACCATCTATGAGCGCAATGACCGGCTCGGCAAAAAGCTGCTCATCACCGGTAAAGGCCGGTGCAATGTGACCAACAATTCCGACATCAATACCCATATCGAGAATACGCCCCGAAATCCCCGCTTTCTTTACACGGCGCACAACAATTTCACGCCCCAGGACGTGATGGCGTTCTTTGAAAGTCTCGGCGTGCCGCTGAAAACCGAGCGGGGCGACCGGGTCTTTCCGCAGTCTGACAAGGCGGCGGATGTGTGCGGCGCGCTCAAACGCAGGGTCAATGGACTGGGCGTGAGAATCGTCCATGAGCGGGTGAAAAAGATTGAGCCGGGCTATGAGATCGTCACGGAGAAGGGAAGCCATGCCGCCGATGCGGTCATCATCGCGACCGGCGGACTGTCCTATCCGCTGACCGGCTCCACCGGCGACGGCTACGAATTCGCCAAAAGCTTCGGCCATACCATCGTCGCGCCGAAGCCATCCCTCGTCCCCGTGGAATGCACGGAGAAATGGGTCAGGGAGCTGATGGGGCTGTCCCTGCGCAACGTGACGCTGACCGTGTGCGAGGAATCGGGGCGCGAGGTGTTCTTTGAGCAGGGCGAGATGCTGTTCACCCATTTTGGCGTGTCAGGGCCGCTGGTGCTGTCCGCGTCCGGGCATATGCAGGGGCTGCCGGGGAAAAAATACCGCATGGCCATCGACCTGAAGCCTGCCCTCGATGAGCAGACGCTGGACAAACGTCTGCAGTCGGATTTCGCAAAGAATATCAACCGGGATTTCACAAATTCGCTGGGCGAATTGCTGCCGTCCAAGCTCATCCCCGTCATTGTGCGGCTGTCGGGCATCGACGCGCGCAAAAAGGTGAATGCCATCACCCGCGAGGAGCGGCAGAATTTAGTGCGGCTGCTGAAAAATCTCACCCTCACCGCCACAAAATTCCGCCCCATCGACGAAGCGATCATCACAAGCGGCGGCGTGTCGGTGAAGGAAATTTCGCCGAAAACCATGGAATCAAAGCTCAGCCCGGGTCTGTATTTTGCCGGCGAGGTGATCGACGTTGACGCATATACGGGCGGATTCAATTTGCAGATCGCATTCGCCACGGCAAAGCTTGCAGGCGAAAATGCGGCATACGATTAAAAGGAGGCAGCATTATGAGAAAGATTTCCATTGAATCATCAAACTTTATGGCGCTCGGCAATGAGCCGGGCGCGTTTGAAAAAATGCGCGAGGCCGGCTATGATGCCTGCGATTACAGCACGCTTGCGGATATCGGAAAATCCCCGATTTATGCGCTGTCAGAGCACGATTTTGTGCGGACGCTCACCGAAACGCGGAAAAATGCCGAGAGCGCCGGTGTTGAGATTTATCAGGCCCACGGGCCGTGGGTGTGGCCCACGGGCAACGATACCCCCGAGGGACGCGCACGCTGGATGGCGTTCATGAAAAAGGATGCCGATGCCTGCGAAATTCTCGGATGCCCCCATCTTGTCGTCCATCCCATCATGCCGTTCTGGCATACATCCGCTCCCGACGAGGAAGGCTATCTCGCCATCAACCGCGCATTCTGGGAGGAGCTGCTGCCCTATGCCGAGAAGCGCGGCGTAACGGTCTGCCTTGAAAATATGCCGTTCACCGAGCAGTCTCTGTCGCGGTGTATCCCCATGCGCGATTTTGTCTTATCCTTCGGCGCGAAGAATTTCAAAATGTGCCTTGATACCGGACACGCGCTGGTATGCGGCGACAAGCTCGGAGAGAGCGTGAAGGAAATCGGCGGACTTCTCCGCTGCCTCCACGTCCACGACAACGACGGAAAGCAGGATCGCCACGAATGCCCCTTCTTCGGCGTCGGCGACTGGGACGAATTCCGCGAAGCACTCCGCGCGGTGGACGAATCGGTTCCGCTGTCGCTGGAAATTGCGCCGAAGCGCGTTCCGGCGGAGCTGAGAGACGGTTTTCTCCGCGAATATGCAAAAATCGCGCGGTATCTCGCCGAATAATAAAGGAGAATTTTTACGATGAATAAAATTACCATTGCCCTTGACGGGCCGAGCGGCGCGGGAAAAAGCTCCCTCGCAAAAGAGATCGCGAAACGCCTCGATATCCTCTACCTCGATACCGGCGCGCTCTATCGCACCATCGGCCTCCATACCGCAAATTCGGGCGTTGATCCGGACGATCCCGAGGCGGTGGCGGCACTTCTGCCCACTGCCGACATCGATGTGGAGCTGGTGGACGGCCATCAGGTCACGTACCTTGGCGGCGAGGCGGTGGGCGATAAGATCCGCACGCCCGAAATGAGCGATTATGCGTCAAAAGTCTCCGCGATTCCCGCCGTCCGCGCATTTCTGCTGGAGCTGCAGCGCACCATCGCAAAGAAAAATTCCGTCATCATGGACGGCCGCGACA
>SVSO01000223.1 GCA_015064195.1 Oscillospiraceae bacterium
CACCAACGTCTCCGGCGGTCAGAAGCAGCGTTTGTGCATTGCCCGCGCTTTGCTGAAAAAACCGAAGATCCTCATTCTGGATGACTCCACCAGCGCCGTGGATACCAAGACGGATATGCTCATCCGGGAAGGCTTCAAGCGGTACATTCCCGAGACGACCAAGCTCATCATCGCTCAGCGCGTGGCCTCCGTCATGGACGCAGACATGATCATCGTTATGGATAACGGCAGAATTTCCGCCGCGGGAACGCACGATGAACTGCTCCGCGAAAGTGAGATCTACCGCGAAGTTTACGAACAGCAGACGAAGGGAGGCGAGGAGCATGAGTAAGCCCACTCAGGACGGCAAGGATTTCAAGCGCAAGATCGATTTCGGCGTGCTGGCGCGGGTCATTAAGCTGCTTTTTGGCTTTTATCCCCGTCTCGTGCCGGTGACGATCTTCTGCATTCTCTTCGCCGCCGCAACCGCATCCATCCCGCCGCTGTTCATTCAGCGCGTCATCGCCGTCATCGAAGCATGGTATCCCACCAAGGACTGGGCTTCCGCATCCAGGGAGATCATTCCCCTGATCCTCATCCTCATCGGGCTGTATGTCATCAGTCTCTGTGCCATCACCCTCCAGTCTCAGCTGATGGCGTATATGACCCAGGGATTCCTTTCCAAAATGCGCATCAAAATGTTTGATGGGATGCAGAATCTGCCCATCAAATATTTCGACACCCACAAGCACGGCGACATCATGAGCCACTACACCAACGACATCGACACCCTGCGTCAGCTGGTGTCCCAGTCGCTGCCCGCACTGCTTCAGTCCACCGTGGTGGTGGTGTTCGTCTTCTGCATCATGCTCTGGTTCAGCATTCCCATGACCCTCATCCTGCTCCTCGGCGTGCTTGCCATGCTGTTCGTCTCCAAAACCGTGGGCGGCGGCTCGGCGAAGTATTTCATCCGTCAGCAGATGGCCATCGGTAAGACCGAGGGCTACATTCAGGAGATGATGAACGGTCAGAAGGTAGTCAAGGTCTTCTGCCACGAGGCCGAGGCCGGCGCGGATTTCGACAAGATCAACGAAGCGCTCTATGAAGACAGCCGCCGCGCTCATGCCTATGCCAACATGATGGGCCCCATCATCTCCAACATCGGCAACGTGCTGTATGTGCTCATCGCCACCGCAGGCGCGCTGTTCATCACGCTGGGACTGCCCAATCTGAGCATTTCCGGCATGGCATTCGGCATCAGCATCCTCGTGCCCTTCCTCAACATGACCAAGCAGTTCACCGGCAACGTGAATACTCTCACCCAGCAGTTCAACTCCATCGTCATGGCAATGGCGGGCGCAAAGCGTGTGTTCGCGCTGATGGATGAAGAGCCGGAGACGGATGAAGGCTATGTGACGCTGGTGGATGCCGAAATCAGTGCGGACGGAAGCATCACCGAAGCCGATCATCACACCGGACGCTGGGCATGGAAGCATCCCCACGGCGACGGCACTGTCACCTACACCGAGCTTCGCGGCGATGTGCGGCTGACCGAGGTGGATTTTGAATATGAGGAAGGCAAGCCTGTTCTCCACGATGTGTCCGTTTATGCAGAGCCGGGTCAGAAGGTGGCATTTGTCGGCGCAACCGGTGCGGGCAAGACCACCATCACCAACCTCATCAACCGCTTCTACGACATTGCTGACGGAAAGATCCGCTATGACGGCATCAATGTGGGCAAGATCAAAAAGTCCGATCTCCGCCGCTCCCTCGGCATCGTGCTGCAGGAGACGAATCTGTTCACCGGCACGGTCATGGACAACATCCGCTACGGTCGCCTTGACGCCACGGATGAAGACTGCATCGAAGCCGCAAAGCTCGCCGGTGCGGACGATTTTATCACCCGTCTGCCCAATGGATACGCTACAGAGCTTACGAACAACGGCGCGAATCTGTCACAGGGTCAGCGTCAGCTCATCGCCATCGCGAGAGCCGCTGTCGCCGATCCCCCCGTCATGATCCTCGACGAAGCCACCTCAAGCATCGACACCCGCACGGAAGCCATCGTTCAGCGGGGCATGGATAAGTTGATGGAGGGCCGCACAGTGTTCGTCATCGCTCACCGGCTGTCCACCGTCATGAATTCCGACGTCATCATGGTTCTCGATCACGGCCGCATCATTGAGCGCGGCAGTCACGACAAGCTGATCGCCGAAAAAGGCACGTACTATCAGCTGTACACCGGCGCATTTGAGCTGGAATAAGCAAAAAAATTCCGACTGAATTTCAGTCGGAATTTTTGTTTTACCGGAGCTTTTGGTTCTCTGCCAGCTCATTGGTCTTATTCCACGTATAGAACAGCTCGCGCCATACATCGGTGTGAGCCTCGCAGTCCAGATAGTGGGCGAAGATCTGAATCTTGTCCAGATCGTCCTCCACGGAATGACCGCAGATGGACTTTTTGTAGTTGTCGTGCATCATCACGCAGAATTCGTGCCAGCCCTTCTTCCACTGGCCGTTCGTCAGCTCCTCGGAACGTGCGAAGAAATCCTTCATAATGCGCGCGGAGGTCTCCTCGTCGGCAAGGTCGATGCCGCAGTCGTTCGCCAGAACCGGCACAAAACCGATGTCCATTCTCTCCCGGGTCACATCCAGTTCGATCATCAGGCCCTCGCCCCATTCGGGCTTGTCGAGGTATTTGACAAAGTGGAAGTTGCCCTGTCCGTAGACGATATGGCCGCCCTCGAACTTCTCATAGCAGCCAATAATGTGGCTGTGCTGACAGAATACCGCATCCGCGCCGCACCGTACCATCTCACGGCAGGCTTTCAGAAGCCGCGGAGACGGATAACGGCAGTGCTCCTTGCCGCCGTGGTAGATGACGATGACATAATCTGCATCTTTTTTCGCCCGGCGGATGTCCTCCATGGTCTCGAATTCATCGAAGGGCCGCGCACCGCAGCGTTCCTCGGTAGCATAGGAATATTCATGCTCGCAGACGTTGACCACTGCCACCGTGATGCCGTCCACCACCATGACGTGATTCTCGCGGGAATCCTCATAATCGCTGCCAACGCCCGTCCACTTGAGTCCCACCCGGTCAAGCTCGGCGAGAGTATCCACAAGTCCCTCAACGCCGTAGTCGAAGATGTGGTTGTTGCTGAGCATACAATCGGTCACGCCGGCTTTTTTCAGCGTATCGGCAGTGGCCTTCGGCCCTTTCAGATTCGGGCCTTTTTTGATGATCCGATGCTCCGTATCCGTCAGCGCGCATTCGAGATTCACCAGCACGCGGTCGCATCCGGCAAACTGCTCCAGCACCCGTCCGAACGCCGTTTTTTCATCTGCAGCTGCAAACACCGGTGCGCTGGCGGAGGTGATGGAAATATCTCCGCAGATCGCAAGTCTCATGGAATCGTCCTCCCAATCAGATTTTTGCAGCTTCATTATAACAAATATCCGACCGGCTGTCAACCCATCACGCGAATATTAATCGAAAATCGCACAAAATGGGCGAAATCCTTTTGAAAATCGTCACTCCAGCACGAATACGCCGGCGGTCAGCTCATCGCCCATGTTGATGGTCACGCGCTCACCTGTTGTGATGGCATAATCGTTGGCCTTCGGATAGAGGCAGGTGCAGGAATTTGCGGCGATGGGCAATGTGATATCACCAACGCCGGCCTTCTGCCAGAGCATCACGTAGGTCTTTGCACCGGCTTTGTAGGCGACGCAGTGGATTTCGTCCGTGTAACGGTTGAAGCCCAGCGGCCAGAAGGGGACGAAGGTTTTCACCTCATGCCGGAAGCTCTTGTAAGCCTCCACGCCCTCGGAAAGCAGGTGGAATTTGTCGCCCAGCTCATTGGGACGGCCGGCAAGATAGGGCACGCCCGCAAGTCCGCTGGTTATGGTGTAAACAAGCTCCTTTTCGCTCATGTCGGGCATGGGACAGATCCAGATGCCCGCCTGCTCCGGCAGAACGCTGGCCGCCGCATTGGAGGCGATCATGCCGGTCTGGATGAAGCTTTCATTGTCCGAGGTAGACTGCAGATGAAAGCGGGACAGCAGATCGTAATTCATGCGCATGGAGCCGCTGGCACAGCTTTCAAAGATCACGTCGGGATAGCGCGCCGTCAGACTGTCGATCCACGCGCCGAATGCCGCCGCGCACTGCTCAAAGCCGTCGCCCACGCTCTCCGCATCCACCTCCGTGCCGATGCCCGCGTCGATGTTGTAGTCGAATTTGAAGAAGCCGATGCCGTATTCGCGGATCAGGCGGTCAACGGTATCGTCAAGATGCCGGCGCACGATGGGATGCCGGAAATCCAGCTGATAGCGCTGGCGATTGACCACGCGCCTGCCATGGCGCATGAAGAAGCACTCGTCCGGCCACTCCTTCGCCAGCGGACAGTTGACACCCATAACCTCCGGCTCGACCCAGATGCCGGGAATGAGATCGAGGGAGCGGATGTAGGCAAACAGCGCGGCAAGTCCGCCGTCAAACCGCGTCTCGGATGCGATCCATTCCCCCACGGAATCCCACCAATGCCCGTCTGCATACCAGCCCGCATCCATGATGTAATACTCCGCGCCGGATCGTTTTGCAGCCGCTGCCATTTCCTTCACCGTATCGGTGTGGGGATTTGCACCAAGGCACTTCATGTAATCGTTATGGAACACCGGCATTTTTTCATACGCCGCGCTGGTTTTCTTGATGATGCGGCGGAATGCGGTGAGAGATGCGAAGGCGCTGTCGAAGCTGTCGCCGACGGAAATGGAGGTGAGGGGCGAATCGTAGGTCTCGCCGGGGATGAGGGAGCGATACCAGCCCGTTTCCTCGCACGGGCCGAACAGCGTGAAATACAGATTGAACGCATTGTCGCCCAGCTCGAAATTCCATGTGCCGTTGTGCTCGATCTCCCAGATGAAGCCCTCGCCATCCTTTTTGCCAAGCCAGCCCATGGGGATGAAATCCTTGGTGGTGAAGGTGCCGGTGTTGCCGATCTTGAACTTGGTGCTGGTCACACTGCGGCCGGGAAGCTGTGCCAGTCCCAGCTCCGTTGGCGTATGGGAAGCGATGATGCCCTCCTGACAC
>SVSO01000224.1 GCA_015064195.1 Oscillospiraceae bacterium
CTACCGCGTCCGCAGCTCCATCCGCTCCAGCGTCGGAATTACAGCCCCCAAGTGGGAGTTAAGCGATGAGGAGGGCGCATGGTATCACAAGATGATCGAGGACATCGAGGTCATCGCGCCGCTGATGCAGCTGGATCATTATCCGCTGACACCTTACACGCTCTCCGATGAAGAATGGCTGGCCTTTGAGCGGTGCGGCTATGAGGGTGAAAAGGGTCTTATCATGGCATTCCGCCGGAAGGACTGCGAGACGGATCGAATGACGTTCGCGCTGTCCGGACTGTGCCCGGATGCATCCTATCGGCTGTGGGATATTGACGACGGCGAGCTGGGCGTATTCACCGGCGCAGCGCTTGCGGCGGGATATGAGCTGTGCATTCCCGGAAAGCGTCAGGCGAAGGTCGTTCTCTTTGAAAAATTAGTATAAACCGGACGGGGGGTGTATGGACAAAACCGTTCACCCCCCTTTATCGATCAAGATCCACAGAAATTTCACTACCACCTTGACAAATCGTCAGAAATGTGGTAAAATAATAAACGGAAATTTTGTAATCGTTTACAATTCCGCTGATTCCGGCGGTTTTCTTCTGCGTATAATTGTAATCGATTACAATTCCGGGAACGGAGGCTTTCATGATAACTCGAACGATTCCCCATCCGCGCATTCTTGTATCGCTTCTGATGCTGCTTGCGCTGATGATAACCATGGTGCTTGGCGGATGCGGCGGCGAGCCTGCTGTTGATTCAGCCGATACACCGCCGGTGCAGGATGGTGTTCCTACTGTCCTGTCCTACGACGATTATTTCACCTTGGACGACGCCGCACTCCTGACCAGCTCCGATGAGAGCATCGTGGAGGTATTGGACGGCAACACCCTTCACGCCGTGGGCATCGGAACGGCGGAGATCACGGCGGATGACAAAACTGTCACTGTTACCGTGGAAAAAGCAAAGCTGGCGGTGATCCTCTGCATCGGACAATCCAACATGACGGTGATCTCCACCGGCAATGAGGATCTCGCCGTGAAGCCAGCACGGGGAACGGCGTACTGGAAAACGCTGAACAACACCAGAAGTCTGTCCGTTGTCGGCGTGAAGGGACTGTTCGGCGCATTCGCGGATCAGTATTACAAGGCCACCGGCGAAAAATGCCTGCTGATTCAGGCGGCTCACGGCGGCGCATCCATCGGCTTATTCCAGACAAAAACGGATTCCCTCGGCAATGCCATGGACATTTACAACGGCTGTGCGGAGGGGCTGGAGGAATACCGCGACCGGTACGACATCGTCCGCGCCGGATACATCTGGCTGCAGGGTGAGACAGACTGCCGCATCGGTATGAGCGCCGAAAGCTATCTGGAGCATTTTTACACCATGCACAACCTCCTGAATTCCAACTGCAAAAATGTGGTGGAGGGTGCAGATAAGCCCTTCACCTTCACCGGCATTCTGGCGGTTCGCTCATGGTCAGGCAAGATGAATTACGTGCGGCCGGACAATATTATTTTCTCCGGCCCGAGAGCGGCACAGTATGCCATGTGCCGGAGCGATTCCATGAGTGTGAACGGCAAGACCTTCGACACCTCCGACATCTATCTCATCACAAACATCACGGAGAATTGGTATTCCGACGAAACCGTTGCCGCATGGTTCGCATCCGATGCGGTTTACTATGAAGAAGACCGGGGCATTATCAAGATGGTCGGCAAAACCGAAGCGGCGAGAGATGCACTGATGCCGCCTTATATTTCCAGCGCGTCCAACACGAATTACCCGGATCAGCACTATCTGCAGAAGGGCTACAATGAGATGGGCGGCGATGCGGGCTACCATCTCGGGCAGATCCTTATGGCAAAGGATGCAGGAGAGTCCGCCGAGAGAACGGCAGAGGACATTGTTCTGCGCAGCTTTGACGGCAAAAAAACCTACCGTGACGGCGATACGGCAGTGCTCGCCCTCTCCGAAGCGGTGCTGGTTCCGGCCTGCCTCGATCATACGGCAATTCTCGGCAATGTGACAATGGAATTTTCCAGCAAGGACTGCCCCGATGCCAAGATCGACCGGTTCGGCCAGATCACCGGTCTTACCAACAAATCCTCCGGCGAGCTTCGCGTTCTGCTGAACGGCAAAAAGGTGATGAGCGTGACCGTGGTCATGGACGATCCTTATGTTGTCGAGGTGGATTTCACCGGCATGGTGGAGGGAAGTCAGGTTTTCCTCAGCGATCTCATGGGGACGGACAAATGTCTCTACTGGCGGGTCAACATGGCGGACTCCAACACCGCGAATCCCCAGCGCACGCCGGGCAAGGATGTGAACTATACAGAGCAGACGCTGAGCGTTTCCGGTATCCCCTACGAAAAGGGCATCGGACTCCATCCTCAAAGCGACAAGGACGGCGTGATTGAATTTGATATCAGCGGCTACGACTGCAATCGCTTCTATGCCATCGTCGGCTCGCCGCAGAATACGACGAACGGCAACGGCACAATCTGCAGTGTGGAGATCAAGATGGGCGACGGCAAATACGAGGAGATCGCAAAGACGAAAACCGTCGGCGGCGCGACCTTCCAAGTGCTGGATCTTGACATCACCGGCGCGGACTGCATCCGGCTGGTGGTCAACAATAACGGCGATTACACCAGCGATTCCACCTCGTGGGCATATGCGATGATCTACCGCAAAAATTAACGCTGAAGTTTCCCGCTTGTGCCCGGCAGACGGCCGCCCGACTGGCATCAAGCATCAAAATCAGATAAAAAACCCAACGAAAAGATCCATAGATTCAAATCAAACCATACAGAAATTGGAGTGATTCATATGAAAAAACTGCTTACCGTGCTTCTGGCAGTTCTGTTTGTGATCACCGGCGCACTGCAGCTTTCTGCTGCTGATGATGTGATCTACCTGAGCGATCTGACTCCCACCTCTTCCGTTATCCGCAACGATAACTGGAAGCTGGGTGTCGATGTTTGCTCCTACTATGGCGGCCCCATCACCGTTGCTGGCGTGGAGTATGCCAAGGGCATTTCCTCCCATGCAAGCAACGCAAACAAGCCCACAACTGAGTTTGTTTATGACATCAGCGCGCTGGATGTTGATACATTCACCGCTGTTTTCGGCAAAGACGACGGCATTGTAAACGGCGGCCCTCTGCAGAAAGGCAGCGGCAGCATCGATGTCGAAGGCATCAAGGACGGCAAGATCGGCTACGCAGTTCTCGTTGACGGCGCTGTCAAGGCAGAAGGCGTCGTTGTATACGGCGAAGCTGCCAACATTTCCGTTGACGTGAAGGGCGCAAAGACCTTCGCGGTTCAGATTCTTCTCGGCGACGATAAGCCCAACAACGACTGCGGCTCCTTTGCTGACGCAAAGTTCACCAAGACCGTGGTTGTCGAACCCGAGCCCGACAATGTGGACGAATCTCCCGCTACTGCTGATACTGCAATCTGGGCAGTAGTCGCTATGACTGCAGCTCTTGCCGCAGCAGTTGTCATGGGCAAGAAAATCAAGGCATAACCAAACAGCCTGTCGGGCGGCCGTCTGTCGGGCACAAGCAGAAATCCAATACACAACACAGGAGAACAATCATGAATAAATACACAAGACTCGCTGAAAAATTCAGCAATCGGGAAAAAGTCATCGGCACGACGATGACCATCTTCAACAACACGGTGATCCTTGAAAGCATGAACCGGGATTCCCTCGATTTTGTTCTGTTTGATGCAGAGCACGGCATTTTCGATACGCAGAACACGGTGAATGTCCTTCATGCCTGCAGACTGATGGGACTTCCCTCCTTCCTCCGCGTGCAGGACAGCGCCTATCATCTGATCGCAAAGGCCATCGATATGGGCGCGGACGGTGTGATGATCCCCAGAGTGGATACCCCCGAACAGCTCCGCGTTGCGGTGGATGCGCTCCTGTTCTATCCCGAGGGAAGAAAAGGCTGCGGCGGACACGCACAGATGCGCCCCGGTGAGGCATTCGACGAATTCGGCAAGACCCGCTTCCTGATGCCGCAGATCGAATCGCCCATGGGCATCGAAAATCTCCCCCGTATGCTGGAGGAGTACGGAAAGTACATAAATGCAGTCATGATCGGCCCGTACGATCTTTCCGTCATGGTGGGAACGCCGAAGGATATTAAGAGCCCTGTCATGATCGAAGCCATTCAGAAGATCTTTGACATCTCCAGTTCCTACGGAAAATCCTGCGGCATCTTCTGCGACAACGAGGTTCTGGCACAGAAATACCGCGACATGGGCTGCAATGTGCTCTGGACCGCAACGGACAGGGATTTCTTCATGCGCGGCTTCAATCTGGAGCTTGATGTGCTGGAGAATATCCGATAACGAAAGGAGTCAGATATGAAAATCGTAATTCTCGATCACCCGAGAGAAAATCCGGGGGAGATCGATTGGAGCAGATTTGACGAATACGGCGAGGTTGTCCGGTATTCGGACAGAGTGGAGGATGTCGCAAGCCGGATCGGTGACGCTGACGTGGTTTTTCTCAACAAGAGTAAAGTAACCAAAGCGGATCTTGAAAAATGCCCCAATCTCAAATTCATCTCCGTCATTGCAACGGGCTACAACACCGTGGATGTTGACGGCGCACGGGAGCTTGGCATTCCCGTGGCCAATGTGCCCTCCTACGGAACGGAGGCTATCGGTCAGCACGCCATCGCACTGCTCCTTGAAATCACCAACCACATCGCCTACCACGATGCGGAAGTAAGACGCGGCAGAAAGAATAACGACACCGACTGGTGCTTCTGGGATTATTCCCCCATTGAGCTGGAAAACAAAACCATGGGCATCATCGGTCTTGGCAGGATCGGACAGATCACATCCCGGGTAGCGCAGGCATTCGGCATGAAGGTGCTGGCATACGACAGCTTCCAGAATCCCGCTCTCGTGAACGAGAACTGCCGGTACACCGATCTTGACACCCTCCTTGCCAATTCTGACGTGATCGCTCTCCACTGCCCCCTGTTCCCGGAGACGGAGAATCTGATCAACAAAGCT
>SVSO01000225.1 GCA_015064195.1 Oscillospiraceae bacterium
TTCCAGTTCTTTCATGATATTCGTTCCTTTCTGATGATTGCTTGTTTTCAAAAAAACAAGCATATGAGAATTTACAAAAAATTCACATATGCCCAGACGGTCGGCGAACGATGGCCGTGCTCCCTGTGGTTTTTCCACTTCCGTCAGTCACACGACATTATTATACCACATTATTTTAATTTGTCAAGCCCTTTTCGCCTCATTTCGCCGAATTTTACGACGAAGGCTTGACTTTTTCGCCGCGTTCCTGTATAATATTGTACCGGCGGGGAAAAATTTTAAGAAAATCTTAGGATTTTTTTGATTTTCGCGGAACTTTTCCGGATTTTCTTCGTCTAATACATCGAAGACAAGCATGAAAGGAACGTTTGTATGAAGTTTTTCAAATGGCTGCTCCCGCTCATCACCGCCGCATCCCTTGCAGTCGGTGTCAGCGCCGCGTCTGTCGAAAATACCGAATATAAATTGACGCACGCCTACACGCTGCGCATCGAAAACAAGACCCTCGAAACGGAAAAGCTCCCCTTTTCCGCGTATCAGGTGGGAGGCGACGATGTGACGGACGTGATGATTCCCCTGCGCGCCGTTTGCGAGGCGCTGGGCTACATTGTCGGGTGGAATCCCGACAACGGCGAGATTACGGTGGATGACGGCGTGCAGATCATGATCGTGACCGACGGCTGCATGGAGGCGAAATTTATCGGAAAGATGGGCCTCACATCCCTCGATCGGGTGATGCCGCTGGCGTTTCCCGTGATCATCCACGACGGACACACCTACGTGCCGCTCAGCCTGTTCAGCTGTATGCTGACCGAGTCGAAAGTGATGAGCGGCGAGATTCAAATTAAGCGAATGAAATGATTTTATGAAAGAAAAAATCCCTGCGAATGCATTTCGTGGGGATTTTTTCTCGCGAAGGGCTTGCAATCTGCGCAAAAATGTTGTATAATATAGAATGAATAAGTACGTACTCTGAAAGGAATCGGTATGGCTGACATTTATTCAGTAGAATTATCCAAAATCATCAGCGAATTTTCCCTCGACGAGATCTATATGCCCGACGATCCGGAGAAAATTCTCATTCACGCAAGCGACGTGAATCGTCCCGGACTCCAGCTGGCGGGATTTTTCGATCATTTCGAGCCGCAGCGCATCCAGATCATCGGCAAGGTCGAGTACAAATATCTGGAAAGTCTCGCGCCGGAAAAGCGCAGAGAAGCGATCCTCGGATTTTTTGAGCAGAAGCCGGTGGCGGTGGTCATCACCCATCAGCAGACGCCCTTCGAGGAGATCACCGAGCTTGGTGAATATTTTGAAGTGCCGGTGCTCAGCACGGAGCAGAAAACCTCCGAGTTCATGGCCGCGCTCATCGCGTGGCTCAACGTCCAGCTGGCACCCCGCATCACACGCCACGGCGTGCTCGTCGAAGTTTACGGCGAGGGTATCCTTATTCTCGGCGACTCCGGCGTGGGCAAATCTGAGACGGCCATCGAGCTTGTCAAGCGCGGCCATCGACTCATCGCCGACGACGCGGTGGAGATCAAGCGCGTATCGGCAAAAGCTCTGGTGGGAAGTGCACCCGAGATCATCCGCCATTACGTGGAACTGCGCGGCATCGGCATCGTGGATGTGCGCCGCATCTTCGGTATGGGCGCGGTCAAACTGACGGAGAAGATTGACCTCATCATCAACCTCGAACCGTGGGTGCAGGGCAAAATGTACGACCGCTTCGGCCTTGACACCGAAGTGACCGACATCCTCGGCATCAAGGTCCCCACCATCACCATCCCCGTCAAGCCCGGACGAAATCTGGCCATCATCCTCGAGATCGCGGCCATGAACAACCGCCAGAAAAAAATGGGCTACAACACGGCGGTGGAATTCAACAAACGCCTCATGGGACAGATGGGTCTCGACGGCGGCGACACCGATTGATAAAGCGAACGCTTTGTTAATATTTTAGGAAAAGAAAAGTTAAATTTGCAAGAAAGGAAGCAACATTATGACACTGGTTATCATGGCTGCCGGTATGGGCAGCCGCTATGGAGGCCTCAAACAGATCGATCCCGTCACCCCGCACGGCGAATTTATCGTGGATTTTTCCATCTACGACGCCATCAAAGCCGGCTTTGACAAGGTGGTGTTCATCATCAAGGAGGAGAATTACGATATCTTCCGCGAGACGGTGGGCAGCCGCATCGAAGGCTCGGTGAAGGTGGAATACGCTTTCCAGAAAATGGAGAATATTCCCGAGGGCGCCGCCATTCCCGAAGGCCGCACCAAGCCGTGGGGCACGGCTCATGCCGTTCTCTCTGCCGCAGAGCTGGTGAATGAACCCTTCGCGGTCATCAATTCCGACGATTTCTACGGCCGCGATGCGTTCAAACAGCTGTACGACTGCATGGCCGATGCAAAATCCACCGGAAAATGGGCGATGGCCGGCTACATTCTCGAAAATACCATCACCGAAAACGGCTCGGTGGCACGCGGCGTCTGCGAAGTCGCTGACGGCAAGCTGGTAAAGGTGGTGGAGCGCACCAAGATTCAGGAAAATGACGGCGTGATCCAGTTCTGCGAGGACGATGTCTGGCACGATCTGCCCCGCGACGCGGTGGTTTCCATGAACTGCTGGGCGTTCACTCCCGACATTTTCGATGCACTGAAGGCTGGATTCGTGGAATTCCACAAGAATCTGCCGAATGCAAAAGATCCCCTCAAGGCGGAATATTTCCTGCCGTTCCTCGTTCAGAGCGAGATCGACGCAGGCCGCGCTTCCGTCACCATGCTGGAAACTACGGCGAAGTGGTACGGCGTGACCTACGCGGACGATAAGCCGAGATTTGTAGAATTCATCAAATCGCAGGTGGCAGCGGGCGTGTACCCCGACGGCCTCTGGGCGGTGTAAACACCGCGGGCATACAGGGCAAAATCTGACCTGTCACTGCCGGATATGATGTTTCCCGGATGTTCAGATTGATACATAATGATAAGGAGAATCTTATGAAAAAGACCATTATCGCGGCATCTCTTGCGGCGCTGCTGCTCACTTCCTGCGGCGCTGAACCCATCATCATCGTCAATGACAGCGCGGATCAGACTATTGTAAACGAAAATTATGAAGCTCCCGTGATCATCGAGGGACAGCCGGGCAATGTCCTCTTCGTGGATTCCTGCTGGTTCGGCGAGGATGTGACGTTCAAATGCGATGAAGGTTGCCGAGTGTTCTTCAGCGCGGGCAGTGCGTTCACCGAAGGCGCAGAGGTGATCTTCGATACCGACCTGAAGGAAGCGACCCTCGAAACCTCGCTCCCCAGAGTCATCACCGGCGCACCGGTCAAGGTGAAAGCGGACGCGGCATACGCCGTGCACGTCATCGAGCTTGACAGCGTGACCATCAACGGCGAGGAGTATACCATGGAGGATTGCACCGCGGCAGTGGTGGATAATACCGTCGTGGATCTCGATCCGGAAGCCGAATACAACGCATTCGCCGTCACCAGATGGTGGGAAAACGGCGAGGAAAAGATGCTCATCTACGCCATCAGCGAGTAAAACAGGAGCATAAAAAGTTCGCACCAAAAAACAAACAATTACGCAGAGACAGTTGCCGGGGAAGGGGCCCCGGCTGCGTGAGAGCTGTTCAGCGCACTGCACGATATGTGTGTTAGCGATAGCGTTGAATAAAGTTCTTTGCGGAGCTTTCTTTCAAGAAAGCGACCGTCTCCCCTCAACAAACAACTACGAATCACAAAAAATCAAAGGAGAACCAACCATGTCAATTCTTGTAACCGGCGGCGCGGGCTTTATCGGCTCGCATACCGTTGTCGAACTGCTGAATATCGGTAAGGAGGTCGTGATTGCGGATAACTTCTGCAATTCCAAGCCCGTCGTGCTGGATAGAATCCGTGAGATCAGCGGTAAGGATTTCAAATTTTATAATGTTGATCTGTGCGATAAGAGCGCACTGGAGGTCGTTTTCGCATCGGAAAAGATCGATTCGGCTATCCATTTTGCAGGCCTGAAGGCAGTGGGCGAATCCTGCGCAATGCCCATGAAGTATTATCAGAATAACCTCATCTCCACGCTCAACCTGTGCGAGCTGATGGCGAAGTATAACTGCAAAAATCTTGTGTTCAGCTCCTCCGCTACCGTCTACGGTAAGCCCGAGTCTGTGCCGATCCGCGAGGATTTCCCCAATTCCGCTACCAATCCTTACGGCGAAACCAAGCTCATGATCGAGCATATCCTCAAGGATTTCTATAAAGCTGACGATACGTGGAATACGGCGATCCTCCGCTATTTCAACCCCATCGGCGCACATGAGTCCGGCATGATCGGCGAAGATCCGTCCGGTATCCCCAATAACCTCATGCCCTATATCACGCAGGTCGCCATCGGCAAGCGCGAGTGCCTGTCCGTTTACGGCAACGACTATGCAACTCACGACGGCACCGGCGTGCGCGATTATATCCACGTGGTTGATCTCGCAAAGGCTCACCTGGCAGCGCTCGCTTGGCTGGAAAAGAAGCCCGGCCTCGATGTGTTCAATATCGGTACCGGCCACGGATACTCCGTGCTGGATATCGTCAAGGCCTACGAAGCGGCTACCGGCATCAAGATCAATTATAAGATCGCTCCCCGCCGCCCCGGCGATATCGATGAGTGTTACGCCGATCCGACCAAGGCACGGGAAGTCCTCGGCTGGGAGGCAAAGTTCGGCATCGAGGAAATGTGCCGCGACTCCTCCAACTGGCAGACCAAGAACCCCAACGGCTTCGGCGAATAAATCATACCCGCAAAATTTTATTTCAGAAAGGTAAAATATCATGATTACAAAGGAACTTTTCGGCAAGAAGCCCTGCGGATGCCCGGTGGATGCGTATACGCTCACCAATAAAAACGGCGCGTCCGTCGTTATCCTCACCCTCGGCGGCATCATTCAGCAGATCAATATGCCCGACCGCGACGGCAAAATGGCTGACCTCGTCTGCGG
>SVSO01000226.1 GCA_015064195.1 Oscillospiraceae bacterium
GCAGCTACTGCTGGAAGGCAGTGCGCCATCTGTTCAAGCGTCTCTACAATGCAGTGGAGGAGCGCGGCGGCGAAATCAATGTCCATGCGTTCGGCTTCATCAACTTCACGGCGATCCCCTACATCCATCAGAACTGGTACGGCGAGAATCTGCAGTTTGCGCTGATGAAGGGCTCCACCGATGATATGAACCTCGACTACTTCCGTGCAGAATACCTCGGCCGCAACATCGGTGCGCCGGTGGAATTCATTGCATACGAAAACCGTCCGCTGTGGACGTTCGAGCAGGCACTGGCAAGCTCCATTCTGCATGGCATTCTGCCGCGTCCGAACGATATCAACCATCCGCTGCAGCTGATGAGCGGTGTCTGGAAGATTTTCGACGCATTCCCCATCGACAAGTCGGAGTGGATGCCGTACTGGAAGAATGAGGCTGTCACCGATAATGAAAAGGTGAAGATCAGCTACTACCGCTACACCGATCTGACCGGTGCGCCGCAGCTGCTGGCGTTTGTTGTCAACATCTCCGCCGCTCCAATTGACAGCGTGAAGGTCAATTTCGCGGAGTCTGTGACAGGCGCGGTCGATATGGAGAAGAAGGAAGCCGTCGGCTTCGAGTTCCCGCTCGGTGCATACGGATACCGGATTCTGTTTGTGAAATAACGGGAATAGCATCAAAAAAGCCGCCGTTAGGCGGCTTTTTTGATGCTGTAAAAATCTGTAAAAATCAGGTGCAGACTCCTGATATTTCTTTTTATGATATCCCTCTTTACAAATGAAACAAAATATGCTATACTTTTACATATAAAAAATAAGACAGGAGGGATGAAGATGAAATATTCGACACTTACCTCGACAGAGCCGAAAATGCTTTTGTATTCCAGATTTATTCAGAAGCGGGCGTTTGAGTTTGAATCGGAGTGTGTGGACAGTCATGTGATATTTTGGCTTGAAGAAGGACGCTTTTCCTGGCACTTCGATGGCGGTGCGGAGGGGATCGCCGAGACCGGCGATCTGCTGTTTTGTCCGGCCGGCGTGCGCTTTCATCGGAAGATGATCGAGCCAACCACGCTACATGTTCTTCGCGTTACACTGGAGGGCGTGGACGATGCCGATCTGCCGCCCACCTGTACGCGCATTTTCAACCGCGACCGCATTCTGCATGATTTGCAATATCTCCCGCAGTTTATTTCCCCGAAACGCACCATGTATGCAGCCGAGCGGCACTATCTGGCGGATATCTGGTATCTGCTGTTAGAAGAGAACGAGCTGCTGCAGAGCGAGCGGCGGCGGACGATGGAGGACCCGCTGATCGCAGGCGCGGTGGATTATATCGAGCGGCGGCTGCATATGGATATTGATCTGAATCAGCTGGCTGCGCAGTGCATGCTGTCGCCCAGCGGCTTCATCCGTCGGTTCCGGAAGGTGATGAGCGTGACACCGATGCAGTATGTGATCGATACCCGCATGAACCGTGCGATGCACCTCCTGTGCGAGACGGCCAAGCCCATCGCCGAGGTTGCACGCCGCTGCGGCTATGAGAATGAATTCTATTTTTCCGCCAGCTTCAAAAAAGCTGCCGGTCTGTCGCCGACGGCTTATCGGGAGATGCATCGGATATAAAAGGGGAACGGCAATGCCGTTCCCCTCAGGCTGTCGAAAAGGTGAAATTCGTGCGCACCGATCATGCGCGGCGGATTTCCGCCGCACGCTGCTCTTTACTTCGCGTTCTCTACGAAGCCCTCGTTGTACACATCAAGCGCGGCCTGTGCCTTGCTCTCCACGCCGGTAAGCACGGAGACCATGTCGCGGTTGTTGTTCTTCATCGCCGTATGAATTACGCCGTCACGCAGCTCTGAGCAGAGGACCGTGTCTGCGTAGTCAAAAACACGGTTCTCAAAGATGATGTCCAGCATCTCTGCCGAATCCTCATCGCGCGTGCCCTTGACCTTGAGCGTCACATCGTAATAGGTCGGACGAACGGTATTGTAGGATTCACATGCCATCGCCTCAAGAATGACACCCGCCATCTCGGGATTTGGATTGGCGTAGGATACACCAAACAGCTCACAGCCCTCGATGCGGCTGTAGTATTTATCCTGATTTTCGTCCCACTTCGGATATGGAAGGATACCGAACTCCACCTCAGCGTCTCGCATCATGGCCGTAATCTGGAAGCAGGATGCGCCGGTGAAGAGCGCCTTGCCGTTCTTGAATATTTCCAGCTCCGCATCGGTGCCGCCGGCACCGGTGTTCTCGATATTCTGATGCCAGATGCCGGTGTCCCAGGTCATTTCGAAGATCTTCGTAAAGACCTCCGTTACCTTCTCACTCTTCGGCGCGATGTATTGCAGCATGCCATCGCCATCCTTGGTGATGAGCTCGGCGCGCGCCGCGATCCAGAAGGAGGGCATGACCTGCTTGACCAGCGAGGTGTAGCCGTACTGGTCGTTTACGTCCATCTTCGCGTCACCGTTCAGGTCGGAGATGACCTGCTTGCCCACTTCCTCAAACTTATCGTAGGTCCACTTGCCCGAGCGAACGATCTCGTAGAGGTCGCCGAGCTGATAATCGTCCACCATCTGCTTGTTGAACAGCATGACGTGCGTGAAGTCCAGCGCGGAAAGGTTGAAATCACCTACGGCAAACATGTTCTCTCCCGCGACCTGCAGATCGGAATAGAGCTGTGCGTTCCAGTAAGGCTTGTCGGGGTCAACAGCTGCCAGCTCGCCCACGGGCATGATCATGCCCTCGGCAGCATAGGTAAACAGATTGATCATACGACCGGTGTAGAGATCATAGGTGTCATCGCCGGCCAGCAGGAACTGCCGCGGCCAGTCGTTCTTCTCGATGGTGTAGTCGTAGAGCGTCTCCTTGAATTCGAAGTTGAATCGTTCTTCGATTCGGCGGTTTCGGTTGTAGACTGCATCGTCCAACGCATCGCCGGTCTGTTCCTCGATGTCAAGATTGGGATAAAACAGGGGGGTAAAACGAGTGAGCATATGGAACTCCTCACCGCCGAAATCATATGTACCGAGATTATCGGTCACACCAGTCTCCACGGGAGCAGCAGTGGTGGTATCACCGGAAGCGGTGGTAACGCCGCCCTCTGCTCCGCCGGAGCCGCAGGATGCGGATGCCAGCAGGGAGATAAGCAGCAGAATGGAAAGAATACGCTTGTTCATTGAAAAAATCTCCTTTTGTGATTTAGCATGAGGGTACTATAATTATAGTGAACCTCAAAATTTAGTTCCCAGTAATAGAATTTGCGATTCAACTGCGAAAAATGAAACAGAAGCGGCGAATCGCGTACCGACCTCGAATTTCATGTGTAAATCGGGGTGGAAAAAAACGGATTTGCAGCATTTTCCCGAAAAAGGTACAGCTATCCCTTGGCAAACCCCTTTCGTTGTGGAGGGCGTCCGGCTTGGCCTTTGCGTTCTTTTTCCAAGCCTTCGGTCAACGTCGGGCGAAAGCTCTCAATATCAATGATCTTCAACCTTTCCAAAGAACCTCCCAATTAACTTAATCCTTCAAGCTGTGTTTCTTCCGCGAACAGGTTGATTTGCATGATTTTTCTCCATTATTGCTAATCTGCTACCATTATACCACAAATCATATATGTATATATACTGTTAATAATATATATACTGTTAATAAACAATGAATATATGAATTATGTTCGGTGGGCATTCAATGGAGGATATTTGTTTTGTGAATTTTGGGGTTCCCTAAACGAAAAATCCGGAGACTACTCTCCGGATTTTTCTATCTTCCTCAATATTCATTGCAGAGCAGATGCAGCGGTGCCGCATCCTCGTCAATGCCGGTGAAGCGCTCCGACGGCTTGAGGAACACATTGTCCGCATTGTCGTCGTTGATGCTCGAAACCTCGCCGACGATCACGTCGCCGCCCTCCGCAAAGAAGCGGTGGTACACATACGGTGTCAGCGTGACGCTGTTTCCGGTGGTGACGCGGATGACCTCACCGGGCGTAAAGCTGCGCTTCACGCCGTCCAGCCACAGCTCGACCGGCGTTTCGGTGTCGAGCGACCGGTCGGGCTTCGAATTGTACACCTGAATCATCAGATCGCCGCCGGCGCGATTGATGATATCCTCGGTCTTCATCATGTGGTAGTGCATGGGAATCTCCTGCTCACCAGCCATGATGATGTATTTTTCCGCATAGGGTGTGCCGATGCCGGGATTCTTCACGTCGCCGTTGCGCACGGTGAAGAGCGTCGCGCCGACCTTTCTGAAATCGTCCGAGCCGAAGTCAGTGACATCCCAGCCGAGCATGACCGCCTTGATGCGGGTAAGGTCAAATGCACGGATTTCCTCTGGCGTGGTATAGCCGAAGAAGGGAAGTGTGATGTTGTTTTCTGCAAGCAGCGCCTTCGCATGGGCGATGGCCGCGTTGATTTCACTGCGTTTCATGTGTGTTCTCCTTATTCAAATTCAATCACAATCACCGTATGGATTTCCAGCTTTTCAAGCACAACCGCCGTGGGATCTCCGTCCCAGACCTTATGCTCCGGCTCGATGGTGATGCGCTTCGGCGATTTCGGCAGATGCAGCTTCACGGTGATGGGGCCGGGGCAGGGCAGCTCGCTGTAGCTGCGGATGCCGGGCACCTCATGCGGGCCGCCATAGTTGAGCACATGCACGAACAGCCTGCTGTCCTTCTCCGTCATGGTCAGCTCAGCGTAATCAGAGCCGCTCACCTCGGCAAGCGGCATCGGGAAGAGCGCCTTCAGCTGCGACTTCACGAATGCAGTCATGCAGCTGGAGCGGTTGGCGTAGTAGATACTGCCGAGATCGAAGCAGAGCGCGGTGATGCTGCCACCGCCGAGCTTCACGTGGATGGCTGCCGGATAGGGGCCGTCATGCTCGAAGTTGTCGAGGTAATACTGTCCGCAGATATCACCCGACGTTTCGGTAAAG
>SVSO01000227.1 GCA_015064195.1 Oscillospiraceae bacterium
AGCTTACTTTCCCTGTGTTCCATGTTATCTCTCCTTTACTTGTTATGATGCGCATCCACGCAGTTTGATTATAACACAGAAAGGAGACAATCACCATCCTCATGACTACGAATTTTCCGAATAATTCTACGATACCGCAGATCTACTTTCATCGGCATTTTTCGCTCACCCACTTCACCGTTTATCGCTATCATCACGCCGACACCTTCTCCTATCGCTGCCATTCCCGGAGCTACGACGGATTCTGCTATGTTCTCAGCGGAAATGCGCGCTTTGCATTCCCCGGCTCAACCATTTTCGCCCCGCAGAATACGCTTGTATATCTTCCCCGCGCCGCCAGCTATGTCTCCCATTGGTCTGCGGATGCTGCTTATATTACGATGGATTTCGCGTTCTCATCCCGTCTGATTCTCCACAATCCGCCAGAGATGCACCTTTCGGCGGAATCGGACTGCACGCTGTGGGAAAAATCCTTCTGTTTGAAAAACGAGCGCGTGCAAGCTCTTATTCACCGCATCTATCACGCCTATTTTCAGCCTGCTGACAGTATGTCGCTGGATGCGGAGGCCTCCTTTCACGCGCTCTGTGCCCATCTTCTCAGCCTGCATGAGCAGACACCAGCCCCCGCGCTCCGTGTACGACCGGCGATGGAAGCCATAGAAGCCGATCCGACCCGCGAGCATCCGCCGCAGGCACTTGCAAAGCTGTGCACGCTTGGAATCTCCCGCTTTTTTGAGCTGTTCCGGCAGGAAACCGGCCTCTCTCCCATCCAGTACCGGAACGCACTCCGGATTGAAATGAGCCGACAGATGCTCATCGGAACCGGCAGCATTGAGGAAATCGCCGATCAGCTCGGCTTTTCCTCTGCCGATTACTTCACACGCGTATTCAAGGGCATCGTCGGCGTGACACCCGGCAGTTATCGAAAAAAACATACCTCCGATAAGTAAAAAGAATCCGCAGAGTAAACTCTGCGGATTCGATAGAGCGTGAATAACCTTCTTCAGGCTGCCGCTTACTTTCTCTTCTTGGTGGCAACGAATGCTGCGCCAGCGGAAGCAGCTGCTGCGAGAGCGAGAACGGAGGTCAGGTCAGCGGTGGAAGCGGATGCCTTGGGCTCTTCCTTCTTCACTTCCAGGGGCTTGTCAGCCAGACCGGTCCAAACCTTGATGTTGTCGATCTCAGCGTCGATCAGCTTGGAAGCCTTGAATACCATTGCGTAATGGTCGATGGTCTGCCACTTGTCCTTGTTGGCCTGCATGTCAGAAACCATGATGTTGTCAACGTATACGGTCGGACCCTTTTCGATGGAGGTCTCAACACGGATGGTGATGGTCTTGTCGATCAGGTGCATGCCGTTGGTGTTGAAGGTCTCGCCGAACTTCTGGGTTACATAGGAGGTCTTGTCGGTTGCACGGATCGGGCAGGTGGTGTTGTTGTAGTGGATCCAGCTGGATACACGGCGGGTCTGGTTGTAGCCGTCGCCGCGAACACGCATGTCAACGGTGTTGTAGTTGTCCTTGCCGTCGTAGTTGCAGAGGAGGGATACGTAACGGGAGGTGTTGCCGGCGCCCTTGTAGGTTACCTGGTACTCATAGGTGTAGTCCTTGTTGCAGACGTTCTTCAGGTAGTCGTCGTTCATCATCAGAGCGTAGGAGTCCTGAGAATCAGCGGTGTTGTTCTTGATGATGAGCTTGCCGTTTTCAACGGTGTACTTTGCGGTGAACTTGGTGAGGGTTTCAACCTTGGACCAGCCCAGCTTGGTGAGCGCCTTGTCAACGTTGGTCTCGGTGAAGCCGTCGAAGTTCTCTTCATAAATGAGAGTGCCTTCAGGGAGCTTGGATGCGTCGGGGGTACCCTTCTGTACAACACCTGCGGCTACCGGAACTACGAGGCTTGCAGCGAGAATACCGGAGAGAATAAGAGCAGACTTTTTCATGACTGTTTTCTTCCTTTCAGCATAAACATATTTCAGCGGCCGATAAACCGCCTGATTTCGTACATCACAGCAAGGCTATGATGCCTTACAAAGATTATATCTCATTTGTCCCTTCACTTCAATGTAAAATTGTACATTAAATATGGAGTTTTGGCTATGTCAACAATTATGAACCGCTTTTGCAACGATACTGTTAACCACACTTCACTGGAGATATTGGTCAGCGGCTATCAGCACGCCGGCACCGAATGGAACAAGGCGCGATCCCTCTCCCCGCATTACTCCAAGCTCTACTTTATCCTCGGCGGCGATGCTTACATCACCTACAATCAAAAAGTCCATCCGCTTCGTCCCGGGTATGTCTATCTGATTCCCACCGACCTCATCTACGATAACGGCTGTGAAACCAGCATCGACTTTATGTATTTCAACATCCGCCTCATCAATTCCAGCGGTTACGATTATCTGGCCAATTATTCGGAAATGCTCGAAATGGAGTATCCCTGCACCAAGACGCAGGAGCTGATCGCAAAATACAGCTCCAATGAGCTGATCGATGCGCTGACAGTCAAGGAGCGCCTGATAGCCACCGTTCTCCGCCTCATGGCAACTGCGCCCGGCGTGGAGCTGACCGCGCGCAAATACTCCCAGTGTGTCACCGGCGCGCTGCGCTATATCCATGAAAATCTGTCTATCCAGCTGAGCGTGGATGAACTTTGCCGCGCGGTCTACGCCGCCCGCAGCACGCTCAACAAAAAATTCGCCGCCGAGGTGGGGATGCCCATCGGTGCCTACATCGACCGGGAGATCATGCTCCGCTGCGAGCAGCTGCTCACCGACGGCGAGCTGTCCATCCGGCAGATCAGCGATAAATTCGGCTTCTGCGACCAGTTCTACTTCTCCCGCCGCTTCAAGAGCCGCTTCGGCATCACGCCGCAGCAGTACCGCCAGCTGCGCGGGCTGTAATCACAGATCAAGCCGTTCGAAATGCATCACCGCACGCCGTTCCGCTGTCAGTGTCAGCAGCACGAATGCCGCCGCGCCCATACCAAGCACCGTGAGCTTCGCCGACATTCCCTCGGTACCGGGCGCATCCAGCACATCGCGCGCAAACGGAAGAAGATGCACCATGGTTTCAGCAATCAGCATATACAGCATTTCCGCAAGGCTGCCAAGAATGAATGCCCGCCCGACTTTGTCCGGCGCACGGTAGTAACTCGTGAAATAAACATAATTGAATAGACCGAGCATCAGCATGGAGGAGCCGAAGAATGCCGCATTGGCATCAATGCCCACCGCATTGGTACCGACAGGCAGATTCTGCCGCAAAACGGCAAACGGAACAGCGAGCAGCAGCTGCAGAACTTCCAGCAGTACCGCAAACAGCATCCGTGCCCGCACCAGCTGACGTCTGGTGACAGGCAGGCTGATGGTATACGAAATATCACGATTCTCGCGTCCGGTGAGACAGATAAAAAAGATTCCGAGTGAAGTATAAAAAAAGACAATATACAGCGGATAATCCGGAATCAGCATCATCGATGACAGCGCGAGAAACGCCATAGCGGCTGGGTGAAGTGCAAGCCGCAGTTCCTTGATCAGCAGATATTTCCCAATCATTCAGATTTCCTCCCTCTCCATGTGCAGCATAATTTCTTCAAGCCTTGCAGGCCTGCCGGTATTGCCGTCGTCCCTTACCAGTGCGGTATAACCATCGCGCTGCCGCCGGATGCCGATGTACCGATCAGCCTGCTCCGGCTTCGCGGCAAGCTCCACAATGCGGTATGCGCGCTCAAATTCCGTAAGCGGCGCATCGGCATAAATTCTTCCGCTTCTGATATAAACAATTCGGTCGGCGGCACGTTCCAGATCGGTAATAATGTGCGTCGAAAACAGAATGCCGACACCCCGATCCCGCAGGCACAATAATACATCCAGCAGTTCATCACGGGATACCGGATCAAGACCGCTGGTCGGCTCATCCAGAATCAGAAGCTCCGCGCCGTGCGAAAGCGCCAGCGCCAGCGAATACTTGACCTTCATGCCTTCGGACAGCTGTGACGGCGTTTTGTTCTCGTCCAGCGAAAATTCGGAAAGATACCGCCGGTAGGAAGCCTCATCCCAGTGTGTATAGAACCGGCGTGTCACATCTGTCATGGTGCGCAGCTTCACCTTCGGATAGTGCGAGATGCCGCCGGATACAAATCCGACGCGCTGCTTGATCTCGTCCGCCCTGACACCGCCGAAAAATTCGACCGCACCGCCGTCCGGATGCACAAAGCCCATCAGAGATTTGAGCGTCGTGGTTTTTCCGGCACCGTTCCGGCCGATAAAGCCAACAATTTCCCCGGCAGAGACTTCAAACGAAACATTGTCCAGTTGAAATGCAGGATACTGCTTGATAAGACCGGATACACGCAGCAGTTTCACAGTGATTCCCCCCTTCGTTCAATCATAATGTCCATTTCTATCATGTAGACCCTCCGTAGTGTGATTTGTATGATTATTCATACTTATCATAGTATAGCACAGCCCTGCCCTCATGTCAAGGTCAATGCAAATGTTGCAAAAATTTTACATATTATTTTTTGAATCCTCTTGATTTACGAAGCAAAATCGAGTAGAATAATAAGAGTGAAAAATATTATAATCCACAGGAGCGTATAAAACTATGGCACTTGTAACAACCAAGGAAATGTTCAAGAAGGCTTACGAGGGCGGCTACGCCATCGGTGCTTTCAACATCAACAACATGGAGATCGTTCAGGCGATCACCGAGGCTGCGGGCGAAGTTCGTTCTCCCGTCATCCTTCAGGTATCCGCAGGCGCGCGCAAGTATGCAAAGCAGGAGTATCTGCTTGCTCTGGCAAACGCTGCAATCAAGGATGCTGACATCGATCTCGCACTCCACCTCGACCACGGCGCAGACTTCGAAATCTGCAAGGCCTGCATCGACGGCGGCTTCACTTCCGTTATG
>SVSO01000228.1 GCA_015064195.1 Oscillospiraceae bacterium
CCGTCTGGGCTTATGTGGACGAGCATTATCAGAGCGAGCTGACCACCGCGAAAATCAGCGCCGACCTTGGCTGGAGCGGCAGTCATTTCTGCCGCCAGTTCCGCAAGAACTTCGGCATGCCCTTCACTGCCTACCTCAACCGCATGCGCATTCAGGCAGCGATCCGGCTTTATCAGACAGCCCCCGCGCCGCTTTCCGACATCGCGGCGGCGGCAGGCTTTCCCGATTACTGCTACTTTTCCCGCGTGTTCCGCAAGTATAAGGGCGTTTCCCCGTCGAAGTATTTCGCATAATGATGCGCGCCGATGCACTTGGTGCATCGGCGCGCGTGGTGATTCAGTGATTATTCCGCATCCTTCTTTGCGAGGAACTTTGCCAGAGCTTTGCGCATTTCCTCTGCCTTTTCTTCGGGAGCGGTGGGGTTGCAGTGTGCCCATACACCGGTCTCGCTGGATGCCTGGAACTGCTGCTTGTCAGCGGCGCGGAGCGGCGGGTACATTTCGATATGGAAGTGGTAGAAGTTCTCCAGGCCCTCGTACTTCTCATCCTCGTTGTTGACGGGCGCATTGTGCATGCACATCATGTAGGGGAAGTTAAAGTCGAAGAGGTTGTCGTACATGCCTGCGATGTCGCGCATGATCTTGCCGAGGTTCTCCTTTTCGGAATCGGTGAAGTCCGCGATGGCGGGCTTGTGGGTCTTTGCGACAATATAAACGCCATATGCGTAGTCTGCAAAGAAGGGAATGTACGCGATGAAGTCCTCGTTCTCGTGGATCACGCGCAGACCGCACTCGGTCTCTTCCTTGTTCATTCGGCAGAAAATGCACTCGCCGTCATTTGCTTCGTAGTGCTCCTTGGCAGCATCCAGCTCCAGCTCGATCTTCTTGGGGAGCACGGAGTAGCCGTACATCTGACCGTGCGGATGGGGCATGGTCACGCCGACCACATCGCCGCGGTTCTCGAAGATGAAGACATACTTGATCTTCTTGTCTTCCTTCATCGCATTGAAGCGGGTGCACCAGAGGTCAACCAGCTTCTTCATGTGCGCATCGGACAGCTCCTTGAGCGTACCGGTGTGATTGGGGGAGAAGAGGATCACCTCGCACTTACCGTGGGAGGGCTTCACCTTGTAGAAGTCGGTTGCCACATCATCCGGTTCCGGCGGATTCTGCGTAAGTGCGGGAAAGTCGTTGTCATACGCGTAGACATCATAGTTGTCCGGTACCTTGCCCGATCCGGGGCAGAAGGGGCACCAGTTCTTGGGCATCTGCGGACGGTTCTGACGGTTCGACGCGATCATGACCCAGTCCTTAATCATGGGATTCCATCTGAGTTCAGCCATTTTATATGTACCTCACTTGTCACTAAAAATATGATTGCATTCTATATTATATCACATTTTTTTCAAGCATTCAAGAGATACGCAAAAAAAGATACTGTTCATTATTCACAAAAATGCAAATAAGACTTGATTTTTTCACGCGCATGCGGTATAATAGAACGAGATGCCTGTGCGGGTACCTAATATTCCCCGCTGTTATATCAGCGCAGATCCGTTCTGTGCGAAATATCAATAAGGAGATGCTATCATGGCTCACCCTCAGCCTCATATACGAAAGCCGGGTCTTGCCGGCAAAATTCTGAACTTCCTGCTCCCACTCCTCACCGGAATCGCGGTGGCGTGCTATATCACCAATATCTGCTCCTATGAGGTCGTCATCCGCGCCAGCCTCAACGGCATTCCCGTGGGCTATGTGCAGTCCGGCAGCACCTTCACCAATGCCGAGCTTGCGCTGGAAGCGGACATCGCCGAAGCGGCGGGTGTTCTCTACGATCCCAACTGCGAAATCAGCTATACCTTCGCTCACGTCCGCGATCCCGAATACCTGACCGAGGAAGACTGCTACGAGCTTCTGAAGGCGCAGGCAGACAAAGATTTCACCGACGCATACATGCTGTATGTGGACGGTCGGCAGGCAGCTGCATGCGAAAGCGGCGACGCGCTGTATGCCCTTATCAATGACATCGAATCCGAGCTGCTCGAATCGGGCGGCGACGCATTCAGCACCGTGCGCATCCAGAACGCACTGCGCATTGAAAAGCAGCCGTGTCTGACCGATATGCTCCACTCGGTGGACGAAATCAACGAAATTCTCAATCCGCTGGCAGATCATACCGAGGAACCAGCGGCTATGGTTGACGAACAGTCCATCTCCATGCGCGTCAGCGCATTCGCATCTGCAGCACCGGTCATGGAGGATCCCAACGTGGATTGCGGTGTCAGCCATCCTGTGGTTTCACCCGACGTACTGGGCGATGACCTGATTTTGGATTACACCTTCGTCAACACCGAAACCGTGATGGAGACGATCTGGTACGAAACGCAGTATATCGACGATTACGATACCTTTGTCGGCAAGAGCAAGCAGATTCAGGACGGCAGCAACGGTCTGAAAAACGTCACCTACGAGCTGGTCTACAATGCGGACGGCGATCTTCTTGCCCGCACGCCGGTCAAGGAAAGCATAATTACCGACGCACAGGACAGAATAATCATGGTGGGTGCCAAAGAGATTCCCGATGCCGTTCCCACCGGTACCTTTATCTGGCCCTGTGATACACCCAAGGGCATTTCCTCGCCCTACGGCTGGCGTACCGCATACGGCAAGACGGAGTTCCATCTGGGCATCGACCTGCCCGATGTCAAAGGCTCCCCCATCTGGGCTTCCGACGGCGGTGAGGTCATCTGGGCCGGCTACACGCCCTCCTACGGCTACAGCATCCGCATCCAGCATGCGGACGACTACATCACCGTCTACGCGCATCTGAGCAAGATGCATGTCTCTGTGGGCGACCACGTCTATCAGGGACAGCACATCGGCGACATGGGCAATACAGGCATGTCCTACGGCTCGCATCTCCATTTTGAGGTGCGCATCGGCAGCACCACCTACAATCCCGTCAAATATCTTCCCGCCCGTGATTTCAGCCAGATTCAATAATTTCTGCTACATACGCAGGGTGCCGCACCTCGGTGCGGCACCTTTTTTCATCAGAAAGGCAGAATTTTCATGAAAGCTACCCGTCCCGCCGTTTTCGTTCTGTATGTAGCCTCCCGCCTCTTTGTCATCGCGGCAGGCGCTGCCGCGCTCTGCAGCGGGCAGCTTTACACCGCCGGGCAGTGCCTGCTCACACTGTTTCTCTTTGCATTGCCTGCCATCCTCGAACGCCGCCTGTCTGTACAGCTGCCGGACACGCTGGAGGTGCTGGTCATCCTGTTTCTGTTTGCCTCCACCTTTCTCGGTGAGGTGCGCGGCTGCTACGGGCAGTTTCCACTCTGGGACACCGCGCTCCATACCGTCTCCGGATTTCTCACCACAGCCATCGGCATATCCATGATCGATCTGCTGAATCGGAGCGAGCGGGTGAAATTCTCTCTGACACCGGGATTCGTGGTGCTGTTCTCCGTATGCTTCTCCATGACATCGGGCGTGGTATGGGAATTCTGGGAATTTGCCGCCGATATGCTGCTGCACATGGACATGCAGAAGGACACCTTCGTTCACAGCTTTTCCTCCGCGCTGCTCGGAGGCGGCCACATTACCGTGGAATCCGCATCGCTCAACGGCGAGCCGCTGGTCGGTTGGCTGGATATCGGCCTCATCGACACCATGAAGGATCTGTTGGCCAATGCCGCGGGTGCGCTGAGCTTTGCACTGTTCGGATGGCTGCATCTGAAGCATCGTGCCGCCGGATGGGTGACGCAGCTGATGCCGCGGCGTACAGAAAAATGAAAAAAGTGCTGCACAGACAGCACCTTTTTCAACGTATTCAAACTTAAATTTCTGCAGGCAGTTCTTCTGCAGATACAGCAGCCTCAGCCGCGAGTACAACTTCTCTGTTGTAAGCCTCAATCACCGCATCCTCCAGCGCCGCGCGGAACTGCGCGTTGATGGGATGAACGATGTCACGGTAAGTATTGTCCGGATTCTTCCGGCTGGGCATTACGATAAAAAACTTATCTCTTGCATTGATAACCTTGATGTCGTGAACTGCGAGCTGACCGTCAAAGGTCACGGAAACGATTGCCTTCATAGGACCTTCGTCAAAGAGCTTTCTGACTTTGATATCTGTGATAACCATTTGGATATTCCTCCGTATTTTTCTGCTTCGAGGGCATCGACATCTTCGATGCGCTGGTGGCGGGCAGGTGGTATTGTACGCATCTGATATGACTTTGACATCAAGGCACCTTAACATATTATACCTTACAATTGTGAATGATATTCATAGATTTTTTGAAATTTATGTGCAAATCGTGCAATTTTTTTGTGAATAACCCGGGCTAACAGAAAAACTTGAAAAATTAAGAAAACAGACTTTTATTTTTCACAGCTCTGTGGTATAATAGAGTATATCCAAAACAAGGGAGAATCATTCATGTACACATCCTACTCCATCGCCCGTCTGGACGAAATTTTCGCCGCTCCCCGTTCTGTCTATTTCATCGGCATCGGCGGCATCAGCATGTCGTCGCTCGCCCATATCGCCATGTCCATGGGCTGCCGCGTGGGCGGCTATGACCGCACGCCCTCCCGTCTCACAGAGACGCTGGAAGCAGACGGCGCGGCGATCTCCTACGCGCTGGATCCTGTGCATATCGACGCGTGGGATGTCATCGTTTATACCGCCGCCATCGCCCGCGACAATCCGGAGCTTGCCCGCGCCATGGAATTTGACACGCGCGGCGAGAAATTCTGCGTCTATCGTGCGGATTTCCTCGGCTGGCTCATGTCGAAGCACAAAAATCGCATCGGCGTTTCCGGCATGCACGGAAAATCCACCGCCACCTCCATGATTTCGCATATCTTCCTCGCCGCCGAAGCCGATCCCACCATCGTCTCCGGCGCG
>SVSO01000229.1 GCA_015064195.1 Oscillospiraceae bacterium
CCGCTGGATCTGTTCCCGGGCCTCATGGTGCGCACGGAGCTGCTCCACCGTCTCGGCAAATATGAGATGAACCTTTCCGAGATCGCTGTCATGTTCGGCGAAAGGATGGCGGCCATCACCGGCACGCTGTGGGAGCATCGCGACGGCCATGCCAGCATGAACCATGCGATCTCCTCCTCCATCGCCTGTGTGATCAAGGAAAGCCTCGAAGAATTAAACGCATAGGAGAAAAGTTATGCTGAACAAACGAATTCCGCTCAATCCGGAAGATGAAACGATCTATCTTGAAACCTTCGCCGCCGATACCACGCCCTATGTCCGCCCGGCCATCCTTGTCATCCCCGGCGGCGGATACGGCGGTGTATGCGATGACCGAGAGGGTGAACCCATCGCGCTGGCATTTGTCGCCAAGGGCTACCAGGCCTTCGTGCTTCATTATTCGGTAAAGCGCGTCCGTCCCTATCCCGCTCAGCTGTGCGAAGCATCGCTGGCCATGGCACATATCCGCGATCATGCGGAGGAATACCGGGTCAATCCCGATAGAGTCTATGTGACCGGCTTTTCCGCCGGCGGTCATCTTGCCGGTTCGCTGGCGACCATGTGGCACAAGCCCTGCGTATATGAGGCCACCGGCATCGAATACGGCAAAAACCGCCCCACCGGTGCCATGCTGGTCTATCCGGTCGTCACCGGCATCCATGGTTTCGGGCCTTTCGGCTCTTTTTACAATCTGCTCTGCAAGGATAATCCCACCGCGGATGAGCTTCGCGAGGTCAGCCTTGAGGCGAATGTGAGCGAAAGATCCGCGCCGCTCTTTGTGGTGCATACCTCCAACGATCCGTTGGTGGATGTGCGCAATGCCCTCGTTCTCGGTGCGGCTTACCGGGAGCACGGACTGATGTTTGAAATGCACATTTATCCCGATGCGCCCCACGGAATCGCGCTGGGAAATGCGATCACCGAGAATGGCCAGCCGAAATGGAGCGATCCTGCCATGGCGCAGTGGATCGACCACGCGGTGTATTGGGCGGATAAGATGAACGCTCAGTCGGAAAAGTAACGCAGATTCCGCTCCGGAAAAAATTCCGGGGCGGAATTTTTTTCTTCTGTCACAAAAACCGCGATTTTTCCGTCTAATGGGTGAAGGCCTTCAAAATACTGACGAAAGGATGATGACCATGTTTGACGCGGCGGCATTGCTGGCCGGCGATGAGCGTGCGCTCGCCGATGCCATCGATACCCTGTCGGATGAGCTGTACCGGTACGCGGCGGGAATCCTGCTCTCTGCTGCAGATGCGTCCGATGCGGTGCAGACGGCGTTTGTCCGGCTGTGGATGAAGCGTGCATCGGTGCGGGATGCATCGGCGGTCAGAGCGTATCTCTACCGCTGTACCTATCGTGCCTGCATCGATATTCTTCGGCGGAACCGGCTTTTTGTGCCCATGCCGAGGCAGGAGTGTACACGTCCGCTGTCCGATGAGCTGACGGCGGCACTGAAACGGCTGACACCCGCCGAGCGTGCCATCGTATACGGCCGGGCGGTGGAGGAGATCCCCTACGCCGTGCTTGCGGAGCAGCTTGAGATGAAAGAAGCCACGGTGCGCAAGAAATACGAGCGGGCAAAGAAAAAGCTGGCAGTCATCCTGTCGCCGGAAAAGGAGGAACGATGATGGAAAACAAGCTGAAAAAATGGTTCGGTGAAATCAAAGCGCCGGACATGAAGGAGGAAATATTCATGGCAATACACGATAATAAGAGTACAAAGCCGAAACTGCGCCTGCGCGCCGTGGTGATCGCGGTTGCGGCGGCTGTCATGGCACTGGGAATCACCGCAGGCGCGGCAGTTGCGGGCAAGGTCGGCCTGACCGAAGGACTGTACAGGAAGTTCACCGACGAAAACGGCAATTCGACCGAACACGGCTATCACCTTGATGAGGGCGCGGCGGTGATGCTCAGCGAGACGGCACTTGCAAATATCGCGCCGTATGTGAGCGCGCCGGGAGATAAGATCTATTATGAAGCCTCGACCCGCGAAGAGATGGAGGCGTTCATCGATATGCCCCTTGTCATTCCCGCAGAGGTAGAAGCTGCGGCGGAATGCTACCGACTGATGGCATTCGGGACAGCGGAGAATATCGCAACAATTTATATCAATATCCCCTGCGGCGAGGTCTGTCATGGCCCGTACACCGTGTACCTGAAGGTGAATGCCTATGATACCATCACCGGCGGAAAAACGGAATTTGGCGAATACGCCCTTGCCGACGGCACACCGGTGACGCTCGCCCTGTCCAACTCGTCACGGAGCGATTCCCTGCGGCTGATCGCATATTTCAAGGTGGATGAGGCGCTGTACCGCATCGTGCTGTCCGGCTGGGATAAAACCGAGCTGTATGAGCGTGCCCATGCACTGCTCGACACCGTACAATAAAAATTCATCCCCGGAGCTGGCGCTTCGGGGATGCTGCTTTAATTGTTCGGATAGCGGGCTTCGAGGATCTTCCGCACCACCGGCTCGACAACATCGGCCATGCGGTAGAAACCCAGATCGTTGGGATGACACTGGTCGCAGGTGCAGAATTCCCGGTCGGCATCGCCGAAGAAGGTCTCACCGTCGATAAACCATACATTCTTGTCACCGGCGGCCACTGCATTTTCGTAGGTCTTCCGGATGACGGCACGGCGGCGGTCGCCGCTCCTGTCATAGTCGAAGTCCGGCTTTGTCAGGATGATCACCGGCAGATCGGGATTGGCTTCCCGGATGACGCGGAAGAATGCCTCGTGGGTCGCCTCTAAATGCTCGGCGCTTGGTGCATTGTGGTCGTAATCGTAGACGAAAATGCTCATGGGGATCTTCGCGATCAGCTCCGCCATGACAGGCTCACCTTTGGCACTTCCGGAGAAGCCGTAGTTGTAATAATCCGCATTCAGCCGGTTGGAGATGATGGCGTTGTAAGCATTGGTCAGCCGCGCACAGCAGCCGCCCTCGGTAATGGATGAGCCGTAGTAGAGCATGGGCGGATAGCGGTAGGGCGTGGGCGGCAGAAGCTCTGCATCGTCGTCGATCTCGATCTCAAAATTTGCGATGACTTCATTGCGGGGCAGGAAGATGGTCACATCCTCGATTTTGTCGGATTTCCAGAATTCCTTTTCCACCGACTTTGTCTGATAGTTCGGAGGGTTCAGCAGTCCGGCAAAGCGGGCATTCGGACGGTCACCGATGAGCACATTGGCGGACTGGCAGGCGAAGATGGACATACCGATATCGGGGCTGAGGGTTTCAAGCTCCATGCGCAGCTTGAATCTTGATGCGCCGGTGCGGAAGCAGAGACGTGCGCCGGGACACCGTCTGCCGAGGAAGGACAGGGACGGAACCGCTTCCCGGATATGGGCGGGAACGCGCTCGAGAATGCCGTTTTCGTGATAGAAGGGCAGGCCGTGAACCTCTATGGGCGCATCGGAATATTTGAAAATTTTCATTTGTTTTCGTTATGCTCCTTGATGGTATAATGCATGATCTCCTCAAAGCTCATCCATTCCACGCGGTCGGAGAGATGGGTGCGGATGCGCTTGCCCACTTCGTCGAGGGCGCGGATACCGGTGCCGAGACCATTGGAGACAAGGCTCTGCCAGTGGGCGATGAGAATGGGCCATGCGTTCATTTCGAGGGCCTTGATGATCTGTCCGTCCTTGCCATCGGCGGTAATCAGCTGATCGGCGATGTAGCTGACATATTCGTCGGAGGTATCGTCGCAGTCGATGGTCTGCCAGAAACGGTCGAAGGTGGTGGCGGGAATGGCGACGAGGGTGCGGCCATCCTCCTCCAGCTGGATCCACGCCTTGGCATTCGGTGTGTCGCGCAGGCCGCGGAGGAAATACCACGCCTCTTTTCTGCCGGTCACATCGTAAACTGCCTTGGAGATCGCCGCTGCGTATTCATCCTCCACCTCAATGCCGAAGTTCCACGGGGAGGTGACGCCGAATGCATCAAAGCCGGCATCCCGGAGAAGCTCCAGTGCGCGGGTGATGTAGGGTGTGAGGGTGGTTCTGTCCTGGGTGGATGCCCAGTCGCGCTCGTTCAGATCAAGGGCTTTTCCGGTGGCAAGATCGACCGCCCAGTTGTGGGTGAGCATTTCCGGGCCGACGGTGAATGCGGGAACAAGACGCTTCTGCACGGTGTCGATCCATTCCTTCACCAGCGCCATATCCACATTGTCGATGCCGTTTATAATATCGCCCCGGTTGCCGGGCATGGGAACGACGCTGTATTTGCCCTTGATGCCGTTGCGCTCCACAACATCGCAGAAAGCATCCAGCAGGGAATTCGGCACGTATTCGAGAAGCGGACGGCCGTCTTCCGTAAGGGTCTTGCCGGCATGGGTATAATAAACCGACACCACAGGTGCGGGATCGTCGATGATTAAGCTGATGGGTAATTTTTTCATGATGATGCTCCTTGTTATGTCTATTTGATGCAGACAAGCTCAGGCTCAGTCTCGCCAAGCATTGCCAGTGTATCCTTTGCAGTCTCATCAAAGAGGAAGACTTCCCCCTTGATCCGTGCGAATTTCACGCCATAGGGCTGAATGTAGGTGTTGTGATTCATGCGGGGCAGAGTGTTGTTGGAAAGCAGCAAAAATCCGGTGCAGCGGTCGAAAATGTTGCGCTCCGCCGTGAAGTTTTCCATTTCTTCATTGCTGGTGTTGAAGCAGCACATGGGCGCACCGCTGGCTCTGCCCTTGCAGCCCCAGCCTTCACCGCCGAATCGGCAGAAGTTGTCGTGAATGCTGGTGTTTTTCGTGGTGCGGACATGGTGGGATGCGGGATCGGGCTTGGCGTTGTAGTATTCGATGGACCAGAAGCAGTATTCGATGAGATTGTCGTGATATTCCACGT
>SVSO01000230.1 GCA_015064195.1 Oscillospiraceae bacterium
CTGTGTGCATAGTGCCCAGTAAATCTCCCCAGAATACGGTATTGCCGTTTACAAAGAAGTTCTCGATATTCTCCTGCTCATATTTGACCCCTTTCGTGTCATGGAGAAGGGTGTTCAGCTTATTTACGGCAGTCTCCGCACGGTCGGTATCGTAAGAGATCACAGGATAGCCCTGCTCATTACGAATAAACCGTTTTATATCAAAGCCATAGTCAAACTGCTTGATACGCTCCAGAGTAAACAGCGAGAATCCGTAGACATCACCGTCGTCCTCGATACCGTCGCCGTTTACATCCTTATACATGGCGGTCGCCTGCTTGCGAAGCTCATCCAGGGTCCACTTGCGGTCAATAACGGTCTGGTACAAATCCTCGGATTTGAATCCATTGTTCTCGTACAAATCCTTGTTGAAATACACCGCACCGTGATTGTTAAATTGCGACAGCAGCATATCACCGGACATGTACCGTATGTTGACGCCGTCCAGCGACAGCTCCTCAATAGCGGCAAGATTCCACCACGGCTGCTCAAAGTCCAGATACTTATTGTCCTGCATGGCACAAAACAGGAAATCACGGCCGGATTTGATGGAAGCATTGGCGGGGGTAACGGCAATCTGCACCACGCCGTCACCGGCCATAACATTCTGTTCCATCGCGTTGCCGAACTCTTTCCAATTAGCCGGACCCAATAAGCAGACAAGGGATGCCTTGAGCCGTTCGGAAACCGTTTCTACGCGCTTATGCACCGCTTCAAGAAGCACATCACCGGTCCATTCTTCGCCGCCGTCCCAGTCGTATTTGCGACCGCTGCTGCGTGTGAAGCAAGTCACCGTTTTACCGTTCATCGAGAAATCGGCTGGAATACCGTCCTTTGCATCCTTTCTTCCCGTAACCGCAGGAGTTGTCTCTGCGGGCACGGCAGAATCTTCGGATGCGGTGATGTCAGCGGACACGGTGGTGTCTGCGGAAGCAGTGTCATCGCCCGCGGCGGCATCTTTGGAGCATGCCGCAAGCGGAATCGCAAGCATAAGCGCTGCTAAAAACAGGGATATAGTCTTTTTCATAAGCACCTCACAAAAAATAAAGATGACTTATTATACCACAATCCCGGAATTGTGTCAATTGACTATATTCACAGATCCCCCCCTCCCCATTTTTGTCTGTTTTGCACAAACTTCATAAACGAATGTGCAGTGTTGCAAACAAAGAATCAGCAGAGGAATTGACGGCGGCTGTTCAGATAAACCTTACCATTTGGCCGATGCGTTGTGATACGGTGTACCGATGAAGCCCACCTGCGCGAAATCTTCCATATTATTGCGGATGATGTAGTCGATGTACGACATGACGTACTTCGCTGTGAGCAGGTATCCCATGGGGTTCATATGTCCGCCGAGGAAATAGTTCTTCCTGAATTCCGCATCGTACACGGGCGCATATCTGCGGAAATCAAGCACGTATGTAAACTCGAACATCCCGGCGATCTGATGCAGCAGCTCCGCATGACGGTCAGCTATGGCCTCGCGCTCCGGAGTACGGTTCCCGCGCGGAATTGTCATGAGGAACACACGCGCCTTGGGCTGCATTTCCTTGATTTTCTGAATGATGCGGGCGTATTCGCCGGCAAAAGTCGGTTTGTTCTGCGCGGGATCCTCCAGGCAGATATCCGCCGTGGTTCCGACTTCCCAGCCGCGGTTCAGAACATCATTGACACCGAGCGCGAGGATATACGCCTGGCAGCGCTTATCCTCGTCGTAAAAGCCGCACTTTTCGCCGAAGGATTCATTGAACACCTTTGCGGTCATGCCGCCTCTTGAGAAATTATAAACGGTACTGCCGCAGGCACGGGCCATAAACTGGCCCCAGGAATAGCGGTAGTAATCATGATAATGCTTCTCACCCGTCTCGCTGAGTGACTCAAACTCACCCGAGGAAAGGCTGTCGCCTACGCATCCTATGGTTTCAAAAATGCCGCAGAATCCGCCGTCCGTGACCATATTCTCCAGCGGACGCTCGTTTGTGTTCATTGGTTTTCCTCCCGAAATACCCGAATTTGGATGTACTTCATTATACACTATGCAGAAGCATTTGTAAAGCGTCCGCATTGAAAATCAAAATTTTTATTATTTTTTTCAAAAGCCACTTGACAGCCGGACACTTCTGCGTTATAATGTGGGAAAGTAAAAAGCGATGACCGGAAAACGGATTTTCCGTGACGGTATCCAGCACCCCAAAGAGAGCTGCCGGTTGGTGAGAGGCGCGGGGCAGGCAGATACCGGAATTACTTTCCGAGAGCTGCGCACCGAACGATATTTCCAGTAGGCTGCGCCGGTCGGCTTCCGTTACAGGGCCGAAGTATCCGCACTGCGTGCGCGTACTTTTGAGGCATCCGCCGCAAGGCGGGTGTAAACTGAGGTGGTACCGCGGTATATCCGTCCTCTGCTTGTACGGCAGAGGACGTTTTTATTTTTCCCGGCAAATATTTTACTCTGGAGGCTCACCATGTTCGCAAAAATCCTTATGATCGCCATCTTCTTCGTCATTACCGTCAGCATCGGTATCTGGTGCCGCAAATCGGCCACCGATGTCAACGGCTTCGTTCTCGGCGGACGCTCCGTCGGCCCGTGGCTGACCGCTTTCGCCTACGGCACATCGTACTTCTCCGCTGTCGTATTCGTGGGATATGCCGGCCAGTTCGGCTGGAAGTTCGGCATGTCGGCCACATGGATCGGCCTGGGCAATGCCATCATCGGCAGCCTGCTGGCCTGGGTAATCCTCGGCCGCCGCACCCGCGTCATGACCCATCATCTCGGTGCGAAAACCATGCCCGAATTTTTTGAAAAGCGCTTCGGCTCCCCTGCCCTCAAGCTTGTCGCCGCGGTCATTACCTTCGTATTCCTGATTCCCTACACCGCATCGGTATACAACGGACTCTCCCGCCTGTTCGGTATGGCGTTTGATATTCCCTATGAGATCTGCGTAATCGCCATGGCACTGCTGACCGGCGTGTACGTCATTCTCGGCGGCTACATGGCAACTGCGATCAACGATTTCATTCAGGGCATCATCATGCTTATCGGTATCGTTGCGGTTATCGGCGCTGTGCTCAGCGGCCATGGAGGCTTCACCGAGGCTGTCATCAAGCTTTCCCAGGTTCCGAACGAAATCGACGGTACTGCAGGACTGCAGGGCGCGTACACCTCCATGTTCGGCCCCGATCCGCTGAATCTGCTGGGCGTTGTGGTTCTCACCTCCCTCGGCACATGGGGCCTGCCGCAGATGGTTCAGAAATTCTACGCCATCAAGAGTGAAGCGGCCATCTCCAAAGGAACGATTATTTCCACGCTTTTCGCAGCGGTTGTTTCCGGCGGATGCTACTTCCTCGGCGGATTCGGCCGTCTGTTCAATATTGACACCAACGCCTCCGGCGCTCTGATCTACGACTCCGTAATCCCCAACATGCTGGCCACGCTGTCCGATGTACTGATCGGCATTGTAATCGTGCTGGTGCTGTCCGCGTCCATGTCTACCCTCTCCTCGCTGGTGCTCACCTCCAGCTCCACCATCACGCTGGATATGATCAAAGGCCACATCGTGAAGGATTTCAACGATAAGAAGCAGCTGCTCTGCATCCGCATCTTCCTTGCCATCTTCATCGTTATCTCCACAGTCATCGCCATTATCCAGTACCAGTCCTCCAGCGCATTTATCGCACAGCTGATGGGTATCTCCTGGGGCGCGCTGGCAGGCGCATTCCTGGCGCCGTTCCTCTACGGTCTGTACATGAAGCGCGTTTCCATAGCGTCCGTATGGGTCAGCTTCGCCATCGGCGTAGGCCTTACTGTGTCCAACATGTTCTTCAAATTCATCGCCTCTCCCATCAATGCCGGCGCGATTGCCATGGTGCTCGGTCTGATCGCCGTACCGCTGATCAGCCTCGTTACGCCGCGGCCTAAGAATGTCGATGTGGACGAAATATTCTCCTGCTACAGCGAAAAGGTCGTTGTGGAGAAGAAGATCGCCATCACCGAAGAAAGCGAAACGTAAAGAAAACGGAACATCCGGGGATCGCCGATTCCCGGATGTTTCATGCGCTCCGGCGCGGCAGTCTCACGCCTATCACTTGACAGACTGTCCGATCAGGAGTATACTATATTAATAGAAAATTAATATCAGAATTCTGTTTTCCCGGAGGATTTTGTCTTGGCTGAAAAAATACGCTTCCGCGAATATCTCGGCGACCGGGCTCTGTACCGCGAGATGTTCAGAATCGCAATCCCCATCTCCCTGCAGTCGCTGATCACGGTGGCTATCAATCTGATGGACACTATCATGCTCAGTGACATGGGCGATGCCCAGCTGTCCGCCTCCTCACTGGCGGGTCAGTTCATCAATCTGTTCATGATCTGCTGCATGGGCATCGGCATGGGTGCGTCGGTGCTGACCTCCCGCTACTGGGGCATGAAGGATATTGACTCGCTGAAGAAAACCGTCACCATCATGCTCCGATTCTGCTTTGTGTTCGCCTCCATATTCACCGTCGCGACTATCCTTGCGCCTTCGCTGATCATGCGCATCTACTCCACCGAAACAGATATCATCGGCTATGGCGTTACATATCTGAAGTGGATCATTCCCACCTATTTCTGCATGGGATTTTCGCTGACCTGCACCATTGTGCTCCGTACGGTGGGACAAGTTCGCATTCCGCTGACTTCTTCCATCATAGCATTTTTCGTCAACGTATTTTTCAACTGGGTCTTCATTTTCGGTAAACTGGGTGCACCGCGCATGGAGATCGCCGGTGCGGCGCTGGGCACTCTGATCGCCCGCGTGTTTGAGCTGTTCTTTATCTGCGGCTATTTCTTCTTTGTGGATAAACGCATCCGCTAC
>SVSO01000231.1 GCA_015064195.1 Oscillospiraceae bacterium
CGCGAAGTAAAGCAGCGCGGGAAGAATCGCGCGGGAAATGAGATCACCGTACGGCACGCCGATGATATCCGCCATCAGGAACGCTGCCGCACCCATGATCGGCGGCATGATCTGACCACCGGTGGAGGCCGCCGCTTCCGCAGCCGCCGCGAATTCCGGCTTGTAGCCGGTCTTCTTCATCAGCGGGATGGTGATGGAGCCGCTGCCGACGGTGTTTGCAACGGAGGAACCGGAAACCATGCCCTCCAGCGCGCTCGCCACGACCGCAACCTTTGCGGGGCCGCCGGAGAATCCACCCACGACGGCATTGGCAGCCTGGATGAAGAAATCCGCGATGCCCGTCCGCTCAAGGAATGCGCCGAAGATGATGAACACAACGATGAATTTCGAGCAGGTATTGATCGGCGTGGAGAGGATGCCCTCCTTGGAGTAGAAGAGCGCGCGGACAAGGTAGTTCAGGCGTCCGCCGAAGGTGGGATTGTTGAGGCCGAACAGCAGGGCATACAGGATGAACGCACCTGCGACGACCAGAATCGGCAGACCGACGCTGCGGCGGCAAAGCTCCGCCAGCGCAACGATGCCGATGATACCGATGATGATCTGATAAGTCTCAAACTTCGAACCCTGCTGGATGATGGGCAGCGCATTGAAGGTGAAATATAAGTAGGAAGCGGTACCTGCGACCATCAGCAGGATATCGTACCACGGGATGTAGTTGACGCGCTGCTTGCCCTTCTTGGCAGGGAACACAAGATAGCCCATCAGGACGATCAGGCCCACAAAGGAGGTCAGGCGAATTTCCTCCAGCCAGGTGGCGAACAGGGTAACACAAATGCAGAATACCGAAAATAACGCGAGAATGACCGTGATGGCAACCTTAGGCGCACCTTCCCAGACACGCACATTGCTTTCCCGGTCATATTTCTTCATGACGGCATCAACAAGCTCCTCGCTGGTCGCCTCGGGGGCTGCAGCTTCCGATTCATTGACGATTTTCGTCTCGGTTTCCTTGGGCGATGACATAGAAATCTCCTTTCGCTATGAATAACACGAGCGGGGGCGCCGCACTGTGCGACACCCCACGCATATCGCTTATGTATTCAGTCGTGATTATTCAGCTGCAACAGTAACGCCCTTTTCAGCGTAGTACTTGGCAGCGCCTGCATGGAAGGGAGCGGTCATACCTTCGGTAGCATTCTCGATGGAGAGCTCAGCGCCCTTCGCGTTTTCAGCGGTGATCGCTTCCACGTTATCGAAAATAGCCTTGGTGATGTTGTAAACGGTGGTCTCATCGAGAGATGCGTCAACGATCATGGTAGCCTTTACTGCAACAGTCTTGACATCCTTGTCTGTGCCCTTGTAGGTGCCGGCGGGAATGGTGTACTCGGTGTAGTAGGGGCAGTTGGCCATAACGGTCTCTGCGATCTTACCGTCGATCGGAACGAGGTATGCGTCAGAGGTGGTAACAAGCTCAGTGATCGCGGGCGTAGGAGGACCTGCTACGATGAAAGCAGCGTCGATCTTGCCGTCCTTGAGCGCCTCGGTGCTGTCGCCGAAGCTCTGATACTGTGCCTTGATGTCCTGCTCAGAAAGGCCTGCGGCAGTCAGCACGTCGATCGCGTTGAAGTATACGCCGGAGCCGGGAGCGCCGATGGATACAGACTTGCCCTTCAGGTCAGCAACGCTCTTGATGTTCTTGTCCATGGTGATGAGCTGTACGCACTCAGCATACAGGCCGCCGATGACACGGAAGGAGTCGATGGCGCCGTCCTCTGCGAAAGAGTTGGTGCCTGCCCATGCGTATGCCATAACGTCGGACTGAACGGTAGCCAGCTGATAATCGCCGGCATCGATGCCCTGGATATTCGCCTTGGAGCCGTCGGTGGAGACAGCAACTGCGCTGACACCAGCATTGTTGGTGATGTACTGGGAGAGTACGCCGCCGAATGCGTAGTAGGTACCTGCGGTACCGCCGGTGCCCATGGTCAGCTTCGTGCCGCCGCATGCGGTGAAGCTCATCAGGCACACGAGTGCGATCATAACGATCGCAAGAATTCTCTTGGTCATGATTTGATTCCTCCAGATAAAATTTTGATAAAACTGAATACTCTTTTATTATACCTTATATTTCAGAAAAAATCAAGCCCTTTTGATTATTTTCTTATAGAAAAGTTAATTTTTTTTAAATTCCGACATATTTTCACATAAAAATAACCGTTTGGCTGTATCTTTCGATACAGCCAAACGGTAAATATTGTAGGATCGCTATGAAAATTCCTCTTATCTCTTCTTGCCGACTGCTACGAAAGCTGCGCCGGAAGCGAGAACTGCGAGAGCTGCGAGGGTGATGGGATCTGCGGTTGCAGGAGCGGTGGTGGGAGCCTTAGCGGGAACCTTTTCAGCAACCATTGCGCCGAGGGTTACGAAAGGATAGTCCTTGGTATCCCAGCCGCTGGTACCGGAGGTCTTCTCAAGCAGGGAGGTACCGGAGATACCGTTAACCTGGAACATGATACCAACCTTGTCGCCTTCCTTCGCGGAGCAGGGAACGGACATTTCAGCGGTGTAGCCCTTGTCGTTCTTTACTGCTGCCCACTCGAATACGCCGGTGCACTTGTCGGTGGTGTAGTAGTTCTTATTCGCGTTTCTGTCCTTCCAGGTGCCGTAGCCGGTGAAGTCAACGCGATACTGCATACCGTAGTTTACGCCATCGTTGTTGTCATCAACGAAGATCTCGATGGAGTCGTTTTCCCACGGAGCGGAGGTCTGCTTAGCGGTGCCCTTGTCCTCGAGCTTGGGGTCGGTTACTTCTGCATAGAAGGTGATGTAGCCCTTCTGCCAGAGAACCCAGATGTCAGCATAAACTGCTGCGTCGGGATTATGCGCGGTCTTGAGCTTGAGTGCGTTGTCATAGGCAGCGTCCTTCTTGCCGTCAACCTTGACAGCAGCGGCCTTGACCTGTGCAACGGAGCCGAGATCCTTACCGTTCGGAGCAGCGGAGGTGCTGATGCAGAGTGCGGATGCGAGCATAAGAGCAGCCGCAGTGATGGAAACAGTGCGCTTGAAGAAATTCGAAAGTTTCATGGTGAGTCTCTCCTTCTAAAAATTTAAAAATTTCCGGTCCGACATTGCGCCTTGTCGAATCTACATAAATTGTAACACGCAACGGAAAATTTATCAATACAAAATCATGCAAATTATTTTAAAAATACAGCAAATCTTTTGTTTTGCAGTCAAAGTATGCCGGTAATGTCCTCCGAACGGTTTCCGACGGCACGGCTGCGGTATTCGGTGGGTGTCATATCGGTCACTTTTTTAAATACCACACTGAAATATGCCGAGGATGCGAAGCCGCACTGCACGCTGATCTGCTCCACGCTCAGGTTGGTATTGAGCAGCAGATACTTGGCACGGTTGATGCGCTGGATGGATACATACTCCGGAATGGTGCGCCCCATGACGCTGGGAAACATGTGATTGAGCGTGGATTTACTGCACATGCAGAACACTGCCATATCTGCCACGGAGATCTTCTTCGACAGATTTTTCGTGATATAGTCGGTGGCAAGGCTGATGATCTTGTGACGCTGCGTATGCTTGCCCATGGATTCGTCGAAGCCGGTGATCATGGAATAATCCACATAATATTCTGCCAGCATGGACAGATACGACGCATAAAGCGCCACCTTTCCCTCCATGCTCTCAGGACTTGCGGGAAGATTCCCCGTACTCTGGGCATAGGTCTCACGAAGTCGTCCGATGTTCATGCCGTAGCGCTCGGACAGCCTGCGGAATGCCCGCTCGCGCTTGGCATCCTCCGCCCGGTAGGAGCCGACCAGCAAGGCACCGATGACAATCCCGCTGTGTACAATGGGATGCACATATTCCCGGATGCCGCACCAGCACACGCCGTAGAACCCGCGGGAGCGGTACTGCCCCAGCCCCGCGCTGCGGGTAAACGCATGCTGCCGTTCAATCAGACGGCGGCGGAGCAGCTCGTTGCTGGTGATGATGCACTGCTCGTTGACGCTGGGATTGCCCTTCACATAGCTGCAGAAGCTGCTCTCGTGATAGAGATAGCTCTCGGTGAATTCCGCCAGCAGAGGATGGGAACGCATACAGCAGAAAAAGTCTTTGACATGCAGCTGCATGCCGTATTCCGCGCGGAAGCCGTTGAAGCATTCCACCAGAAGCTCCAGCCGCATGCGCATTTCTTCATCTGCAGCGGCATTGATCGCGTATTTGTTTGCCACAGCACCACCTCCCTGTATTCATTTTATCAATCATTTGTGAACTGGTAATGAACGAATGCGCTTTTGCTGAATTTTTATAAGAAATAACCTGAAATTCTATTGACGGCGTGCGGCGCAGATGTTATAATGGTATCAATACATCACCCCATGGAGCGTTTTATGGGATTGTTTTCCAACGAAAAAATCCCTTGAAACAATCTGCCGCCGCTGATCGGCATCGTGGGCGGGCTTCAGGGTTCCGTTTATTACTATAATTTTTGCGCTATATCCGGCTGAAAAACTACAAACGCTATCTCCTGCGGCTTGCCGCGGAGCAAAAATCATCCGAAACGAAAGGAATCTGCCATGAAAATCATCGAAATCCGGGATTACGTCACCCTCCCCTGCGACGATGCCTCCGAAGGCATCCGCCGCGCATTTGAAGATGCGAAAGCTCAGAATGCCGACGAGATCCGCTTTGAAGCGGGCGTATACAATCTGAAAACGCCCATCGCCTACGATACCGACCAGAGCGCACACGACGCGGGCGCGGTGCTGCAGGAAAACAAAGAGGTGCTGATCCCCGTCATTGGCTTCAAAAACTTCACCGTCCGCGGTGCCATTGACGAAAACGGCGAGCCGGCC
>SVSO01000232.1 GCA_015064195.1 Oscillospiraceae bacterium
TCAGGCCGTTGAGCAGCTGCACCAGCGTGGATTTTCCCGATCCGGTGTGCCCCATCAGCCCGGTGATGCGCCCCGCTTCGATGGTGAGGGACACGTCGTCCAGCGCCGTTTTGCGAAACGGCGTGTCGGGCGAGTAGATGTATGTTACATTTTTCAGCTCAATTGCTGTCATTTTGATTCCTCGAACATTTTCATGATTTCGTCCGCCATGGCATCGACGGACAGACGATCCAGCGGCAATTTTGCGCCGGATTCGTTCAGCATATAGGCAAGCTCCACCGTCTGCGGCACGTCAAGGCCGATCATCTGCAGCCGGTCAACGTGGGTGAACACCCGCTCCGGCGTGTCGTCGAATTCGATGTCGCCGTCGTTGATGACGACCACGCGGTCGCAGAGCGCCGCCTCGTTCATATAATGGGTGATATGCAGAACGGTGATGCCAAGCTCCCGATTCAGGCGGAGGATGGTATCCATGACCTCGCGCCGTCCCGCCGGGTCAAGCATGGCGGTGGATTCGTCGAAAATGATGCATTTCGGCATCATGGCGATGATGCCGGCGATGGCCACGCGCTGCTTCTGACCGCCGGACAGCTGATGGGGCGAATGGCGTGCGAATTCCCGCATTCCCACCGCATCGAGGGCATCGTCCACCCGGCGGCGGATCTCCTCCGGCGGCACCCCCAGATTCTCCGGGCCGAAGGCCACGTCCTCCTCCACGATGGTGGCCACCAGCTGATTGTCCGGATTCTGGAACACCATGCCCACATTCCGGCGGTTTTCAAACAGCTGATCCTCCGTCAGCTCCGGCGACGTGATGTCGAGGCCGTCGATGACGATCTTACCCGACGACGGGGTTAAAATTAAATTGAGCAGCTTCGCCAGCGTGGATTTTCCCGAGCCGTTGTGACCCAGCACGGCCACCAGCTCCCCGCGGTTGACGGTAAGGCTTAAATCCTTCAGCACCGCCACGTCGTTTCCGTCGTCATCGCGGTAGGCGAAGTGCAGATTTTCGATTTGAATGAAAGGCTCGCTCATATCAGTTTTCAAAATAGCCGCCGATGAAGCGGAAATCCGCCAGCTCATCGGACAGGGCGCAGATCAGGTTGAAGGTGTGCGCATCCCGCATGGAGCCGTCGAAATCGAGATGGAAGCGATATTCAAAGGGGCGCGAGGGGATGGGGCGGCTCTCGATCTTAGTGAGGTTGAGGCCCAGCGCGGCGAAATAGCCGAGGATGCGGGACAGGGTGCCCTCTCTGTGTGCGAGGGAGAACTGGATGCTGATTTTGTCAGCATTCATGGGGATGGCCAGCTCTTTGGAGATGGCGGCGAACCGTGTGGTGTTCACCTTTTCGTTCTGGATTCCGGCGCGGACGATGGCGAGGCCGTACAGCTCCGCGCAGTCGGAGGAAGCGATGGCTGCCACGCATTTTTTGTCGGAATTCGCCACCATTTCGGCGGCCATGGCGGTATTTGCCACCTGTGTCGCCTTGATGCCCGTTTCACCGAGGAAATCGGCGCACTGACCGATGGCCTGCGGATGGGACAGCACCTCCGTGATCTCATCGATGGACGTGCCGGGCTTTGCCAGCAGGCAATGCTCCACGGGGAGACGGAGGGATGCGGTGATGTAGGCGTCGTTATCCATGATAAGGCGATACACATCCGTCACCGAGCCGTATGTGGAATTCTCCACCGGCAGCACGCCGTATGTGATCTCCCCGGCGTGAAGTGCGGAGAAAATTTCCGCCCAGCTGGGGAAGAAGACCACCTCTGCGCCGGGGAACATGGTGCGGGAAGCCTTAGCGGAAAATGCGCCGTCCACGCCCTGTGCGCCAACGCGGATGCCCTTGAAGCTGTCGGGTTTTGCCTTATTTCCCCGCTCGATTGCCGCCGCAAAGACGGGGCGCATGGGGGAAAACTCGCTTTTCAATTCATACTGGCGAAGCTTTGACATATTCATGATGCCGTCGTACGTGCCGGTCATTTCCATGCGCACGTCCTCCGGCGACCGAGCGGCGATTTTGTCAAGCACGGCGCGCTCTCTCGTTTCATCGAACACCTTCATCTGACTCGCCAGCTTATACTTTGCCACCGATTCGGCGACGCGGATGCGGCGTTCCAGCAAAGTGAGCAGCTGGCTGTCGATTTCGTCAATTTCTTTTCTGCATTCTGCGAGGTCTTTCATTATGATCTATCCTTTCGATTCTGCCATCTTGCGGAAGCACCGCACGGCAGGACTGCGCCGGTTTCGCTGACCGGCAGACCGATTTCATCCGCCGTGACGACGCCGCCGTATTTCTGGCTGACGTGTAAATTGAGGAGGTAGCCGGTAGCCGACGGCGACAGTCCGGTTGTATACGAATTGATGAGGAAAAACAGCGGTTCATCGGACAAAATCTGAGCGGCAAGTCTCACCAGCTCATCGATGGACTCCTCCAGCTTCCAGACCTCACCGTTCGGGCCGCGTCCATAGCTTGGCGGATCCATGATCACGCCGTCGTAATGATTGCCCCGACGGATCTCCCGCTCGACGAATTTTTTGCAGTCGTCCACGATATAGCGGATGGGAGCATCGGCGAGCCCTGACAGCTTGGCATTTTCCTTCGCCTGTGCGACCATGCCTTTTGCGGCATCCACGTGGCACACTGCCGCGCCGGCTTTTGCCGCCGCCACCGTTGCGCCGCCCGTATATCCGAACAGATTGAGCACCTTGACTTGGCGGTCTGCATGGCGGATCAACTCCGAAAACCACTCCCAATTGGTCGCCTGTTCGGGGAAAAGTCCTGTATGTTTAAATCCCATGGGGCGGATGACAAATCTCAGCTCCAGCGGTTCATAAGCGATCTGCCATTCCTCGGGAAGCTTATTCTCCCGCCACGCGCCGCCGCCGGATTTCGATCTTCGGTATGTACCGTCCGCCGTCTTCCAGCCCTTCGCCTTTCTCTGATCCTTCCATATGACCTGCGGATCCGGCCGCACAAGGGTATACTTCCCCCACCGCTCCAATCTCTCGCCGTCCGATGTATCGATCAGCTCATATTCCTTCCATTTATCTGCCTGCCACATGATTTCTCCTTGGGTTTGTGATTCGTGATTGTTTGTTTGGGGAGACGGTCGCTTTTTCGAGAAAAAGCTCCGCAAAAAGCTTTATAAGAGGGTTTTTTTACGCTCCTCTCGAGGTTTTTCCGTCTCGCTTCTGCAGCTCTCCACCGTTTTTGCGGGCCGTGATCCTCTCTCCCTGCGCTTACGTGTCGTTAGGGCGAAAATCTCTTTCTTTAGCTACAGCGGTGAAGATTGATTAATAACTGCGCCGCGACTATCGCGCTGTCTCTGTTTGTGCTGCCGCACGGCGCGGCGGTGTTGTTTGTGCGAACATTTGCTTCGGGGGATTGTTTTTTGGCAAATTTGATTGTTGTTTGCTTTACGGATTCTTCAACGACTGGCTGAAAATATCCATTTGTCCTTCTGTTGTTGCATCTTTTTCCGGCTCTTTCCATGTGAGGCCGAGGTGTTCGTATGCCAATCTCGTTGCGCATCTTCCCCGCGGGGTTCTTGACAAATATCCGATCTGCATGAGGTACGGTTCGTACACGTCCTCCAGCGTAATCGCTTCCTCGCCCACGGTTGCCGCCAGCGTTTCCAGACCCACCGGGCCGCCGCCGTAATACGTGATGATGGTTTCCAGCATTTTTCTATCGATATTATCGAGGCCCAGCTCATCGATTTCCAGCATATTGAGTGCGGCCGCCGCTGTTTTCTGGTCGATATTGCCGTCGCCCTTCACCTGTGCGAAATCGCGCACCCGTTTGAGCAGGCGGTTTGCGATTCGCGGCGTACCTCTTGACCGGGAAGCCAGCTCCAATGCGCCGTCGTCATCGATCGCGACGCCGAGGATTTTCGCGGAGCGTCTGACGATGGTAGCCAGCTCCTCCACGTTATACAGTTCCAATCGGAGCAGGACGCCGAATCTGTCACGAAGCGGTGTTGTGAGCTGGCCAGCGCGGGTAGTTGCGCCGATGAGGGTAAATCTTGGCAATGGCAGATGGATGGACTGTGCGGACGGGCCTTTACCGATGATAATATCGACGGCGTAGTCCTCCATTGCGGGATACAAAATCTCCTCCACCTGTCTTGGCAATCGATGGATCTCATCGATGAACAGCACATCTTTTTCGTTCAGATTGGTCAGCAGAGCCACGAGATCGCCCTGTTTTTCGATCGCCGGGCCGCTTGTGACGCGGATATTGACCCCCATCTCCGCGGCGATGATATTGGACAGCGTCGTCTTGCCAAGCCCGGGCGGGCCATACAGCAGCACATGATCCAGCGTATCCTCTCGCATCTTCGCCGCATCAATATAAATCTTCAAGCTCTCCTTCGCCTTCTCCTGCCCAATATACTCATCCAGCGCATTCGGCCTCAGATTCCTTTCCCCATCCGCATCCTCCGGTGAGTAAGCCGCATCTATTATTCGATTCTCATAATCCGGTTCATCGTAGAACATTTGATGTTGATCCTTTCTGAATTCAGACTTGTTTGCTTAGGAGATACGGTCGCTTTTCGAGAAAAGCTCCGCAAAAGCTTTATACAAGGGTTTTAATATGAGTTTGTGCCATGTGTCGCTTTAGCGACACCAGCTTTCTGTAGGGCCGCTGACGCAGCCGGGTCCCCTACCCCGGCAACTGTCTGTGCAAACTTGCTTGGGCTTAGCCGCATCTTCAGCGGGCACGAGCGGCAAGCCGCCGTGCGGTGAACAAAGCGCAAATCCAATGTGCAGCTCCGCCGCGGCGAAGCTCGCGGCCAATCGCGCACCGTGGAACCCGGCGCGCAGCCAAGGATGGTGGGGGTGTCGGGGGCGGAAAACTTCGGCGTTT
>SVSO01000233.1 GCA_015064195.1 Oscillospiraceae bacterium
GCTTCCCACGCTTCTGTGGGGGCCGCAGGATGACACCTTCTACGAGGATGGCGGCCGTCATACCGACACCCAGTGCGGTCTGTTCGGCATGAGCCGGATGCTCCAGCGCATGAACGTGAAGTTCACCTACATCGAAAATTGCCCGGTGGATTCTGACATTTTCGCGGAAGAATTCATTTCCTTCACCCGCGTTGCGGCGGCGGTCAAGGCGATGACCGGACTGCGCATCGGCGAAGTCGGTCTGCGTCCCAAGCCTTTCTGCTCGGTCATCATCAACGAAGGCCAGCTGATGGAGGAATTCGACACCCACGTCATTCCGATCAACCTCGCCGTCATCCGCGACAGATTCGAAAAGATCCTTGCTGAACGGCAGGAGGAGCTTGCCCGGGGCACGGCAACACTGCGCGAGATGTACGAGATCGACGCGGATACCGAAGCGAATCTTGAAAAAATGTGGGCGTTTGTCATCATGTACCAGGAGCTGTTCGACGAATACAAGCTGGATGCCATCTCCGCGGAATGCTGGACGGCGATGCAGCAGCTGGTGGGCGCGATGCCGTGTACATCCTATGGTGTGCTGGCGGATATGGGCTACATCATCAGCTGTGAGAGCGACCTTCACGCGGCAATGACGCAGGTGCTGCTCAAGGCGCTCACATTTGGTGAGAGCGTGCCATTCCTCGGCGAATTTACCACACGTCATCCCTCCGACCGCAACGCGGAGCTGCTCTGGCATTGCGGCCCGTTCGCGTACTCGCTCCATCGCAAAGACGAGCCGTGCTACTCTAAGAATATGCGCGAATGGTTCCAGGTAAAGCCCGGTCACTTCACCGTGGCGCGCATCGATCAGGATCACGGCCGCTACAGCATCGTCGCCGGAGAATGTGACAGCACCACCGGCCCGTACACCTTCGGCACCTATCTCTGGGCGAAATTTAAAAATCTCCCCGCATGGGAACGCAAGCTCGTCGAAGGGCCGTACATTCATCACGTTTCCGAGATCGAGGGCGGCTTTACAAACGAGATCCGAGAGGCGTGCAAGTACATTCCGGCGCTGAATTTTGACGGTGTGGAGGAATAATCATGAGATACACATTAAAAGAAATCCTCGACCTTGCCGAAGCCGGCGGATTTGCGGTTCCGGCGTTCAACGTGTACAATTTAGAAACGCTGATGGGCGCGGCTCATGCGGCAGAAAAGTCCGGCGCACCGGTGATCTTCCAGATGTACAGCCGTCTGTTTGACACCGAAACCGGCAAGTTCATGGCACCGGTCATCCAGGACGTGATCGACTGTTTGCCGTCTCCGGCGGCGTTTCATCTCGACCACGGCATTGGCATTCCCGAATGCATCCGTGCACTGCGTTACGGTGCGACCGGCGTGATGCTGGATGCGTCCACACTGCCGCTGGATGAAAACATCGCCGCAACGAAGAAGGCGGTAGAGCTTGCGCGGGAAGCGGGCGTATCCGTGGAGGGTGAGCTTGGACACATCGGCTCGACCAAGGACGAAGCGTGGGCGGCGTACACCGAGGTTGCTGACGCAGTGAAATTTGTCGATGAGACGGGCGTTTCCGCGCTGGCGATCATGGTCGGCACTGCGCACGGCAAATACAAGCAGGCACCTGTGCTTGCCATCGACCGCATCGCAGAAATTCACGCGGCGACGAATGCGCATCTGGTGCTCCATGGAGGTTCCGGCGTGCCGGACGACCAGATCTGTGCGGCAGTCAAGGCCGGAATCCGCAAGATCAACTTCGGCACGGACGTGTGCTGTGCGTTCATCGAAACCTACGCGAGGCTTGATCCCTACGCCGCGCCGCTTGACGTGGTAATGGCAAAGGCGGCGGACGCGGTGGAAGCATTCGCGCTGAAAAAAATCCGTCTGTTGGGGGCGAAGTGATATGGAATACACCTTTGATTTTGCGAAAAAAACGGTTATTGTAACCGGCGCTGAGCGGGGAATCGGACTCGCCATTGCCGAGGGATTTGCATCCCTCGGCGCTGATGTTGTCATCGCCGGGCTGAATGAGGCGCTGTTCGATGATGCCAAAGCGAAGATCGAAGCGCACGGTGTGCGATGTCTGTGCGTGAAGTGCGACGTTTCCGATGAAGCTTCGGTTAAGGCGATGGTAGAAACTGCCGTCGGCGCATTCGGACGCATCGACGTGCTTGTCAACAATGCGGGCATTAATAAGCTGGCACCGGCGGAGGAAATGCCGCTTGTAGTCTGGCAGAACATTCTGAATGTGAATCTCACCGGCACGTTTCTCGTCTGTCGGGAGGTGGGCGGCGTGATGCTCTCGCAGGGCGGCGGCGCGATCGTCAATGTGGCATCCATGTCGGGGCTGATCGTCAATCCTCTCCCCCAGCATCAGTGCGCGTACAATTCGTCCAAGGCGGGCGTGATCATGCTGACGAAATGCCTTGCCAACGAATGGGCAGAGCGCGGCATCCGCGTGAACGCCATCGCTCCCGGCTTCACCCGCACGCCGCTGACGGCAAAGCGGCTTGATACGCCGGACGATCCGGCAGTGGCGAAGTGGCTTGCCGGTACGCCCATGGGACGTGTTGCACAGCCGGAGGAAATGGTCGGCGCGGTGCTGTATCTGGCAAGTGATCTGGCCAGCTTTACGACCGGCGCGTGCATTTCCGTTGACGGCGGGTACACCTGTTTGTGATAAAAATGGCAGTGAGCGGGATTCATCCTGCTCACTGCCTGTTTTTTCGCCGTGGGATAATCGGCACCAGAACCACGATAATGATGATGTTACGACAGCAGCATTACTTTCCCACCAACCGATCAAACGTCTCCGCCGCCATGCGGTCGGTGCTCTCCAGCGCGTGCACATAAATATTTGTCGTAGTAATATCCGCATGCCCCAGCCTGGCCGATACCGTCTTAATATCGCACCCGTTCGCCAGCAGCATCGTCGCCGATGTGTGCCGTAAGCCGTGAAACTTCAAATGCCGGATCCCATGCCGCTTCAGGAAATGATCGAACTGCTTGGTCGGCGTGTGCGGATGCATCACATTGCTGTCTTCCTCGGTGAAGATGTAGTCGAGATTCTTCCAATCGTCACCGAGATAAGCAATGTGCCGATTCTGCTGCACACGGTACTCCGTGAGCGTCTTGCAGAGCCGTTCGGGGATGGAGATGGTACGAATGCTGCACTTTGACTTCGGCTCTTACTCGCGAGCCTTGCCGTCGCGCAGCTTGTATATGCTTCGCTTGATTGAGATACGCTGGTTTTCGAAATCAATATCGCTCCATTTCAGCCCCACAATCTCTCCACGCCGCAAGCCGGTGAACAGCGCCACCTCGATCACCGCGCGGATGTGCAGCGGCTCGCTTTCGAGTGCCGTGAGAATCTGTCCGACTTCCTCGAGCGTGAATACCTCCACCTCTTTGGTTTCTTCCTTGGGAAACTCAATCCGCCGAGAACGCCCGATATCGTCCTCAATGTATTCGAGTTTGTACGCTGTGGTAACGATGGAGCGGAGAACAGTCGTATACCGTTTGACCGTACTTGCTGCAATACCGTCCTCGCGCCCGTCAAGGCGTTTTTTCTCGGTGGAGAGATACTGGATGAACTGCTGAATGTGGTAAGTGCTAAATCCTTCATCTTCATCCTCGCAAACATCGGCATCAGCTCTTCCTCGATGACCTTGGAATAAAAATTGTAGGTTTGCGGAGAGAGCGAATTTATCTTGATTTCGAGATACCGCGTGCAGAAATCGGCGAAGGTGATCTTATCGGGGCGTACATTTCGGAACGGTCCCTCAGCTTCAATCTCACGCTCAAATGCGGCGGTGAAATCTTCGATCTCCTTGTTAAGCCGTGAGTAGGGCAGATTCGGCTTCGACGGTTTGAATGTCTTCGAGCGCGAGAGCTGCTTGCCGTTTGAATCAACGCCGCAGGAAATGCGGATGAGGTAGGTGCCGTTTGCTCTTGAAATAATGCTTGCCATAATTTTTTCCTCCTTGATGGCTGTAAATATGCACCTCGGAAATGAGCGAAAAGTAATTTCATTCCGAGGGTAGAACCGAAAGCCTCTACCGTTTGCAGACTGTGCCACTTGAAACCTATGTACCAAACTATGTACTGGCGTCTACCATCGGCAAATTCAGAGCAAGGTGGAAAACAAAAAATCCGCACCTCAAAGTGCGGAAAAAGTCAGTAAATACAAAAGAAAATCGGGAATCTTACGATTCCCGATTCCTGTCTATTGGCTATAAAAAAGATATTATCCGCTTTTTGTGATCGGATTTGAACTTCCACCATGCTCATCTCAGCTCTTGCACCACCTCATGACCACCTTTGAATATGATCTTCACTCGCTCAGCGTTTTCTACCACTACACATTCGAGTGTCTGACGAATCAGCGTGTCATCGTACTCCATCGGATGATTTTTCAGTCCATCGAGTATCGTGAATATCTCGTCAAGTCTTGACTCCATAATCTCTTGTCTTTGACTCATATTGTTTGCTTCATCGAGCTTTTGCTGAAGAGCCTGTTTTTCAAGCATCAGCTCAGTCATTTTGTTTTCGTCGAAGTCGCCATCGTTTGATAGTTTCTCTGTACCTCATAGCTGTTAAGCTGTTCTTCTTGCTTTGTGGATACTCGGCAGTAGGCAGCCACACGCAATTGCCGGAGTGCCGATTTTACTTCTTCTGCAATATTGATAGTATAATAGGAATCCTGCTGTTCTTCTCTTGTGCCAAGATCGGATGACCATGCCAAAATGTATTGATGCATATCAAAATTATATGTTACGCAATTCATTTAATCCTCCATTTCTTTAGCACCGAAGCCAAACGGCTACTGCGGAATAGTTATCCATATCTTTTCCTTTTCCGTTTTTCTC
>SVSO01000234.1 GCA_015064195.1 Oscillospiraceae bacterium
CAACCAGCTTGCAGTATTCGTACAGCTTGTCCGCTGTCCATTTGCCTTCGCGGACGAGATCGTACATATTGTCCAGCTTGAAATCGCTTGCCACCTTCTTGTTGAAGAAGAACAGCATGGGCGCGAAGGAGGTGAAAAGGCTGATGTCGCCCACGAGGATCTTGAAGTCGCCGTCGAAGGAAAGCTCCTCGATGGCGCGCTGATCCCACCAGGATGCGGTGTAATCGAGGGTGGAGCAGTCGTTGATGTTGTGGAGATAGCCCGGATCTGCCAGCAGCTGCTTGATGGAGTTGCCGAAAACGAAACCTGCGTCAACCGTATTGTCGCCCGCCATGATGAGCTTGGTCAGCTCTTTGCCGGGAACGGCGCGGTCGATGGTATTGATGGGGTAGGTCTGAATGTCCACATTCAGCTCCTCCTCCACCTTGATGTTGCGGCGGTACTGGGCATCGTTGATGGGATCACCGTTTTCTTCCTCTGCGTTGATGTCGCTGTAGGTCGCGGCCTGCCAGAAATAATCGTCAGTGTCGTAATCGAGGAAGGTGAAAACTGCGCCGCCGTAGTCCACATCGGGCTTTGTGTATTCGGGGGTCGTCTCCACGGGCGCGGCGGTGGTGTCATTGCCGGCGGTGGTGGTGTCGGTGGAATCTGCTCCGCTTCCGCAGGCTGTGGAGAGCAGAAGTGCGGCGAGCAGGAGGATGGCTGTTTGTCGTTTGTGTTTGAGCATGGTCGTATTCCTTTCCGATATAATATCACTATATTCATTATATACCGGAAATCGGCTCAAAACAAGTGGCTTTCGTCTCACATTCTGTCATTATCTGCTCAATTTATATTGACAAATTGTGAATTAAATGGTATAATGGAGGAGAGGTGATGCGAAGTGATGCAGGAGAAGATTACAATCAGCTACGTGGGGCGCACCGACAATTATGAGCGGATGACAAGCCTCCACTGGCACACGAGAGATGAGCTGATCGTGGTGGAGAGCGGCGTTTCCACCATTCTCACCCCCGACGGGATCCGCAAACAGGCGGGGGCGTTCGTCATCTTTTTTCCCCACGGCTATGCCCATCAGCAGCTCAACGACGATTCCTTCGATTATTGCCGCTGGTGCATCAAATACGCGCCAAGTGTGCTGGACGTGATCATGCCGGCCGATCGGAGTCCGCGGTCATTTTTTGTTTTGCCGCTGACGGAGCCGGAGCTGAACCGCATCCGGCCGCTGCTGGTGCGGATGATGGACGATTCTGCGCCGGAATTCTGCGAGGATCGGCGAAAATATCTGCTGGCATTGCTGCTTTGCGAGCTGACTCCCATCGTGCGCGCGTTTCATCCCATGCAGCGCGCGGCAGAGCAGGCAAACAATTCCATTCTGAACAATATCTGCCTGTACCTGAATGAGCATTACGCCGAGCAGCTGCGGCTTGTGGACATCGCGCAGGAATTTTACATCAGCCGGGCCAAGCTGGTGCGGCTGTTCAGCACGATCCTCGGCATGACCGTGGTGGAATATCTGAACGCGGTGCGCATTGAAAAATCGAAAGCTCTGCTGCGGCAGGGCGTGACACTGAGCGAAGCGGCGGCGCGGTGCGGATTTACCACCGTGAGCTATTTCACCCAATGCTTCCGCCGTCTGACAGGCATAACGCCGGCGAAATACCGTGGGGCGGGACGAAAATAAGGCTTGACGAAGCGCGGCGGTTGTGCTATAATATAAGGTAGGAATTTTTCACCGATTGGAGGAATATCTTGTGAAAAAGCTTTTGGCAATCCTTCTCGCGGCATCGCTCACGTTGTCCATGACCTCGTGCCTCGATGTGCTGTTTGATGATCTCGGCGACTATGTTGACGATGACGGCGATGATCCGTCGCTGGAGGACATCTTCGGCGATTGGACGGAGGACGAGGATACGGTGATGCCGCCGCCGGAAATGCCCGACGAAAAGACGGACGGCACGTGGGCGGTGTACTGGTATCTCTGCGGAAGCGATCTGGAGACGAATTACGGCGCGGCGACTGCGGATCTGCAGGAAATGCTGGAGGTGGAGCTCGGCGCGGACGTGACGGTGGTCATCGAGACCGGCGGCGCGGAGGAATGGCAGAACGATGCCGTCAATGCGGGCCAGCTGGAGCGGTATGTGTACAATTCCGAGGGATTTTTCCTCGTTGACAGCGTGCGCGATGCCAACATGGGCGAGGCGGATACGCTGGCGGAATTTCTTGCATTCTGCGAGAAAAATTATCCCGCCGACAACAAAATGATGCTGTTCTGGAATCACGGCGGCGGCAGTGTCAGCGGCGCGGCATTCGATGAGAAGCACGGCTTTGATTCGCTGACGCTGGATGAGATGTATGAAGCCTTCGACGCGGTGTATCCGCTTTCCACGGAAAACCCGCCCTTCGAGGTCATCGGATTCGACACCTGCCTGATGGCAACGCTGGAAACGGCCTACACCTTCAGCGACATCGGACGGTATCTGGTGGCCAGCGAGGAGGTGGAGCCGGGCAATGGCTGGAACTACACGGGCTGGCTGTCGGGACTGTCGGAGAATCCCACCATGAACGGCGCACAGCTGGGCAAGGTGATCTGCGACACCTATGAGGAAGGCTGTCTCGAATACTGGACGGCGGATGAGATCACCCTGTCCGTTACCGATCTTTCAAAGATCGGCCCGCTGGTGGACGCTTACAACGCATACGGCACCGAGGCGCTGACGCTCGCGGCGGACGATGCGGCATTTTTCTCCCGCTTCGGACGGATGGCGACCCGATCCGAGAGCTACGGCGGCAATACCCCCGATCAGGGCTATACCAATCAGGTTGATCTCGGCCATCTGGTTCGCAATACGAAAAAGCTGGTGCCGGAGAGTGCCGACGAGCTGCTGGCCGCGCTGAACGACTGCGTGGTGTACCGGGTGAACGGAAAATACCGGTCGGAAGCGACGGGACTTTCCTGCTACTATGTCTTTGACGGAAGCTACGCCAGCTATGAGGATTTCGCCGATGTCACCTTCAGCGAGCCGTTTGTGTACCTGTACGATTACAGTCTGCGCGGCGATCTGAGCGATGCGGGCAGCGATTATCTTGACAGCATCGGCGTCGGCGGCGATGCGGCGACCGTGCTCACCGGTGATGCGCTGGGGCTGGAGGATCATGCGCTGAGCGTGGATGAGGACGGCTTCATCACGCTGGAGCTTGGCGCGGAGGCCATGGACGTGGTATCCTCCGTGTTCTTCCAGTTAGCGTATGTGGACGTGGAAGCGGATATGATCCTCATGCTGGGCCGCGACAACGACCTGCATTCGGACTGGGAAAATGGCATCTTCAAGGACAATTTCCGCGGCGTCTGGGGCGCACTGGACGGCTATCTCTGCTACATGGAGATCGTCTATGAGGGCGAGGATTACAACACCTACAGCGTGCCGATCCTGCTCAACGATGAGGAATACAATCTCCGCGTGGTGTACGATTTCACCGAGGAGGAATGGCGCATTCTCGGCGCGAGACGGGGGCTTGAGGACGACGGCATGGCGGACAAGAATCTGCGCCGTCTCCGTGTGGGCGACGTGATCACCACGATGCACAATATGATGACCCTGTCCGGCGACGATGACACCATCTATCAGGTGCCGGTGGATACCTTCACCATCGGAAGCGATCCGGAATTTTACGAAGCCGATCTTGGCGACGGATTTTTCGCCTTCATGTACGAGATGGTGGACAGCACCGGAACCAGCTATTTCTCCGAGCTTGCATGGATGACCGTGGAAGGCGACGAGGTTTGGGTAGAGGTGGATTGATATGAAGAAAAAATTGATTCTGAAGCGGCTTCTCGGCATTCTGATCGTGGCCGCAGGTCTCGGCGTATGGGTGATCACAAAAATGAACATCCCCGGCATCATCATCGGCGTGATCGTCATTCTCGCCGGATGCGTGGTGGTTTCATCCACAACGCCGGAGGAACGGGCCGCGCTGGAATCCGACGGCGTGACGGTGAATGCGCCCGGCGGCATGACCATTGAGGAGATCTTCGCCGTGCTGGAGGGGCATAATTCTCCCATCGGCGAGCCGTGGCTCGGGCGTGTGACCATGGTGGACAGCCGGTGCATTCTGTGGGGGCCGGGCTGGCATGACCGGTACATTTACGCCTATCTGTCAACGGACGGCACCAGGCTTCACTTCGCGTGGAGCGCAAACAAGCATCTTGTGGTCGGCCCGGAGGAGATCCTTCTGGAACGGCTTCGCCGGTATCCCGCCGATTATAAAAAGCATCAGGATTTCAATCCTGTTTTGTACATGAGAGAGCTTGCACCGGCGGTGGAAACGCTTCTCGCCTCGCATAGCCCCCGATAAACATGGCAAAAATAATTTCAAATAATTTTCGCAAACCTCTTGACAAAATAGCACCAATTTGGTATAATATTATCATATGGTGTGTTAAACCTGTAACAATCATAAAATCGACAAAATCCTGAAATTTTTTGGAGGAAGCATATGAAAAAGATTACCGATACCATCTATTATGCCGGCGTGAACGACTACTCGGTGGACCTGTTTGAAGGTCAGTACCGCGTGCCCAAGGGAATGTGCTACAATTCCTATGTGATGATCGACGAAAAGATCGCCGTTTTTGACACGGTGGATGCCCGCTTCGGCCACGAATGGCTGGACAATCTGGCGGAGATCCTCGGCGACCGCAAGCCCGATTACCTCATCGTTCAGCACATGGAGCCTGACCATTCCGCCAATATCGCCGCGTTCGCCAAGGTTTATCCCGAGGCGGAGATCGTGGCCAACGCCAAGACCTTCAAAATGATCGAGCAGTTCTT
>SVSO01000235.1 GCA_015064195.1 Oscillospiraceae bacterium
GACGGGCAGGCAACGGTACACGCGCCGCAGCCCTGACAAACCGCCGGGTTGACGGATGCCACACTGCGAAGTCTCGTGGTGCGGTCGGGCATCCGGAATTCTTTCGTCTGATAGGTGATCGCGCCGTAGGGACAGACGCGCTCACAGCTTTGACAGCCGTTGCACATGGCCTCATCCGAGGAAGCGATGCAGGGATTGCCGGTGAGCTTGTTTTTCATGAGCAGACCGATGACCTTACTTGCCGCTGCGGAAGCCTGCGATACGGTTTCGGGAATATCCTTCGGGCCCTGGCAGGTGCCGGACAGGAATACGCCGGCGGTGGGAGATTCCACGGGACGAAGCTTTGGATGAGCTTCGGTGAAGAAATCGTTGGTGTCCATGGAAGCGGTCAGCATGGTTGCAAGAGGACGGGCGGATTTGTCCGGTTCGATGGCTGCCGCCAGAACCACAAGATCCGCATCGATGTGAAGCTGCTTGTTTGCGATGAGATCGGACGCCTGAACCAGCAGTTTTTTGCCCTCGGGAACGACCTTGCCCACCATGCCCTTGATGTAATGCACGCCGTATTCCTCCACAGCCCGGCGGTAGAACTCATCGAACGCCTTGCCGGGGGTGCGCACGTCGATGTAGAATACATACACCTCCGTGTCCGGATATTTGTCGCGGGTGAGCATGGCGTGCTTTGCCGTGTACATACAGCAGATCTTGGAGCAGTATTCCTTGCCCTTTTCGGAGCAGGATGCGCATCGTGAGCCGACGCACTGGACAAAGACGATGGTGTGGGGATGCTCACCGTCGGAGGGACGGAGAAGCTTGCCCGCCGTCGGGCCTGCCGCATTGGTCAGCCGCTCGAATTCCAGGGAGGTGATGACATCCTTCGACTGGCTGTAGGCGAACTCGTCGAATTTCTCCATGGAGATGGGATTGAAGCCGGTGGCGGCCACGATCGCGCCGTATTTTTCTGTGAGATATTCATCCTTGGCGTTGTAATCGATGGCGCCGCAGGTGCAGACCTTGGCGCACACGCCGCACTTGCCGGATTTGAGCATGGAGCAGTAATCCGCATCGATGGTGGCGATCTTCGGGACAGCCTGCGCAAAGGGGATGTAGATGGCGCGGCGGTTATCCATGCCGAGATTGAATTCGTTGGGAACTTTTTTCTGGGGACATTTCTCGGTGCAGAGTCCGCATCCGGTGCAGATGTCCTCCTTCACATAGCGTGCCTTGCGCTTGATGGTTACGTCAAAATTGCCCACAAATCCGCCGACCTCCACCACCTCGGAATAGGAGAGGATGCGGATGTTCTCATGCTGTGCCGCATCCACCATTTTCGGGGTGAGGATGCAGGCCGCGCAGTCGAGGGTGGGGAAGGTTTTGTCCAGCTGTGCCATTTTGCCGCCGATGGTGGGCTGCTTTTCCACGATGTCCACGGGAAAGCCCGCTTCGGCAATGTCCAGCGCCGTCTGAATGCCCGCGATGCCGCCGCCGATGACCAGCGCGCGCTTGGTGACAGGCGTTTCGCCCGGCGTGAGGGGCGCATTGAGATTCACCTTTGCGATGGCCGCTTTGCCCAGAATGACGGCCTTCTCCGTGCCGATGGCCATGTCCTTGTGGATCCACGAGCACTGCTCCCGGATGTTGGAGATCTCCACCATGTAGGGATTCAGCCCGGCAGATGCGGCGGCCTTGCGGAAGGTCGGCTCATGCATTCGGGGCGAGCAGGCGCACACCACGATGCCGGTGAGACGGTGCTCATGGATGGCGGATTTGATGAGATCCTGACCCGCCTGCGAGCACATATATTGGTAGTCGGTGGAAAAGACTACGCCGGGTTCATGTCCCAATGCCTCTGCCACAGCCTTCACATCCACCGTTCCGGCGATGTTGGTGCCGCAGTGACATACAAAAACACCAATTCTCTGCATTTTGTCCTTTCCTCCTTATTTCTGATATTTGCGCATGACGCTGACCAGCAGCTGGCCGGGAATGTCCGCGTCCAGCTTTGCGGGAATGTCACCTGCGTTCATGTGATTTTTGCCCTTTTCGCGGATGGCCGTCAGGCGCACCGCTTCGATGAGCTTGGCCGGCTCAACACCACGGGGACAGCGCTCCATGCAGGCAAAGCAGGACAGGCATTTGTACAGCGAATCGGATGCGAGAAGGGGCGCAATCTCGCCCTCGTCGATCATGGCGACAAACTGGTGGGGATGATATTCCATCTCGTCGTAAGCCGGGCAGGAGGCGGAGCATTTGCCGCACTTCATGCACTTTCTGGGATTTACGCCGGAGATGCGGAGAATTTCCTCGCGAAGATCAGTTTTCATCGGGATCCTCCTTTACGCCCAGTGGTTCAGCAGCAGAAGCACTCGGCTTACAGCCGAGAGCTTCTGCAAGCAGCTCGGTGAAATAGACCACCGGAAGCGCCGAGCCGTTTTTCATCAGATTGTAGCGGCAGAGCGGGCAGGCGGTGACGATGAGATCCGCACCTGCGGCGGCGGCATTCTGCACCACCGCGCCGCTGTTTTTTGCGGCAAGGACAGGGCTTTCCATGGTCACATATCCGCCGCAGCATTCGTTGCGGCGCGCAAAGATCACCGGCTCACCGCCGAGTGCGCGGATGAGATCCTCCATGATGCGGGGATTTTCGGGATCGTCCATCTGCAAAACATTTGCGGGACGCAGGAGCAGACATCCGTAATACGCGGCGATCTTCCTGCCGGAAAGGGGCTTTTTCACTGCTTTTGCAACATTGTCAAAGCCCACCACATCCCGGAGAAGCTCCAGATAATGGTAGATCATCGTCTCGCCATGATAGGGCGTCTCGTCGGCCATGTAGCGGTTCACCTTGTCGGCGAAGGCCGCATCGGTCTGCATGGCGTGATTGGTCTGCTTTAAGACATTGTGGCAGGCGGAGCAGACCGTGACCAGCGGCTCTCCGCGAAGCTGCGCCGCTTTGAGCGCACGCACGGAGGCGAGCTTGGTGGCGATCTCATCGTTTGCGGTGGTGAACACGCCGCCGCAGCACTGCCAATCGTCCGGCTCAACCGGCGTGATCCCCAGCGCCTCGGCCGATGCGCGGGCATAATTGTCCAGCGCCTTCGCCTTGGTCTTGAGGGTACAGCCGGGGTAATAGGTAACATTCATAGAAATACTTCCTCAATCTCTGTTCAGAATCGCATTTTTGACGGTATTGTAGTATCGCTCCCACATTTCATCGGTGAGCTGACCGTGGCCGCGTCCCGGAACCGGGATATATTCCACCCGGCGATGTGCCATAGCCGCCACGAATTTATCGCTGTGGAGCTGTTTGTTCACCGATTTATCCTCCTCGCAGTGGAAGATGGTGTAGTCCGCATCGGGCATTTTGTCCACCAGATGGAGAGGAGAATAGCGGGGAAGGATGTCTTCCATCGCGCCGTTCTCATGCCAGAAGGCGGAATAGAGGGTGCGGGGCAGGTCGGGACGCTCGGTGAAATGATAGGGCAGATCGCACACGGGGCAGTTTGCAACGCAGGCGACGGGCGTGCGCTTGGCGTAGACCATGTAGGTCAGTGCCGCCATACCGCCCATACTGCCGCCCTCTGCCACGATGGGAAGATCGTCGGGCAGGTTGTAATGGGCCATCAGCACATCGATCAGCTCATCGGTATAAGCGACGGCCTGTTCATTCATCCAGCACCACGGATTATTGTAGGGGAACACCCACACAATGCCGTGCTTTGCCATATCCGTGCCGGTTCGGTGCTCCTCATACATATCGCGGCAGTTGAGTCCCGCAAAGCAGATTACAATGCCCCGGATCTCCTTGCACAGCTTATCGTTGGAATAGCAGAACTGTCTCAGAGTTTCATATGTGATTATTTTGTTCATCATACCATTTCCTCCGGATGGAACACTTCATCGAATTTTTCCGCAGTGAGAAATCCAAGCGCAACGCAGGCTTCCTTCAGCGAAATGTTGTCTTTATAAGCTTTCTTTGCGGTTTTTGCCGCATTTTCGTAGCCGATATACGGATTGAGCGCGGTGACGAGCATGAGGGAATTGTGGAGATTGTGATGCATTTTCTCCCGGTTCGCGGTGATTCCCACGGCGCACTTGTCGTTGAAGGAGACGATAGCCTCTGCAAGCAGACGAGCGGACTGGAGGAAATTATATGCGCAGACGGGCATGAACACATTCAGCTCGAAGTTGCCCTGGGAAGCGGCCATCCCCACTGCCACGTCGTTGCCCATGACCTGCACGGCCACCATGGTGACAGCCTCGCACTGGGTAGGATTGACCTTGCCGGGCATAATGGAGGAGCCGGGCTCATTTTCGGGGATGAAGATCTCGCCGAGACCGTCTCTGGGGCCGGATGCCAGCCATCTCACGTCGTTGGCGATCTTCATCATATCGCAGGCCGTCGCCTTGATGGCGCCGTGAGCGAACACCAGCTCATCCTTGGAGGTGAGCGCATGGAATTTATTCTGAGCGGTGACAAAAGGCTTGCCAGTCAGCTCGGCGCATTTTGCGGCTACCAGCTCACCGAAGCCCCTCGGTGCATTGAGACCTGTACCGACCGCCGTTCCGCCCAGCGCCAGCTCATACAGCGGCTTCACTGCCATTCTCAGCAGCTCCGCATCCCGCTCCAGCGAGCTTCTCCAACCGGAGATCTCCTGCGAAAACTTGATGGGAGTCGCATCCTGCAGGTGGGTTCTGCCGGACTTGACGATGCCCTCATTCTCCGCCTCCAGCCGTTTGAACGTATCGATCAGCAGCTCCACTGCGGGAAGCAGCTTATCCTCGATGGCGAACACTGCCGAAATATGCATTGCCGTCGGGAATGTATCA
>SVSO01000236.1 GCA_015064195.1 Oscillospiraceae bacterium
CAAGTATTACTGCCTCGGCCTGATCTCCCGCTACTGCCGCCGCAATGCGAAGGTGCTGGATTTCGAGACGGGCGATCCGCTCATCCGCACGCTGGGACTGCTCAATAAAGACGGCAGCATGTCGATTCTCCTGCTAAACCGGCACAAGGAGGACACCGAGGTGCGCCTGACGCTCGCCGGCAAGCGCATCGCGCAGAAGAAGCCCTTCCGCATCTACGAATTCGACGCGCACAACGTGCCGGCCAACGAGTTCGCCGACCTCCAGGATGCCATCGGCACCGCCGAGGCACAGGACGGCGCGCTGACCGTGACGCTCAAGGCGGAATCGCTGACGGTGCTCTCCACGGATTACGAGGAGCGTCCGGACATTTTCGCCGCAAACGTGGTGCGCGAGGGCAATCTCCTCCGCTGGGACGCGGTGCGCGACCCGCTCCACTGCTACTACCGCGTCTATCGCGGCGAGACGGCGGATTTCGTGCCGTCAAGGGCAAATCAGATCGCGTCCACCGTGGCGGAAACGCTGGATTTCGATGCGCGCTATCTCGACGATGCGGCGATTATGCGCGTGACGGGCGATTATTATAAGGTGCTGTCGGTCAATCGGAAGAGATAAAATTAAATTTTTTATAAAGGAGAACTATCATGAAAAAGCACATCAGCGCACTTCTTCTCATCGCCATGCTGGCGGGAATGGCTTCCTGCGGCGAAACTGAAACAAAGACAGAAATCGGGGGGGGGTGACAGTACAAGTTCCACTCCTGTGGCAGCCGTAACCACGGATCCGCGGCTCGTCTCCGATCTGTCGGACAAAGACCTCGGCGGCTACACCTTCCGTGTGGCAAAGCAGGATCCTGCACAGGTGTCCTGGTCGCTGAACACGCTCTTCGTGGAGGAGGAAAACGGCGAGATTCTCAACGATACCATTTTCAAGCGCAATCAGGATGCCATGGAAAAGTACAACTTCAAAATCACGGAAAAGGTTGATGCCGCCGATCCGTCCAGCTACATCAGCAATACGGTCATGGCGGGCGAGGATGAATATGACGCGGTTCTGATGCGTCTTGACATTGCCAAAAATGTGGATAACGGCATCCTCTGGAATCTGCTTGCGCTTCCGAATCTGAACACCGAAAAGCTATATTGGGATCAGAACCTTGTGCGTGACGTGGCGCTCAAGGGAAATCTGCCCTTCATCAATGGCGACATTCTGGTAACCGATGACGAATCCACGATGATTCTCACCTACAATCGTCCGATGGCGGAGGATTTCAAGATCGAAAACCTGTACGATGTCGTCCGCGCGGGCAAATGGACGGTGGATAAGATGCTGTCCTGTATGAAGCTGGTGAACGAGGATTTAGATGCCAACGGAACATGGGACGAAAACGACCGCTATGGTCTGATGTTCGCCAACAATGCGGCAGCAGCACCCTACTTCGGCGCGTTTGATGTGTATCTGTATGAGATGGACGAAAAATCCGGCGAGCCGGTCTTCACCGGAAAATCCGAGCGGGCGCATACGGCGTTCGAGAAGATGAACAGTATCCTCAGCGACACGACACTTTCCTTCGACTGGTCGAAAATTACGCAAAACACATCCGTTGTGATTGCAAATATGCTGGGCAACAAGCAGGCGCTCTTCCAGAGCATGGTGCTGTCCATGGTGCGCCGCAACTACCGCGACATCGAACTGGATTTCGGTATTCTGCCGCTTCCGAAGTTTGACGAAGCACAGGCGGAATACGGTACCATCGTCAATCTGGCAACGCCGTTTATTTCGGTGCCTGTGACCGTATCGGAGCCGGAGACCGTGGGCTTCATCCTTGAAGCTCTCGCTGCCGCATCGGGCGACGTGACCGAAACCTACTACTCCGTCTGCATGGAGAGTAAGTACACCCGCGACGAGGAATCCTATGAGATGATCGAACTTGCGCGGCAGAAGCTCACCTACGACATGGGCTTTGTCTACAACTGGGGCGGACTCTCCGCCGCCATCACCAAGGACATCATGACCTCCGGCGGCAATTATGCGTCGCTGGTAGCATCCTATGATACCGCTGCCAATGAGGCGATGAAGCTATATCTGGAAAAACTGCAGGGATAATATACATAACAGCAGCCCCGGAAGCAAAAACGCTTCCGGGGCTTTCAAATTCTGTGTATTCTGCCGGTATTTTTGCAAAAAATGCAAAAATAATCTCATTTTCCCCACCATACGGGGGTTATGGAGGGGGACAAATGTGGGAAAATGTGTATAATTATAGGTGAAGGTACACTACAGCCTTCAAAATATTACGAATGCAGGAGGCATTTGATATGCGTTATGTAGGTAAGTGGGTATTCCATTCTGTCGGTATGATGAACGATTCAGACGAGCTGGTATATCTGAATGCAGAGGAATATCTGGCGGCTCCGATGCCGTATGTGGACGAATCGGATGAGGAAGCGGTCGCAGACGAGATGAAGGAAAGACGCCAGATGATTGGCGGGCAGATCGCCGTGTGTGAAGACGGCAAGCTGTATATGCTGATGCCTCTTCCGGAGGGCGTTTCTGCTGAGGAGGTTGAGGCAGCTGTAAAGGCGGGGCATATTCAGCTGTATGACGGCATGATGACCGATGCGCCGAAGGCATGGGAGGAGCGTGACGGCGCGCTCTGGCTGGAGGTAGGCGAGGGCATGAGCGAGGATGGCTGGGTCAGGCTGTCCGATGATAACGGGCTGCTCGACTTCATGAACACCCGCTATGTGAAGGTAGAATAACGGCATGCGCATCGATCTGTTTGACAGCGGCTGTTTTAGAACCATTGTGCCGGACGGCTGGATGGCATTCTGCGGCATCGACAGCGAATGCAGGGAAACGCCGAAGAAGGTACATATCTTCAAGGATGCGAAGCTCCAGACAGATATTTTTACGCATGTCGGGGTAACGATCTGCTTCTTCGGACAAAAGGATTACTATCTATCACCGAAATTTTTCTATGACAATATCGTCGATATGGAGCCGTTTACGCTTGGAGCGTACACTTGGAGCGGCTATACCTGCACCAGCATCGATTATCCGTATACGATGCTGGAGGGAAGGCAGGATGGCTGCGTCTTTCAGGTGATGATTCTTATGAAAAACGGTGATTATGAAATCTCGCTGGCGGATGCGGATGTGCAGGCCATTCTTGCCGGGCTGACACAGACCGGCGAACATGAATAAATACATTGAGGGGCGATGGAGCATCAGGTTCCCTCGCTCCTCCCGTGCCAAAGGAGGAACACGATGAAAAAAGTGACTGTGATGCTGATCGGGCTGACATTTTTACTGTATCAGCTTGCCGGGTGCGGCGCTGCGTCCGGGAAGGGCGGTGCAGATACGCTGACCATGGTGAAGTCCTTCGACCAGAGGCAGGAATGGGATGGCGAGATTCTGCTGGCTGTGAGCGAATATTCGGGGGCATTGCTGTCGGATGAGGCTGCAGCGGCATATCCCGCACTGGCGGAGGCTTTGGCACAGACACACGCCATGGCATCGCGCTCTATGGAGGACGAGTTTGACAGTCTGCTTGCCACTGCGAAGGACGAACTGGCGCTTCTCGGCGCGGATAGCTTCATCACCAAGTCCTCCATTCTCGATGTGCAGATACGCCGCGCTGACAGCGTTGCGCTCAGCGTGCTGTCGGATTCTTCGCTGGTGTACGGCAGAATCAATGACCGCTATCTGAACGGCACGACCTATGATACAGCGACAGGGGAACCGCTGCGGATCACCGATGTCATCCGGGACATGAGTAAAATTCCCGCGATCGTGAAAGAGGAGCTGATTTCCCACACATGGGCGGGAGATTTTCTTTCCGACACCGCTGTCGCGGATTACTTCCGTGACACGCCGGAGGACGGCATCCGCTGGACGCTCGATTATAACGGCGTGACCTTCTATTTCGCAGACGGTGAGATTGCGGAAATCGGACGGCGCGGCCATCTTGCGGCGATGGTGAGCTTTGCGGAGCATCCAGAGCTGTTTAACGAAAAATATTCGGCGGTTCCGGGCGCGTATATGGTGGAGCTGCCGCTTGCTAAGCCGTTCTACGCCGATCTTGACGGTGACGGCAGGTCGGAGGAGCTGAATGTTTCGCCCGTTTCCGATGCGGATGGGCTGTACTGGGAGGCTGTCGAGATTTTTACAGATGCGGACGCGCAGTATTTCCGCACGGAGCTGCAGGCGAATGCGAATTGCCTTACCGGCGGCTATCATCCGTATTACATCAAAACGGCGGAAGGAAAGCACTACCTGTACCTTTTCGCGGAGAGCAGCGAGCTTGCGGCGGGAGATATGCTGCTGCGTGTGATCGACATCACTGGCGGCAGATTCCGTGAGGTGGGCGACCTTGCGGCTGCGCCGGGATATATTCCGGTTGACTGCGCGTGGGCGCTGACCGATCCGGAGAATATGATGCTGGAAAATTTTGAACGCATGGAAGAGGCGAGACCTTATCGCATCGGAGATGACGGATTGCCGCGGAGGAAATAAGTGATGGCTATATACTACTCGAAAAATCACCAAGGTTTGTATTTCATCGGCAACGATATGGGGGAGCTGATATTTCAGGGGGAGGGCAGCATCTGTTCCGGTGATACCGCGACCTGGAATGCGGATGAAACATGGAAGATGGCATTCACTGAAATAACGGTGTGTGACCAGATCACGACGCTTGGCGGCGGTGTACTTGAGCAGTTTCCGAACGTGAAAAAGCTGAAACTGCCGAAGTCGCTGACCCGCATTGAGATGACCGATGCACTGAAAACGTACCTTCACAAAAATGA
>SVSO01000237.1 GCA_015064195.1 Oscillospiraceae bacterium
TGAGGTGTTCGCCGAGCGGGAGGATTTCGACGGCACCTCTGGCGTGATGGCGTACAATCGCACGCTTCAGCAGCCCGGAAAGGCGCATAAGGAGCGTCCGATGAATGAATGGGTCATTGCCGTCGGCAAGCATCCGGGTGTGATCCCCGGCGAGACGTGGGTGCAGGTGCAGAATATGCTGGAGGTGAACCGTTCCAAGAGCTATCGCCGTCCGCGTTCCCATACAGCACTGCTGTCAGGCCTGTTAATCTGCAAAGCCTGCGGTGATTATATGCGCCCCAAGCTGACTGGCCGGACGAACGCGGCAGGGGAGCAGATCTACACATACCTGTGTTCCAGCAAGGAACGCAGTAAGGGCACCTGTTGTTCGATGAAGAACGCGAATGGAAATATATTAGATGCCATGGTAATCGAAGAAATCAAAAAGCTGCCGGAGGATGCGTCGCTGCTTGCAAAGCTGCTGTCTGAAACCGGATCGTCATTTACTGACAACCGGACAGTTTTCAGTACGCATCTGGCATCGCTGCAGGAAAAGCTGGCGGAAAACGATGCCGGCATCCGGTCGCTGGTTTCGTCGCTTGCAAAAGCAGCGGGAACAGCAGCAGAGGAATATATCCTCGCGCAGATCGAGGAGCTGCACAGAGACAGCGCGGCGCTGAAAGAGCAGATTGACGAGCTTTCGAAGCTAACGGGGCAAAATCCGCCTGTGGAAGATGCACTTGCGCTTCTTCGCTCCATGATCGCATCTGTCGGTGCCTGCATCGACGAATGCACGGTGGAGGAGAAGCGGAGGTATCTGCGCACGATCATTCAAAAGATCGAGTGGGACGGCGAAAATGCGGCGGTTTATCTCTTTGCGGGAGAGGGTGAGCTTGATCTTGCATCCGGCGAGCCGTCGTGTGAGGATAGCGAATGAGATCCTCATGTACTTCCGCTCGCAGAAAAAGCTGGCGGCGGAGGTGTCGATGAATGAGACCATCGACATGGACAAAGACGGCAATCCGCTGACGTGGGGGGACATCATCGCGGTGGAGGATACCATTGCCGACGATCTGGACGTGAAGCTCCGGTCGGCACGTGCCATTTCCATCATCAACAGCGAGCTGACACCGCGAGAGCGGCAGATCATCCGCCTGCGCTATGGGCTTGACGGCAGAGCCGCGGTGACACAGCGTGAAGTGGCCGAGCGGCTGGGCATCTCCCGCTCCTATGTCAGCCGCATCGAAGGCGGGGCGCTGAAGAAAATCAGCGACAGCTTTGAGCGGTATTCCATGTAAAGCGAACAAAAATATTTGCTGTGCGGTGACAAATTTCGCGTGAATTTTTAACAATTTTATGTTAAAATAGAACCATATCGCCAAAAGGAGGCAAACTATGGATCGAAATAGTTCGCGGGATCATGATTCACCGCAGGATTTTGAAATAAAAGAGAATGATGACAACAAAAACTGGAAGGACAGTACCAAGGATATTGTGTCGAAGGTGGCCTATCTCATCGGCGTACCGAAGCGCATTTTTGAGAATGAGCATGAGCCCCCGCGGCTTGAAATTTACACAGAGCTTGACCGGCTGACCGGCGCGAAGATCGTCCGAGAGCTTTGCCGCATCCGCACCGCCATCGAGCGCAATTTTTCAAGCATCAATCAGAAGATGCAGCGGGAATTCCGCTCCATCCTCACCATGCCCGAATATGTGCCGTCGGATGCGATCCTGTATCTGGCCGGAGAGGGCATCACGCTGGTCAAAAAGAACAACCGGACGCTGGTGGACATCGTGTGCGACATCAACCGCCACCTGTGCGACCGCATCAACAACTGCGCGGGTATTTTCCCCATCTGGCTCAACTGGCAGTACATACGGGAGCTTTTCATCATGCCGGGCGGACTGTCGGCGGACGGCACGAAAAAAGCCGCCGAGCAGTATTATGCCAACCGGATGAAATATCCCTATCAGGTCTACATCAACTGGATCCCCGAGGACGCGGGCAATATTCTCTACAATGACAAAAAATTCTGCACGCTCCTTTACAAAATGAACGGCGACCTGTTCGACGACATTTCCCGCGTCACCGATGCCGGGGAGCGCGTGAAAAATAACATCTACGATTTCATCAATTCCTCCGCCAAAACGGTCATCGTGGTGGACTGCGAGAATTCCGATCCCTACAAAATGACCGCCACGCTCAACAATCTGGATGCGGCCGCCATCGGCAAGATCAGCAAGATCTTCCTCTATAACGACATCCACGCTTCCACGGCGTGGCGGCTGTTCGAGAGCTACTGCAAAACGATCCCGGTGGAGCATATCATGACCGAGCGGGTCAAGGAATCCAAATCGCTGGTGGATATCAAGCTGTCCATGGGCGTTTCCCGCGAATTCTACGTGAACGGCGTGGATTCCTTCATCATCGCGTCCAGCGACTCGGATTATTGGGCGCTCATCGAATCGTTGCCGGACGCACGGTTTCTGGAAATGGTGGAGTACGAAAAATGCGGCCCGGACATCAAAGCCGCACTGGAGAGCCATCATATCTTTTATTGCTATATTGACGATTTCTGCACGGGTAATTCCAACGAGATCAAGATCGCCGCGCTGGTGGCCGAAACCAAGCGGTATTTAGCGGAAAAAGTCCAGCTGAATGTGGAGGTCATGCTGGATGAGGTGTACAAAAATACCCGCGTACACATGACAGACGCGGAATGCACTCAGTTTTATCAGAAATATATCCGCCCGATGCATCTTGTTATCGAAAAAAACGGTGACGTGACCATCGAGCTGAGGGGACGATGAGACGGCCCACAAGGGCGGCGTATATCGCGCTGTCCTTAACATGGGGCGCACCGCTGACCTTGGCCGGCGCACTGACCTTCGCCGTTCTCATGGCGGCGGGAAAACGGCCGAAACGGTTCGGATACTGCTGGTATATCGAGGTGGGCGAGAATTGGGGCGGGCTGGAGTTCGGACTGTTTTTCCTCACCTGCAAAAATCCTTCCCTCCATCTGTGCGCACACGAGCATGGCCACGGCCTGCAGAATATCCTGTGGGGCCCGCTGATGCCGATGGTCATCACCATCCCAAGCGCGATCCGATGGCACTGGCGGCATCTGAGCGAAGCACTCGGCCATCCGCCGAAGAAACCATACGACGCGATCTGGTTCGAGGGGCAGGCAACAAAATGGGGCATGAACCTGTTCGGAAATCAATAAGAGGCGAAAAATCGCCTCTTATTTTTTTGCAAAAGGTATTGACAAATGTAGTGAAATATGTTATTATAAATGTAGTACATAAGAGGAAAGGAGCGTACACATGAACGACACCGACAGAATCGATGAACTGGAAGAAACTCTACGGAGCTTCTGGCGATTTATGCTGATTTTCGCACTGATCCTCGCATCGCTGGTTGGCTATGTCAATGCGGCGGGAGCGATCGCGAAGGCGACGGAAACCTATACCATCCCGTGGTACGATTCCGCACCGCCGCCGGAGGAGAGACTGCTCAGGATCATGGCGTATACGACGGAGAAGGACGAAAACGGACAATGGACGCAGGGTCTGCACTACCTGCAGAACGGCGGGGAGGTCTGCGCGATCCTCAATGATCCGCGCATCGAGTTTTACGGCGACGGCTTCATCGAGCTGAAATATTCCGACCACGTGAATCGGCATATCGAGTTCGGACGGCCGAATATGGGCGAGATCGCAAACAGAATCACAGGCCGGGACGGTTATGCATACCGCGAGGACGAAATGCTGGCGATAATTCCCGCTAATGTGGGGCGCAATCTCGATATTACCGGCGAGATCGTCGATTGGCATTTCACCGGCACGGAGAGGGAATACCGCGACCAGAACCGGATCTATAACCAGTATATGGGCGAAACCTTCGATAACGTCTCCGTTTACGGAAGCTCCGCCCGGCGGTTTGTCTCCGAAACTCACCTCAATGTGACGCTGTACAGCAAATGGCGGCAGTCGCAGGCCATCGCAACCGCTACCATCCGCATCCGCAGTCACGATCGCTGGCGGGATGATTACGCGAGCGGCGATGTGCCGGAGAGCGCAGGCCCCTACGGTATGAGCAATACGACGCTGGAGATCATCGATTATTGGGAGATCGATGACTACCGAACCGAATAACACAGTGCGCGCTTCCACGACGGAGCGCGCACTTTTTGAAGCGTTTGTAAAGAGTTAGTTAATATTGTGAATATTATTTGAAATCTGCGGGGAAGTATGATATAATATAAGGAAAGACTACGATAGAAGGGAGGCCGAACCGATGGCGTTTGTCGGAAACAACGAGAATCGACGGTCGCAGGAATACGCGGAGAGAAGCTTCGCGGAATCGGTACTCGGTCGAAGACTGGAGATCCGTATCTATGCACAGCATGAGGATTTAGCGCGGGGAACAGTGATGCTCACCGATGGCGGCGGCTATCAGGTATTTACCGCTTATCTCGCCTGTGCGGGAAAAATTCTCGCGGCGGGTGATATTGCGGAAGGGCAGGCGGTCGGTATGCTCATCGACCGGGAAAACGGCGGTGTGACGGTGCTGCTGGATGCCGGGGATGCGGATACTGCGGCATGGACGCAGTCGAGGATCGCGGAAACAGTGGATTATTGGGAATCTGCAAATTCGCCGCGCATCTATTGCCTCAGAGAAAAATCCTGCGGTGCGGTGGTGTTCACCGAGGTGGACGGCGAGCGAAGATTTCTCGTCATCCGCATGAATCTCGGCCACTGCGGTCTGCCAAAGGGGCATATGGAGAAATACGAAACCGAGCAGGAAACGGCCAT
>SVSO01000238.1 GCA_015064195.1 Oscillospiraceae bacterium
CAAATGGTGAAATTATATGAATTTTGTATGAATTATCTTCGGGAGGGATCGTTATTCAAGGGGGATATTTGATTTGTGAATATTTAGAGGTTCCCTTTATTGATATTTTTTTACGATCTTCTTTAAATAATCCATAGCCGATGCGATGCTTGCGCCCTGATCGCCGCCGGAAATCTCCCGCTCGATGGTCACATAGCGATCATAGCCCACCTCCGAGAGCAGGCTGAAGGTCTTATCGAAATCCACAAATCCCGTGCCGATCTCCACCTCGGTGCCAAGTTTTCGCGGATCGCGGGGCGGAAGTGCGTCCTTGGCGTGCATATTGCGCACATATTTGCCGAAGGTGTACGCCGCATCCACCGGATTGCCGAAGCCGTAGAGGATGAGGTTGCCCGTGTCGAAGTTGATGAACAGGTTGTCAAGTCCCGTATCCTCGATGAGCCGCACCAGCGAAATGGGCGATTCCGGGCCGGTCTCAAACAGCAGATTCATGCCCGCCGCCTTCAGCTTACCGCCCAGCACACGCACCGATACCACCATGTCAATATACTCCGGCGCAAAGGGATCGTTCGGCAGGAATCCGGCGTGGATGACCATGTCGGTGATACCCAGCCGCTTCATGAACGGGATGGCGGAAAAGAGATAATTCAGACGCTCCGCGCCGTATTTCGGATTGTTGATGCCGGCGATTCTGTAGTCAAAATAGGTGTCCCATACCTGCGAGTAGGCGTCGCGGAAGCCGCAGAACTGCGCGGAGATCTCGACTCCGTGGGCATCGGCACGGGCGCGGATGATGTCCGCATCCTCCATTTTGTAGACCGCCGGCTTATAGACCAGCTGGCAGGAATCAAGGCCGATGGCGGTGATGGCGGCAAATTTTTCATCGCAGATGGCGGCAAGATCGCCGCCCTCGGGGATTCTTACAAGCGTTCCGTATTTCATTCTGCGCCTCCTTCAAACAGCTCCTTCACCGTGACAGCGCGTCCAAGCTCGCTGGACAGCTTTGCCGCGTCAACCGCAACCTGGCTGTACAGACCCTCGGAAATGGTGGCCGCATACTTGTCGGGATTGCCCTTCAGCAGATCCACATAGGAACGGCTCTGACCGCCCACCTGGAATTCTGCGGGGACTTCGATCTCCACGAAATTGTTGGATGCAATGTCATCGCCGGTACAGCGGAGCAGTCTCTGCTTTCCGTTTTCGTAGATGAAGCGAAGCGCGCCCTTGGTGCCGATGACATAGAATTCGATGGTATCCTTCTCTGTGGTAGCGGTGCGGGAGATGCGCACATCGGCGGATACACCGCTCTTCAGGCGGCAGATCACGTTAGCCCAGTCGTCGGTGGTAACATCCGCCCACTCATCGGAATCCAGCTTCTGGCGGCGTTTGACGAAAATGCCGCGGTCGCAGTAGACATTCTCGAATTCCTCGCCGAAGAAGCGGATCATGTCGAACATATGGGAGCCCAGGTCGCACAGCACGCCGGAGCTTGCCCGCTCTTCCTGGAACCGCCACTCCAGCCGGCGGCCCTTCCAGAGTCCGCTGTCCTTGATGCAGGTGATGTAGATGTGGAACAGATCGCCGATCTCGCCCTCATCGATGAGATACTTCATGTAGCGCGGGAAGTTGCGGTAACGCCAAGAGAAGCAGATGAACACGGGAAGTCCCGTCTCCTTGGATTTTTGCTCCAGCGCAAGGCTTTCGCCGAAGTTCATGCCGATGGGCTTTTCCACGCTCACCGGGAAGCCTGCATCAAGAGCTGCCAGCGCGATGGGCACATGAACATCGTTGGAGGTGGCAATGTCCACCGCATCGATGACGCCGGATGCCAGCAGATCGCGGTAGTCAGCATAGCGATGCTCCGCCGGGATGTTCAGACGGTCGCCGGTCTTCTGCAGTGCTTCCGGCCGGATGTCGCAGATGGCCGTGATCTCGCAGTCATCACAGCCAAGGTAGCCGGGAATGTGGGCACCGTTCATAATGCCGCCCACGCCGATAAGTCCGATTCTGATTTTTTCCATGATAAATTCCTCCGAAGTAAAAATTTTTTGTGGTATTTCCATTATACATGAAAATCCCGCCGGATGCAAGGTAGGATTTGATTATGTTTCGGTAGGATTCGATTTTATTTCCAGTTTCGAGCGGTTTCATGCTTGACTTTTTGTATATTATTGTGTAAAATAAGTATATACACGAAAGGAGTGTGAGCCATATGGGTTTCATTCCCATCAGCGAGCTGTCCCATCTTGACTTTGATATCCGCACCATCACATCCCGCAAGGAGGATTTTCCGGCGGGAGATTCCCACGTTTATATGGAGCGCGGCCGCGAGAACAATCTGCTGCACATCATCACCGGCGGCACGCGGCTTTATCAGACGAAGGATCAGCGTTTCACCGTGCCTGCTGGAACGATTCTGTTCATCCCCGAGGGCACGCGCTACATGACCCGCGCACAGCCCAGCCGGGACTGCGTGTGCAGCGGCATCGGCATCTGCTTTGAACTGTACGGCAGAGACGGGCAGAAGATCCAGCTGGAGAAGGGCGTATTTCACCGCTGGAGCGATTATCACAGTCTGTTCATCAAGCTGTTTCTGGAGATCAGCCAGTGCTGTCGGGAATCGTCCTACTACGTCCTGCGTACCAAAAGTCTCATGTTTCAGCTGCTCTCCCGCCTCGTTCTCGATGACAGCACCAGCCAGCTCACCCGCAGCATCATCGCGCCGGCGCTCACTTTTATATCCGGTCATTATAAAGAGAATCTGCCGGTCAGGGCGTATGCAGAAGTCTGCAATATGAGCGAAAGCTATTTCCGTAAAAAATTCATCGAATACACGGGAATGTCCCCCATCGAATACCGCAACAATCTGCGTTTTGATGAAGCCAAGCGGCTGTATGCCGAAGGACGCTCCATTCAGGAGATCGCCGTCACGCTGGGCTTTGCCGATGCCAGTTATTTCACCAAGCTGTACAAGCGGCATACCGGCGGCTCTCTGCGGCTCGACACCAACAGTGACATTGTATAGTTATATAACTTAGGAAGGATTTTTATGCTCATCAAAAACGGAACGCTCATTCTGCCGGACAGACTGCTTCGAGCCGATCTGCGCATTTGTGGAGGAATCATCGCCGAAATCGGCAAAGATCTGACGGATTCCACGATCATTGATGCATCGGGACTCTACATCGCGCCGGGTCTTGTGGATATTCACACCCACGGCGGCGGCGGTGCGGATTTTATGGATGCGGACACGGATGCATTCGACACCGCCCTCCGCTTTCATGCGAAAAACGGCACTACTTCCCTGCTTCCCACCACACTGACCGCCCCAAAAGCGCCCATTCTGCAAATGGTTTCCCATGCGCGGGAGAGAATGAACCGCGCACCGGAGGATCGTGCACGGGTGCTGGGCGTTCATGCGGAAGGGCCGTATCTGTCGGTGAAAAACAAAGGCGCACAGCCGGAAGCCCATCTGATGATACCGGCGCGGGATGGCTATGACTGGCTCATCGAGAACCGGGATGTGATCAAAACCGTCACCCTTTCGCCGGAGCTTGACGGTGCGGCGGAGATGTGTGCGGCACTGACGGCGGCGGGAATTCTGCCCTGCGGCGGTCACGATGCCGGTTCAAAGCCGGAGATCCTGCCGGCAATTGCAGCTGGACTGCGGCACTGCACCCATCTCTGGTGCGCCATGTCCACGGTGGCTATGATCGACGGCACGCGGTATGCAGGGCTGTGCGAAATCGGCCTGACCCGGGACGATATGACGGCGGAGATCATCGGTGATGGCTATCATATGCCGCCGGAGCTGGTGCAGATCGCCTATCGGTGCAAAGGCGCGGATCGGCTGTGCATCGTGTCCGACTGTCTGCGTGCCGGAGGAATGCCGGACGATGGCAGACTGTGGGCGCTGGGCAGTGATGGACTGCAGCAGTTTGTCGTGGACGGCGGCGTGGGACGGCTTCCCGACCGCACACGGCTGGCGGGATCGATCCAGCCTCTGTCGCGGATGGTGAAAAATTTTGTGGATGACTGCAAAATCCCCCTCACCGATGCGGTGCGCATGGCATCCCTGACCCCGGCAAGCATCATCGGCAAAGCTGACAAAGTCGGCTCCATCGCCGTCGGAAAATGCGCCGATCTCTGCATCTTCACCCCGACGCTCACCGTTCACAAGGTCATGCTGGACGGAACATTCATATAATCAGGAGGAAATCTATGAACATCTACACCTGCTCCCCCGGGGAGCTTCAGAAAAACGCCCGTCTTCCCTTCCGCGTTATGGAATCGGAAGCCGCCATGTATGAAGAAATGGCGGAAATCATGGCGGGAATCATCGAGGAAAAGCAGGGCGAAACCACGGTGATGATCATCCCCGTCGGCCCCATCGGTCACTATCCCATCCTCGCGGAGAAGATCAACGCCCGCCGCCTGAGTCTCAAGGACTGCTGGTTTATCAACATGGACGAATATCTGACCGACGATGACAAAACCATCCCCTATCATAGTCCCCTCAGCTTCCATGCCACCATGGATCGGATGCTGTACAGCCGCATCGATCCGGCGCTTGTCATGCCCAAGTCCCAGCGGATTTTCCCGGAGCCGGGCAAAGAGGCGGAGATCGACGCGCTCATCGATTCCTTTGAAACCATCGACTGCTGTCTCACCGGTGTGGGCATCAACGGTCACATTGCTTTCAATGAGCCGCCGGAGGAGGACGATCCCATCACCGATGCCGAATATGAGCAGATCGGCACGCGCTGTCTCGACA
>SVSO01000239.1 GCA_015064195.1 Oscillospiraceae bacterium
GATATCATCAAGAATGATGGGCGAGGGGGCGCACTTGAAGCCGGATGCCGCGTCGAATTCCACGGCGGAACCATCCTCCAGCGCCGCTTCAAAGGTGAGGGCAAGCTTGGGCGCACTGCGGAAGCGGGCGGTATCAAACTCCCAGACCTGTCCGCCGAAGGAATTGAGCATGCCGTTGCCGAGGAGCACGCCGATGACATTCTCGCCGTTGTTGAGATAGGGCAGGAGATTGTAGGTGTCATAGGGGAGGATGTCGTCCGGATTGGCGATATAGGGAGAGAGCAGACCGCGGGTGATGCGGTTTCCGTTGACGAACAGCTCATAGAGTCCGAGACCGCAGATGGTCAGCTCGGCGGTCGTTACTTTGCCAATGGTGAAGCTGCGGCGGAATGCGGGGGCGGGGACATAGTTGTACCATGTGGTAAACTCCTTGCCGGCCGCGACGAAGTTGGTGGAAAATTTCATTAATGTGTCTCCTTTTCGGGATAATTTTGGATACGCTTTCATTATACAGGATGTGGGGAGATTTGTCAAGCTTTTTTCGCAAATCACAAAAATACAAATTTTTTCTAAATCTGTTGAAATTTCAACATACATAATAACACGAATCTGGTATACTATATATACAAAAGTTAAGGAGGAAATCCTATCATGAAAATTGCATTCTTTGATACCAAGCCATACGACAAGCCGGCGTTCGATGCATTCGGCGCGGCAAACGGTGTGGAATTCAAATATTTCGAGACAAAGCTGACGGAAGATACGGCGGAGCTGGCCCATGGCTTTGACGGCGTGTGCGTATTTGTCAATGATACGGTCAACGCGGCGGTCATCGATCAGCTGTGCGAGCTTGGCGTGAAGGTGGTGGCACTGCGCTGCGCCGGCTTCAACAATGTGGACATGAAGTACGCATTCGGGAAGATCCACGTTCTGCGCGTGCCCGCCTATTCGCCCTACGCGGTGGCGGAACATACCATGGCACTGCTGCTCACCTCCATCCGACGCATCCACAAGGCGTTCATCCGCACCCGCGACTACAACTTCAGTCTCACGGGCATGACGGGCTTCGATCTCCACGGCAAGACGGTGGGTGTCATCGGCACGGGCCGCATCGGACGGGTGTTCATCGACATCTGCCGGGGATTCGGCATGAAGGTGCTGGCCTACGATAAATTCCCCGCGCCGGGCCTTGACAATGGCGACACGATTCGTTATGTATTCCTCGACGAGCTGTTCGCGGCAAGTGACATCATCTCCCTCCACTGCCCGCTGACCGAGGATACCTATCACATCATCGACGAAAAATCCCTTGAAAAGTGCAAGCGCGGCGTGGTGCTGCTCAATACCTCCCGCGGTGCGCTGGTGGATGCGGAGGCGCTGCTCTCCGGCATCAAATCCCGCAAGGTTGGCGCGGCCTGCCTTGATGTGTACGAGGAAGAATCCGATCTGTTCTTCGAGGATTTTTCCGGCCACATTCTCGACGACGACACGCTGGCGCGGCTCATCTCCATGCCCAATGTCATCGTCACCTCCCATCAGGCGTTTCTCACGGAGGAGGCACTGCGGAGTATCGCCGAGACGACGGTGCAGAATCTGGTGGGCTTTTTCCGGGATCATGAATGCCCCAACGAGCTGTGCTACCGATGCGGCTCGGCGGAGGACTGCAAAACCGGAAAATGCTTTTAATCAAAAAGAATTCTGCTCACAATGCTTGACTTCATTCCGGGTTTGTGCTATAATATAATTGCAATCTTATATTATAGGGAGGAAACTCTGATGATGAACGAAAAAGTACACGCACTGCTCAATGCGCAGATCAACAAGGAATTCTATTCCGCATACCTGTATCTGCAGTTCTCCAACTATTTCAAGGCAAAGTCGCTGGACGGTTTTGCAAACTGGTACATGATCCAGGCACAGGAGGAGAGAGATCACGCGATCCTGTTCTATACCTACCTGCAGAACAACAACATGGCTGTCACGCTGGATGCCATCGACAAGCCTACCCCCGAATTCGAGGACAATATGGCGGTTCTTAAGGCAGGCCTCAACCATGAGATCTATGTGACCTCTCTCATCAACGACATCTACGCGGCTGCCTATGAAGCAAAGGATTTCCGCACCATGCAGTTCCTCGACTGGTTCGTCAAGGAGCAGGGTGAGGAAGAAACCAACGCCAACGACCTGATCGCCAAGATGGAGCTGTTCGGCTCGGATCCCAAGAGCCTGTATATGCTCAATCAGGAGCTTGGAACCCGTGTCTACACGGCACCTTCGCTGGTTCTGTAAACGAGGCATCCGATGAAAGAAAACTATGTGATCTGCAATTGCAAGCAGGTAAGCTATTTTGACATTGCGGACGCACTGCACAAGCATCAGGAGTTTGATAATGTGCTGAAGGCATTCGAGGACGTGCAGAAAGTCACCCATTGCTCCACGGGCTGCGGCGGCTGTCATGACAAGGTGCTGGATGTCATTTCGGAGATCCTGATGGGCAGCGAACGGATATGATCAATCGAAAAGCACCCGCAGGCGGGTGCTTTTCGTATCAACAAGGAGATTACTTATGGAAATGGTACTGCTGACCGCCATCGGTGTTGGCGGCGCGACGATCATCGGCTCGGTGATCGGTTTTCTGTTCAAACATATTTCCCACCGCTTTTCGGATATCGTGCTGTCCTTTGCGGCGGGCGTCATGCTGTCGGCGGCCGTGCTGGGACTGGTTCTGCCGTCCCTCGAATACGGCGGAAAATTCGGCATTCTCATCACCATCGCCGGCATTTTCACCGGTGCGCTCTGCCTGAATCTCATCGACAAGCTGGTGCCTCATCTGCACAAGCTGGTGGGAAGTGACATCGAGGCTCATCATAACGCGAATCTCAGCAAGGTTCTGCTGTTTGTCACCGCCATCGCCATCCACAATCTGCCCGAGGGAATCGCGGCAGGCGTGGGCTTCGGCTCGGGCAATGTGTCCCAGGCACTGATGATCGCCGGCGGCATCGCTCTGCAGAATATCCCCGAGGGCATGGTCATCATCGGCCCCATGCTGGCGGCCGGTGTCACGCCGAAAAAAACCTTCATCTGTGCGCTGATCACCGGACTTGTGGAGGTGGCGGGCACGCTCATCGGCTATTTTGCCGTCAGCCTTGCATCGGCGATCCTGCCCTTTGCGTTGGCATTTGCGGGCGGAACCATGCTTTACGTGGTCAGCGATGAGATGATCCCCGAAACCCACGCCCATGGCAGTGAGCGGGGTGCAACCTACGCGCTTCTTGTGGGATTCTGCGTTATGCTCATCTCGGACGTTCTGCTGGGGTGAGATTGTTTCGCCGGAACACCAGCGGGCTGACGTGATAGCGTTCCTTGAAGGTGCGCATGAAGTGGGAATAGGACTCAAATCCGCAGGAAAAGCAGATCTCGGTGACGGAGAGGGAAGTTCCGGCAAGCAGACGGCAGGCATTGCGAAGCCGCAGGTCGATGAGGTAGCCCTTGAAGGTCTGGCCGGTGGTTTTGCGGAACAATTGGGAAAAATAACTGCTGTTGAGATGCAGATGCTCCGCCACACCGCTCAGGCTGAGCGGCTCGGTGTAGTGACGGTAGAGATGGAGAATAGCATCTCTGACCGGCGCGACGGTGGGCAATGTGTCCGACGGAACAAGCGCACGGAGCAGCTCCACGAGAATGCAGTCCAGCAACCGGCTGATGTAAAGGGCGGAGTCACCGGGATTTTTCTCTTCCCGGAGCATGATTTCCTCCCGAAGAACCGCCTCAAAGCAGCATTTCACCATATTGTGAACCTCACCGTTAAGGTTGACGAGCAGGGTCTCGCCCATGGCTTCGAGAGCAAGGATGCGGGAGAAAAGCTCGCTTGTGACCAGCTTTTCTTCAAACATGATGCCGATGACGGTGACGCATTCGTCGGCGTGGATCTCGTGATTGTCCGCCGGCGTGAACAGGTACAGATCTCCCGGCCGCATCGGATGAGGCGCACCGTTGATATAATGTACGCCCGTGCCGTCCAGCACCAGCTCCATTTCACAGCAGTCGTGCCAGTGACAGCAGGTGGTGACGGCCTGCTTGATGCCAGCCGCCACGATGCTTGCGGGATAATCGTTCATATTATAGGTGGGAAGCTGCCGCATACTTTGCCTCCAAATATTGCGTAATTTCAGGATGCTTCCGACAAAAGCGGATGCATCCTGAATGAATTATATCATATTTTCAGGAGCCTGTCAAGATGCTGAGCATATGGCATTTGCCCGGTGGATTGCTGTTTCTCAGCATTTTACCGACGCTTGCTTATCCTTTGCAGAAATATATTCTCAAATACAAGGACCGCGGTCGGGAAGGACAGCGCAGTCTTACTCATAATGATCGCGGTCGCTATGGCAGGATTACAGTAAAAAGGAATGAGGCATATCTCTATGAGATATGCCCCATTCTTTTTTCATAGCATAAACTGTAACAGCTCCTCGGTGACGACCATTTCACTGTCCGGATGATTTTGCAGGAAGGTCACAGGTGCGGCTTTTGTCGGCGGATGGAGTGCGCCCTTTCGCATGATGCCCCATTGCCAGTCGCAGTAGAGGTAGACCTTGAACACCTTTGCGCGGAGCAGCTGCCGCATTCCCAGCGTCACACAGCGTTTCGGGAAAATGTCAAGCGCACCGTGAATTTTTCGCGAGCCGTTGTTGGTGATGGTTTCACGGGCAATGTCGAGACAGCGCGTGCCGATCTGCTCATATTCGGCATCGGTGATGGG
>SVSO01000240.1 GCA_015064195.1 Oscillospiraceae bacterium
CATGAAGGTTGGTCACACCAATCTGGGCGTTGAGGGCATGATGCTGATGGGAGCCGTCACGGGCTTCATGGCGGGCGTCAACACCCAGAATCCGTGGATCGCCATGCTGGTCGCCCTTCTCTCCGGCGCGATCTGTGCGCTCATTTACGCAGTCATCACCGTCACCTTCATGGGCAACCACATCGTCACCGGTCTGGTGCTGACCATCTTCGGCACGGGCTTCTCCGGCTTCCTCGGTCAGAATTACACCCAGGAAAATCTGCCGGAAAACATCCGTCTGCTGTTCGGTGTCAAATCGATACCCGTCCTGTCGGATATCCCGATCATCGGAAAAATGCTGTTTGAGCAGAGTATGTATGTGCCGATCTCCATCGTGCTGGCCATCATCCTGTTCGTCTACATGAAGTACACCCGCCTCGGCCTGTGTATGCGCATGATCGGCGAAAATCCCGGTGCGGCCGATGCTTCGGGCATCAACATCACCGCATACAAATACATCCACATCTGTCTCGGCGGCGCACTCTGCGGTCTCGGCGGCTCATTCCTGTCGCTGGCCTATGCCTTCCGCTGGCAGGAGGAAATGACCGCCGGCATCGGCTGGATCGCCGTTGCGCTGGTCATCTTCGCCACGTGGAATCCCCTCAAGGCCATCTTCGGCGCGTATTTCTTCGGTGCAATGCGCGCACTGGCACTCAAGATCCAGAACTTCTCCTTCCCTTTCTTCGGAAGCGAGATCTCCATCGGCTCACAGTTCATCGAAATGCTTCCCTATCTGATGACCATTCTCATGCTCATCTTCATCACTCTCCGCAAGAAGAAGGAATATCAGGCCCCTGCCGCACTCGGCATGACCTATTTCCGCGAAGATCGATAATATCAAAAAATGCCGCGCATTGCGCGGCATTTTTTCGCCTATTTTGTTCCCGGCTCGTATTCCTTTGCGCCGCCGTGTGCGCCGAAAATGCGCCACTGTCCCGCGCCGAGCCGCTGCATCACCGCCGCTCGTTCCGCCGCACAAAGCTTCGGATCGGTGTCCACCGATGTCATGAGGATGGGCGCGTACTGATTGTACTGCTTCTGCTCGGAGGTCATGCCGCCCAGATTGACGTAAATATCGCCGGTGATGGCGATGCGGTGGGCGTAATCGATGAGCACGATCTCACCGGGCAAATGACCGCCCCGGCCTTCGTACACTTCAAACGTCAGCTCGCCGTGACGGAAGAAGCCGATCTGCCACAGCGCGCCGAATTCCGGCGTGAAATCCGGCCACGGCACGGTGATCCGCGATGCATCCGGCGGCTGATATTCGGTCAGGGTCTTGCAGATGCGGATGTAGGGCTTGTGGAGGTAATTTTTCTCCCGGAAGCCGTCCTCGCCCGATGCCTCCGCCCGCAGGCACGCCGCCGTTTTCTCCGAAGCGATGATCTCATCGAACAGCGGCAGAAGTCCGCAGTGATCCACATCCGCGTGCGTCACCAGCACCCGCTTTTTCATCGTATCGAATTCCGGCACAAGCTCTCTTACAAGCCGCAGCATTTCCTCCCGGTAATACGCATAGCCGGTGTCAATGAACAGCAGCTCCCCGCCGCTTTGCAGGATCATGGTGTTGCTTCCGCAGGGCGGCTCGATGACGATCATTTCGCTGTCCTCGCCGATGGCGTGGCGCGTTACGCGGGGCGAGAAGGCTTCCCCACGGCATCCGGCCAGCATCGCCGCAAATTTGCTGATGGAATCGAAGGTGCGGTGAGGGGATCCGCCCGCTTCATCCAGCACCTGCATGGCGAGATTGGCGTTGATGAGCAGCTCGTCCCGGGAATCCGGTGAAATGCCGCCCGCTTCGATGAGGCTGTTGACGAATGACTGATAGAATACCGAATTGTCGAAAATTTTCTCCGAGCGGTTGTAGTCGATGACCGCCACCTCGCACAGCTCACGGGCCCGGTCGATGAAGGTGACAAGGGACGCGGGATCGTCCACCAGCAGTCCCATTTTGAACCGCTGGAATTCCGTGTCATTTTCCTGTGAGCTGATGTAGGAGATGTTGAATCTGAACTGGGCGATCAGCTCCAGCACCGCCGTCACGCTTCCCGGCACGTCGGGCAGGAGAAATTCCAGCAGGATCACGTGGGAATCGCCGCTGCCGTGGAGATAGCCGATGCCGGCCAGCTCCTCATCCGCCGCCGCCAGCTGCTCCGGATCGCCCTCCGCATCGATGAACAGCGTGTGGGAATCCACGGCCTTGTTGTAGCTGACGCGGGTTATGTTGATGCCCCGCCCTGCAAGGCATTTGCTGGCAAGAAGAAATGCGCCGATGTGGTCGGGCATGGTGGTAATGTAGGTTTTGCGCATCAGAATTCCATCTCCATTCCGTCATAAGCGACGCTGAGTCCGTCACGCGCCGCATTGTTTACTGTGTTTTCGTGGGTGTCATGGAGCGACGGCGCGAGATGAGACAGCACGATCTTCGTGTTATCATTCACAATCCCCACCGTGCGGAGGGACGGCAGCATGAGCCGTATCATGGGGATGGAGTTGTGCTCCGCCATCCGGAAATCCCCCTCATAATCGCCGCAGGTTGCATCGATGACCAGCACGGAAAGTCCGCATCCCTTCAGGAAATTGTAGGATTTGTTGATAAACCATGCCCCGTCCAGCGCATAGAGAAGCTTTTTGCCGTCAAAATCAAACAGATAATGCTGGGGGGCAAAATCCGCGTCGTGATTGGCATCCACCGCCGTCACCGTCACACCATCCGCCACCGTGTACGAACGATATTTTTCCATGGGTATCACCACTGCTCCCGGGATCTCCGGCATCATGGCCGCGTCGCTCACGAAAATGCGCAGTCCGGGCCGATTTTTCGCCAGCGTCCGCACGTTTTCGGGATCGAAATGATCGCTGTGCAGGTGGGTGATAAACAGATCGGTGATGCACTCCTGCGCGATGCCGAGGATGCGCAGACAGTCGAGGGTGTGGGGGCCGCAGTCGATGAGCATATGCCCATGGAGGAGCGCGGCGGAGCTTCGGCGGGCATCTGCGTCAAGCCGGTCGGGAATATTCGCCGCCCTGAGCTTGGCAAAATCCGCCGCGCCTGTGCCCAAAAATTGAAGTTTGTTCATGGTTTTCCACCATCCTTTGTGATTTTTCTTGCTTTTTCCGGAAATTTATGGTATACTATTGCTATCATTTCAATTCGCGAGGTAACATATGACCACACTCATTCTGCTCCGTCACGGATTCAGCACCTACAATAAGGAACGCCGCTATTCCGGCCAGCACGACGTGCCGCTGGAGCCGTCGGGATACCGGCAGGCCGAGGATGCGGCGTGGTATCTCACGTCCCATTACACCATCGACTGCATCTGGTCCAGCGATCTTTCCCGCGCCGTGAATACCGCCCGTCCCACCGCCGATGCGCTGGGGCTGGAGATTCACACAACGCCTGAGCTTCGCGAGGTGGATCTGGGAAACTGGACGAATCGACTCATCGATGAGGTGAAGCAGGAGCAGCCGGAACGATTTGCACGCATGAGCAGCGGCGACGGCTATGCGCGATTCGGAAACGGCGAGAATTACGCCGAGCTTGCGGGCCGGACGGAGCTTGCCCTCCGCCGCATCGCACGGGCGAACAACGGCAAGACCGTGCTTGTTTCCGCCCACAACGGCACGATCCGCTCCCTACTCATCGGCTGGACGGGCGCGTCCATGACCGACACCCGCAATGCGCCGAGTCTGCCCAATGCTTCCATCACCGTCGTGGAATTCGAGGACGGCCACTTCAAACTGAAGCTTGTCGGCTTCGACGGCCATCTCTGCGATCACGCATCGGAAACCCGGGCAGAATAATCAGCCGAACAGGTGGCGATTTTTCTCAAAAAAGTTAAAATACGCCTGACAATTTTCAAGCTCCCACCAATCCTTCACCACAGACGGCTCCGCGTCGAGATCGTAGATCCGCGCTCCGTCCATGGCCAGAAGAAACGGCGAATGGGTGGCGATAATCAGCTGAACGCCGCAATATCGCACAAGCTCGGTCAGCGTGGCCGCCAGCTTCATCTGCAGCTTCGGCGACAGGCTGTTCTCCGGCTCATCGAGACAGTACAGCGTGTCATTTTTCAGCTTCGCCTCGAAATAATCCAGCGCCGTCTCGCCGTTGCTCCGGAGCGGCACTTCGCTTCCGGCAACTCTGCGGATGAATTCGCGGCGGGACACGGATTTGCTCCGGGCAAGCAGCTGGGTGCGCACGGCTTCGTAATCGTCAAGACTGCGCATTTTCACCGTGTCGCCGATCTCGCGGCCCTTGATGTCCCGATAGCTTGCGCGAACAGCGGCTTTTTCCGCCGAAATTTCCCCATTGTTCGTCCGCACCGCCAGCATATAATCGAAAATATCGTCGCTTGTGATGATGCGGCTGCCGTTTGGAATGCGATAGCGGAAGCCCTCGTCGTCATAGCCCAGCTCATAGTCGCAGGCGGCGGCGTATTCATCAAAAAGCTCGCCGGAATTGTAAGGCGCGATGCGATTCAGCTCCAGCCGGGCGGCGATGAGATTGAGAAGCGTGGATTTTCCCGAGCCGTTGCCGCCGTAGAGCACGGTCAGCCGGCCGAAATCAAGCTCTGACAGCCGCCTTGCGAACAGGCCGCAGGGGTACGGATTGTCCACATAGCCGAATTTTCCGCCGTTTTCCGCCATCTTTTTCTGCAGCAGCTCGTCCTCCCGGGAAATCGGGAGGATAAAT
>SVSO01000241.1 GCA_015064195.1 Oscillospiraceae bacterium
CCGTCGAGGGTGAACTTGCACACGCCGAAGCTCTCCTCGAAGCTGTCACCGAAGGCCGCCTTGACCTCATCCAGAGTGCAGCCGATGTACACGCCGTTGTCCAGTGCCACCACGTCGGAGGTGAGGGCAAGCTCGGCTACATATTCATTGCCGGCGGCATCGGGGGAGGTGGTGACGGTGTATCCGTCGTAGGTGTACACCTTGTCACTGCCCTCATGGACACAGCTGGGAGCTTCCATGTAGTCGATGTGGTCGCCGAGCTTGGAAACCGTATCGTTCGCCGCGCCGCCGATCACGATGACGGCACCGGAATCGAGGGTGACGGTGCAGGTGGCGTGATTCTGAGCGGATGCGGCATCATTTCCGGCGGCATCGGTGTCATCGGAAGCCGCACCGCCGCAGGCTGCCATGGTAAATGCCATCAGCGCGGCGAGAAGAATTGCGAGAAATTTTTTCATTTGAATCATCCTTTCGTTTTATGGAGTAGCGGGATATTTTGAGCTGTCGAAGCTGTAATAGCCGGCGATGCTGTTTTGGGAGAATTCTTTCACCGCCTTGTCCGTCAGCAGAAATACCTCAAGCTTGTGGGGAGCAGGCTGGGGGCAGGTGTCGAAATGATACCACGAGCCGCCGATGTTGACCAGATTCCAGTAATGGGGATCGTCGGGCTTGCTGCGCTGTACCTCAATGTTGGAGATGCCGGCGCGGGTGAGAAGTGCGCTTGCCACGGCGTAATAGGTGTAGCAGTTGCCGTAGTGGAGCTTGAAGCCGGAATAGGCGGCCTTGGCGAAATGGCCCATCAGATGGCTGGTGCTGGTGGAATATTTCAGATTGGCCGTACACCAGTTGTAGATGGCTTTTGCCTTCTGCTTGTCCGACATGGTGTTCGTGATGATCTTTGCCAGCACCTCATCGGCCAGCGGATAGACGGCACTCAGGGTGATGGCTTTGATGGTCACTTTCGCAGTGGCGGTGCCCACGTTGCCGTCGCTGTCCGTGGCGGTGTAGGTCACATAATAGGTGCCTGCCTTGGAGGTCTTCACGCTCTTGGCATCGATCTTCACCGTCACCTTGCCGTCCCGGTCATCGGTGGCGTAGATGCCGGTGCGGTAGGACACGGTTTCGCCCTCGTATGCGGACAGATCGCGCACGCCGTGAATGGTGGGCGGCACGCGGTTTTTCGTCACGTGAAGCACCGTTTCGGCGGAGGTTTTATTGCCCGCCGCATCGGTGGCGGTGACGGTCACGGGGATGTCCTTTTCCTCCGAAACGCTGACGGCGGAGTCAAAGCTGAACGTGACTGCGGATTTGTCGGTGCAGGACACGACAAAATCAGCGGGGGAAGGACGGTCGCCGGTGAAGACGGTCAGCTCGCGCAGAACCAGCTTCGGTGCGGCGGTGTCCACGATCACCACCTCCAGCGGAATGATGGAAAATTCGCCGATGAGCGTGGTTTCGTATGTACCGACGGACAGATGATCCGTCTCAAAATCGTCCGCCAGTCTCGGCAGAGCGGCATTTGTGCCGATCATGCCCTTGACCGCCTTCACATAGGCCGCGGTGGAGGTGCCCACCTCCAGCACCACCTTGGATTTCACATTGTGGATGTGAACCTGAGGCTTTAAGGTGCGGGTGTTGCCGGATGTGTCGGTGAGCAGTATTTCCAGCGTCTGCTTGCCGGTTTTCGTGAAATCGGGGGCGGTGATATATTCTGCCGTCACCTCGGATTTGTCGGTGATGTTGGTGACAAAATCCTCGATGGCCAGCGTCTGACCCAGCAGAAGGTCGAAGGAATGCGCGATGGCATTCGGCGGCGTGGTGTCGTGGATCTCCAGCTGGAACAGGCTGACCTCGCCGGCAAGGATGGCTTTGAGGGGATAGATGCCGCATTCGGCCGTGTTCACGCTGTCCAGAGAAAGCTCTTCCAGCGTGGATTCCAGCGCCTTGCGGATGGTCTCCTCCGATGTGCCAAGCTCGTAGGTGAATTCGGACAGGGACGGGTCAACGGTGAAGGGGATCTCCACGGTGGCCACATTGCCGCCCTCATCGGCGGCGGTGATGATCGCAGTGCCGCTTTCCTCGGTGGAAACGGGGGATGCGAATGCCAGCGTGACGGCGGTGGCATCCTCCACGCTGTCAACAAAATCCTGGGGCGTCAGCGTCAGTCCCTGCATGACCTTGCGGGGCGAGCCGGTGAGGATGGGCGGCGTGGTGTCCACCACAGTTACACTGCCGGTGAGGGGAATGAAGCCGAGGAACTGCATGGGGAGCTGTTTTTCGCCGAGGCTGTCGGTGGAGACGGCGGCGACATCCGTGCGGCACAGCACATGGACGGGGCGGAGTGTCAGCTCACTGCCGATCTCCGCCACCATGGGCGCGGTGCAGAGCATGATGCAGACCGCTATGGCGAAGAGGAGCACGGCGGGAATGATCGCGAGCCACCAGAGCCGCCGTTTTTTCGGAGACGGCGATTCGTCAGCTTCCGCTTCAGCGGGAGCTTCGGCGGCCGGTGAAATTTCGTCAGCCTCCGCAGTTTCAGCCGGAGCTTCTTCTGCGGAAGTTTCCGCCGCAGTTTCAGCCGGAACTTCCACCGGAGTAAGCTCCTCCGGCTGTTCGTTTTGGATTTGCGTATCGGGCATTTTATGTCCTTTCTTTATTTGGATTCGGCGATTCCGTCGCCGGAGGTGAACAGCACGCCGTTTTTGTCAACGCCCACGATGCAGGTCTGACCCGCATCAAAGCTGACGATATTGCGCCAGTTGTAGGGATAGCCGAATTCGCCGCCGTCCTGACCGGAGATGACTTCAAAGCTTCCGTTGACCTTTTCGGCGATGATGCCGGAGGATGCGGCTTCGATGCGGCGCACCTTGATCAGCTTTTCCGCATCGGCGAGGCCGAGGGAACGGTATCCCGCAAGGCTCACCGTGCCGTCGGCGTGGAGCATCACCGCAGTCTGATTGCAGGCGGCCACGTCCACCACGTTCCGGTAATCGGCCACATTGCACTGACCGCAGGAATTGGAGCCTGCCGCCACGACCGTGCCGTCGGTTTTCAGGCCGAGGGTGAAATGCTGCCCCACCGCCACTGCCGCAATGTCCGTCCAGCCGGACACGTTGCACTGGCCATGGCTGTTGTCACCGAAGGCTGTCACCGTTCCGCCCGCATGGAGCAGAACCGTGTGAGTCTCACCAAGCACCGCCTGCACCACATCGGCATAGGCGGGAATGGTGTAGGGCACATCCGAGCCGTCGCGGGTCGTAAGCTCCGCCCGTCCGGTTTTGCGCAGAACGAGCATGAGCGTCTCATTCACATCCACAGATACCGCGTCGGTGTAATCCGTACCGGCGATGCGGCCTGAGCGGATGACGGCGATGTCGCTGTTCCAGACGGCGATGGACTTGGAGTGATAAGTGCGCTTTTGTTCGGCGGAAAGCATGGGATAAATGGCGGCAAATTCCGCCCGCACGCCCGGATCGCCGGGATCGATGACTGCCTGCGCCGCGCTGATCTCCGCGTGATCGGGGTAGCGGTCGGCGAGGTAGAGGATGCCCGCATTGTCGGCGGCGTGAGAGCAGCAGTCGATGGCGGCCGCCACGATCTCATCGATGGATTTTTTGAAGGTGGTGTCCGCCGCCATTTCGTCGATGAAGGCGGTGAGGGCATCGTACCGGTGATCGGCGATGTAGGCATTCAGCGCATCGGTGAAGATCCGCTCCGTTTCGGTGATGCGCTCGGCCTCCTCACGCAGCTCACTCACCACGCGCAGGGCGTTGGCATAATCGCCGCGCTTGGTCAGCACGTCGCACATGGAGCGGAGGATGGCATCGAATTTGCTGTCCTCGGCGGTCATTTTTGCCACGCGGAAGGCGTTTTCGTTGATGGTGCCGTCCACGATGCTCACCACGCTCTGGGCGGCATAATCGACCACCGTGTCCGTGAAGGGTTCAGGCGCACCGTATGCGTAAACATAGGCGGATTCCAGATCGCCGTTTGAGAAATAATACACCGACGCTTTTTCGCAGACACGCTGGAGAAGGCCGTTGTAGCCCGCATCCGATGCGATCTTGTAGGCCTCGTTGTAGCAGTTCTCGCCCATGAGCATTTCGGCGGATTTTTTCACGCCGGTGTAGCGGTAAAGATACACGCCCGCCACCGCTTCCGTCAGCAGGGTGAAGATGAACAGGGTCAGAATGATGGTGCGGCGGATGGTCTTCTTTTTGTCCGCAGGCTTGGCCGGTGCTTCCGGTGCAGGCGTGTCCGGCGCAGCTTCGGCAGGCGGCGGCACATCCGGTGCGGCCGGTGCATCAGCAGGCGGTGCGACAGGTGCATTTTCCGTCGCCGGCTTTTTCTTCGGGCGCAGGACGAACCGGAATTCAGACGGCTCGAAGGTGAGGATCTGACCGCTTGCCAGCTTGATCTCGGATATGTACGCCGAACAGCATTCGATGGGCTGGCGGTTTGACAGGGCACCGTTGAAGGTGAGCCGGTCGGAGGCGTTGATGTCCGCCTCGGTGTAGACATAGGTGTTGAATTTGTGCTCCGGATCGGCGGCGTAGACGGGCAGGTTCGAGAAGCGGTAGCGGAAGGTGAAGCTCTCGATCTTCTGGGAAAGATCCCGCTTTATGATGATGCGCATCACATTTTTGCCGTCGGGACGGCGGATGAGGGCGATGGATTGGACGGCGGCGGCCGGTTTTCTCTCCGGCGGCAGCATGGGAACGGGGAACAGCGTCACT
>SVSO01000242.1 GCA_015064195.1 Oscillospiraceae bacterium
GGCATCATCCGTCAGGCAGAAATGCAGATCGAGCTTGATAAAAAGAAGGCCGAATCCGATCGTATCGAGGAACGAATCGATCAGCTCACGGTGGGTATCCTTGTCAAGCTCCCGCTCGATGAGCTTTTCCGCAAGAGCCGTCGAAACGTCGGCGATCTCCCGCTTCATATCGGATTCGGCCTTCTTTTTATCAAGCTCGATCTGCATTTCTGCCTGACGGATGATGCCGTCTGCACGATCCCGCGCTTCGGCAACGATCCGCTCACCGTGACGCTTGGCTTCATCGGCGGCGGCAGTGCGCAGTTCATCCGCCGTTACTTCCGCATCGGCGAGCTTTGCTTCATATTCCGTCTGCGCCTTCTTTGCGGCATCCAGCGCAGCATCCGCATCGGCATACTGCTTGTCCACCGCTGACCGGCGGGATTCCAGCGCCTTTGTCACCGGCCCATACAGAAATTTCTTCAAAATGAGAAACAGTATGAGCAGATTGGCAAGAGACACCAGCATCTGCCAGAAGTTGACGGAAATAACTTCCATTGTCTGCATCAAGATCACCCGACCCGATTACTGCATACCGATGGAGCTGAGGAGAATATCAACAAATCTGCCGGGAGCGAGGAAGATGAGCAGGATTGCGATGACCAGCGCATACAGACCGGTGGTCTCTGCGATGGCACAACCCATCAGCATGGTGGTGGTGACTGCACCCTTGGATTCGGGCTGACGGCCGATGGCTTCGCAGGCCTTCGCGACTGCGTTACCTTCACCGATACCCGGGCCGATACCGGCGATCATTGCCATACCTGCGCCAAGTGCGCACATACCGAGAATAAAACCAATTGCAAGTTCAAGCATTTTCTTGTCCTCCAAAAATAAAATTTCATTAAGAATTTGCGGCTTTTGCAGCCGTTTTTTTCGCTTTCAGCTTTTCCCATTCATCCGCTGGGAAGCCGCTGCCGATGTACAGCATAGTCAGCATGGCGAAGATAAACGCCTGCAGAAGACTGCTGAACACATCGAAATAAACGGAAAGAATGGCAGGCAGACCCACCTGCAGGAAGGGAATGTCGCCGAGGAAGCCCGGAAGCCAGCCGAGCAGCATGGACGAGAGTCCCTGAAGTGCTGCAGCCACCAGCACGGAAATGACGCTTCCCGACAAAATGTTGCCGTAGTGACGGAAAGCCATGGACACCGGTGTCGCCACCTCGCTGATCACGTTGAGCGGAGTCAGCGGAATGGGATCACACAGGGTCTTGACGTAATGAAGCGGACCGCATTTCATCTTGTAGTAGGTGATAAGGATGAACACAAGGATCGCCCAGCCGCCAACGATGTTGAGGTCGGAGGTTGGCGGATAAAGTCCCAGCAGGGCGAGCAGGCTGGAGAACGCCGACAGTGCCATAATCGCACCGATAAACGGCGGGAATGCGGCGAAATATTCACCCATATTCTCCTTGACCAGCTTCTCTGTCATCTCAATGATCCACTCCGCCATGGCCTGACGCTTTGAAATTTTCGCGCCGGGTACGGAAGTGAGACCGTGGGTGAGGAACAGACAGAGTCCGAGCACGGCGATGATGACCAGCGCGGAATTGATCTGCGACTCGGTGATGGGGAAGTCCTGCAGCGGCATGGGGATCGTGAAGTAGATCTGCGCACCGGTGATGGCGATACCTTCTGCGGCGGGCTTTGTGAGGATCTTCAGGAGAATTCCCGCAACGAGAGGCAGGATCATCATCAGAAGATACAGAATGTCAAAGAGTCTGAAGTTTTTGTCGCGATTTTGTTCCATGATTTACTTAACTTCACCTCCCTCAGACGGGGCTTGCTCCCGCACTCCGAACAGTGTGCGGAACATGATGGCGATACGAGGAAACAGGAGTGGCACCAATGCCGCGACCAGATTGAATACCGGTACAAGACAGGCGATCATCGCCACAACGAACAGCATAAGCATCCGAAGTGTCTGAGACAGCCGTACCAGATCCTTGGCTTCCTTTTCGGTTTTGGTGAGCGCCTTCTGCACCGTAAGTCCCATCAGGAAGAAGTTGAGCACTGCCGCCGCTCCTCCGAGAAGGTTGCCGAAAAGCACATTCACATTCCAAGCGCCGAGGATGAGGAACACCGCCTCCATCAGCACGCTCAGAATGATCACCCAGACGGCAATATACAGTGTTTCGCGGCGCACAACCGCGTCTACTTTTTGCATAATTTCAGGCACACGCCCCCTTTTGCTTCAATCAACTAAAGAATATTATATCATATTTTTTCCAGAGATGCAAGAGCTATACGAAGAATTTACAATTTATCTATGTGAAAAAGGCGGTAAATTAACATTTTTCTGTTGACAAAACCATAACGATCGTATATAATGGTATATTATTACCTTTTTATGCAAAAAAAATTCCCGATGTGAGGCGATTTCCCTTGAAAAAACTCGATTACAAAGAATATCTCGCCAATGTGATGCCCTGCGTCAGCTTCGGCATCCTGTGCGGTGCCGTCACCGGCGGTGCGATCTTTCTCTTCAAGCTGGCGGCGAAATGGCTGGAGACTCTTTCCCGCCATCTGTATGCGGCATCCATCGGCTCACCCGTCGCCATTATTGCCGTGTTTGCCGTACTCATCCTGTGCGCCCTCGTCATGATCCTGCTCCATCGCCGCGTCCCAGAATCCAAGGGCGGCGGCATTCCGCGAAGCGAAGGTGTCCTGCGCGGCGTTCTCCATTTTGAATGGCGCGGCACCTTTTTCGGCACGCTGGCGGGCAGTATGCTCAGCTATCTCGCCGGACTTCCCCTTGGCAGTGAAGGCCCCGCCGTCCTCATCGGCACCTCCCTCGGTAAGCTGTGCGGCGGATTTTCAAGGGATTCCGCGGCGCTGGGACGGTATGTCATGACCGGCGGTGCAGGCGCGGGCTTTGCCGTGGCCACCGGTGCGCCGCTCTCCGGCCTGCTTTTTGCGCTGGAGGAGATCCACAAACGCTTCACGCCCATGCTGGTGCTCACCGTTTCCATGTCGGTAGTATCCGCCACCCTCGTCAACCATCTGCTGTGCGCCGTCGCCGGTATCAGCCCCGCGCTGTTCACCTTCGACACCCTGCCCGCATTTTCCCTGTCCCATGTGGGCTGGCTCTTTCTGCTGGGCATCCTGATCGCGCTGGCTGTGGGCATTTTCGACGCTTCCCTGTCCGTATGGAACAAATTCTCCGCAAAGCTGGGCCATCGTTTTCCCGATGCCGCGAAAATCATCGCCGTTTTCCTCATTACCGGCGTCTGCGGCTTCTGCTTCACCGATGCCATCTACAGCGGCCACGATATCATCCATGAGGTGCTGGCTCACGATCGGTCACTTCTGTACTTAGCCGGTCTTTTTCTCCTCCGCCTCGCCCTCATGCTCCTTGTCACTGACAGCGGTGCAACGGGCGGCATCTTCATCCCCACCCTCGCCATCGGCATTCTGGCAAGCTCCCTCTCCGCAAGACTCATGCTCTCCCTCGGAATGCCGCCGGAAATTGCGGATGCGGCAGTGGTTCTCGGAATGTGCGCATTCATCGGCGGCACACTCCGCGCCCCGCTGACTGCCGCTGTGCTGTTCGTGGAGCTGACCGGGCAGTTCACCGGATTTTTCCCGGTAGCGCTGGTGATTTTCACCGTCAACGCCATCACCGAAATGCTCCATCAGACGCCCTTCTACGACCGCGCGCTGGAGAATCTCGTGGAGGCGCAGAATCACGGACGCGAGCCGGTCATGGGCTGCTTTGAAGCGAAGATCGCCCCCGATGCGTTCGTCATCGGCAAGGCCATCCGCGACATCATGTGGCCGCCCGCCTGCACGGTCATCAGCATCACCCGCGCCGACAGCAGTATCCGCGATATGGACAATGACGGCGACAAAAAGCTGTACGCCGGCGACACCATCGTCGTCCGCGCCCGCTATTTCGACGAGGCCGACATCCGCCGTCAGCTTCATGGGCTGGTCGGCGATGCCCACGAGATCCTGCCTGCACAGCTGCAATAAAAAATCGCAGAGCATTTTGCTCTGCGATTTTTCATTCAGTTCTGCGATGCGAGGAAAGCTTCCACCTTGGCAATTTCGCCATTAACGCTGTCTTCGATAGTAGCGTAATAGGATGCGAATGCGGTGTCGCCCTTCCAGACGCGGGAGGTCGTGCCCTGATTGACGGTAGTGCGTGCGATGGGGAGGAAGTAGTCCAGCGTGGAGAAAATGAGGTCCAGCATCTTCGGCGAATCCTCATCGCGCATTAGCTTGCCCTGCAGATAGATGTCGTAGAATGCGGTATCGATGCGGCCCAGCGATTCGTATGCCAGCGCCTCGATGATGACACCCGTGCGCTCCGTATCTTCCGTGGTGATAGGCACCATCATGAAGTAGGGATTTCCGCCGAGATTGTAGTAACGCTCCTGCGCTTCGTCATATTTCGGTGCAGGCAGGATACCGAAATCCTGCTCCATATCGCGCAGCTTTTTGATGTTGGACAGCGTTTCGTTGAAGAACAGCACTCGCCCTTCGATGAATGCATCCGCGTCGCCGCCGTTGCCGTTGGTGCCAAGCGGATTGCGCAGACCGTCGTTTTCGTTCAGCATCCGGGTGATCTTGTCCAGCCGCTCCAGATAATGCTCGTTGTTCAGATTGAAAATGGGCATATCGTTCTCATCCTTGTTGAGCGAAACGATCGCGCCTGCACCGGAGCAGAGGGTCTGTGC
>SVSO01000243.1 GCA_015064195.1 Oscillospiraceae bacterium
GTCGGCGGCGGAAATGCTTTCGATGAGCTGTCGGCAAAGGCGGCGGAATGCAACGCGGCCATCGGCAGGGATGTCATTCGCCTCACCGGTTCGCGCACCGACATCGCTGAGCTTTGTGCGGCGGCGAATGCGTTCGTCGGCGTGTCACGTGCGGCACTGGAGGCCATGAGCTGTGAGCGGCCAACGGTGCTGGTGGGCCCGCTGGGCTACAGCGGCATCATGCGGGAGGAGATCCTTCCCGAAGCGAAGGCCACCAACTTCTGCTTCCGCGGCTCACGACTTGCCGAAGTGGAGGATGTGACCCGGGATTTACTGGAAATTTATCACATGAGCGATGAGGAGCGTGCCGCCCACGGTGCGCTGGGACGGCAGGTGGTGCTGTCCGACTACTCGGTCAGACGCATGGCGGACGATCATATTGCCGTTTACGAGCGTCTCCAGCCCACTGCCCATTACAAGCACAGCGATGTGATCATCTCCGGCTACTACGGCTTTGACAACGTGGGCGACGATTCGCTGCTGTCCGCCATGATCGGTGCACTCAAGGCGAGATGCCCCGGCGTTCGCATCACGGTGCTGGCGAAAAATCCCCGCAAGCTGTCCCGCATCTGCGGCGTGCGCACCATCAATCGGTTCAATCTGCCGAAGATCGCGTCGGAAATGCGCCGGGCGAAGCTGCTCATCTCCGGCGGCGGCACACTTCTGCAGGACGGAACCAGCCGCAAAAGCTTACTATATTATATCACCATCATGAAAATGGCGAAAAAGCGGGGGCTGTCCCTCATGCTTTACGCCAACGGCCTCGGCCCGCTGGCTTCGGAAAAAAGCCGTCGTCAGGCCGCGGCGATCATGGAAGCCGCCGATTTTATCAGTCTCCGCGAGCCCACATCGGAAGCGTTTGCGCGGGAGCTTGGCGTGAAGGCGGCACTGTGCGTCAGCGCAGACCCGGCGTTTCTCACCCTGCCGTCATCGGAGCAGTGGTGCGAGCATATCAAAAACCGGGAGAAGATCGACGGGGAGCTGCTCATCGTTTCGGTGAAGGAGGGCAGCAATTTCGGCGAGGCGGCAACACCGGATGTGGTGGGTGCAATGGCGGAGGATATCAAGGCCACAGCTGACAAATTTGGCCTGACACCCATCTTCGTTCCCATGCACGAGAGCCGGGATCTTCCTGCATCGAAAAAGCTGTGTGCGGCTGTCGGCGCGGGCAAGGTCATCGCCGGTCTCAGTGCGCCGGAGCTGTGCGGACTCATGCGGAATGCACGGCTCGTCATCGGTACGCGCCTGCATATGCTCATCTTCGCCGCGTCCATGGGCGTGCCGATGGTGGGCGTGTCCTACGACCCGAAGATTGCCGCTTTCCTCGATTATATCGGACAAAATGACGCTTCCCTGGATGTGCGTACCCTCGCGCCCGGCAAAATTCTCGCCGCCGCTGAGGGCGTGATGGCAAGGGAAGACGAGATCCGCCGGAAGCTGACAAGCCTCGCGCCGGGGCTGCGTGATCTCGCCGCCAATGATGCGGACAAAGCTGCGGAATTTTTAGGAAATGAGGCGTAAGTTTTGAGATTTTTCGGCTTTTCCAGTAAACGTCTCCATGAGGATGCCGCCGACGCCCATTCCTCGCCCATCGTCCGATTTGTGAAGAAAAATGTGGTGTTCGTCATCGCACTTCTTGCGGCGATCATCACCATGTTCATCGTGCCGCCGGACGGGGAATACATCGGCTATTTCGATTTCAAAACCCTGACCTGCCTGTTTTCCGTGCTGGCCGTGGTCTGCGCACTGAAAAATATCAACTTTTTCTATATCCTCGCAAGGGAAGTGGTGCGCCGATTCGGCAATCTGCGGCTGTGCGTCATCGCTGTGGTGTATATCACCTTCATCGGCTCCATGCTCATCGCCAACGATATGGCATTGCTCACCTTCCTCCCCTTGGGCTATTTCGTGCTCAATGTCACCGGCAGTCATAAATACAGCGCGCTGACGTTCATTCTGCAGAATATCGCCGCCAATCTGGGCGGTATGCTCACCCCCTTCGGCAATCCGCAGAACCTCTACCTATACAGCAAATTCAATATCCCGACCGGTGAATTTGTGGGCATCATGGCACTCCCGTTCGTCATCTCCATCGCCATCATTACCCTTTGCTGCCTCATCGTCAAACCGGAAAAAGTGCAGATCCCGCCTGACGATACACCGCCGCTGCCAAAGATGAAAACGCTCTGGCTGGCACTTCTGTTCGCACTTGCCATCGCCATCGTCTTCCGCGGCATCCCATATTTCCACGGCCTCATCATCATCCCCATCGCGCTGATCTTCCTTGATAAAAAAGCACTCGCAATGGTGGATTATCCCCTGCTCGGTACGTTTGCGGCGTTCTTCGTGTTCTCGGGCAATATGGCGAGGATCGACGTGATCCGGGAGTTCGTGTCCGGCCTGCTGGAGAGAAATACGCTGATTACATCGATTTTGTCATGCCAGTTCATCTCCAACGTCCCGTCCGCGATCCTGCTCAGCCAGTTTACGGAGAATTACCGGGAGCTGTTGATCGGCGTAAATATCGGCGGCGTGGGCACACTGATCGCATCCCTTGCCAGCCTGATCACATTCCGGGAATTCACAAAAAACTACCCCGCAAGAACCAAATCATACATATTGCTGTTTCTGGCGATCAACTTCGCATTTCTGTTAATTTTAACAGTAATCATGTCCCTCTACCTTACCAAATAGCGCATCATGTTCGCACAAACTCTGCAAACAAGTTTGCAGAAACAGTTGCCGGGGTAGGGGACCAGCAAAGCCCAGTGGGCTTTGCATGGAAGAATTTCTCAAGCTTGCGAAATTCTTCTAAGCAGACCGCACTGCGGTCTGCTGGCTGGGGCTGTAGCAAATTCGCGCAGAGATAGAGGGTCTGTTAGCGATAGCGTTGTATAAAGCTTTTTGCGGAGCTTTTTCTCGAAAAAAGCGACCGTAACCCTTAACGAAACAAATCAAAATCACCACACCAAGGAGGCAAAAAATGTCAACATATTTCAAAGGAACAACCACAAAAAATCCCGTCGAGTACCGGTGCGGGGAGATGATCGAGTTTGATCTCCAGCTCATGATGGACGAAATTAAGATCGGATGCCCCATGATCAAATGGGAAACGTGGGGCGATGACGGACGGAGCGCAAGCGGATTCACACCGGGCGAGAGTGGCCATATCAAGGTGTACGGAACACTTGAAAAGCCGGGATTCCTGCGTGTTATCGTCAGAGCTTGCTCCATTAACGGCGCACCGCTCATGGGCTTCGATACCTATGAGGGCGGCGCCGGCGCGGAGATCGATAAGATCCGCCAGGGTGTGGATGACCCCGAGGATTTCGATGAATTCTGGGCCGGCGAGATCGAAACGGTCAAATATTTCACTCCCGAGATCATCGAAAAAGTTCAGGTGGAATCGGCAAATCCGGACTTCGACCTCTACGACGTCAAGATCAGCGCACCGACCAAACGACCCGTTTCGGGATATCTGTCCGTGCCGAAAAATAAACCGATCAGCGAGTGCGGCGCGTTCCTCGGCTTCATGGGATACGGCGTCGCAAGTGCCCCCGCAACCTATCGCGCGGGCGAAATCAGCCTCCATATCAATTCGCACGGCATCGAAAACGGCAAGGACGCGGCGTTTTACGAGGAGCTGAGAAAGGGCGAGCTTGCCGCGTTCGGCTTCAAGGATGACGAGAATGCAAGCCCCGAAACGTGCTATTTCCGCGATATGATCCGGCGCGGCATGATCGCACTCAAATGGCTGGCAGAATCGTCCGGTTACAGCGGTGAGCCGATCCAGCTGACCGGCGGTTCCATGGGCGCAATGCAGGCTACCAATATTGCCGCTCGCGCGGAGGCTCTCGGCATTAAAATCCGCCAGCTGTGGATCGGCGTGCCGTGGCTTTGCGACCTCGGCGGAATCACGATCGGCCGTCAGCGCGGTTGGCGTCCCAATTTTACAAAGGGCATCCGCTATTTCGATACCGCAGCCGCCGCAGCCAGAGTCAGCGCGGATACCCCTGTTGTCATCGAGTGCGGACTTGGCGATTATGTCTGCCCGCCGTCCGGTGAAGTGGTGCTGTGGCATAATTTCCGTGGACAAAAATCCATCACGTTTCTCCAGAATAAAACACACGGCTATAATCCGCCGGAGCGCGACGCGACAACAATTGTATAAATGAAAATCCGGCAGCTGGTTTCAGCTGCCGGATTTTTATCGGGTTTGGCGGATGGATTCGGATATGGTGCGGCCAAAGTAGGATTTGTACAAACGGCTCACATAGTTCGGGTCAGCATATCCGTACATGGCGGCGGCTTCGGACAGCGGAATCTGCTCATTTTGCAGGATCGCGCAAATGGTGGCGAGCTTCATCCGATTCGTGTAGTGAATGAGCGATTCTCCCTCGCTTTTTTTGAAAATCGCACAGAGATATTCCGGTGTGATACCAAGCTCCAACGCCAGTTGTTTTTGCGAGATCGGCTCATGCAGATGGGCGGAAATGTAACGCTTTGCACGTTCGACATGAGGTGAAAACTGCGGACAGGAAATGCTCTTTTTTTGATAATCCGCAAGCTCACCGAGAAGCGTCAGAAACAGCCCGGCAAGGGTGATATCATCCTCCGGTGCAATGGTCTTGCGGCGAATGATCTCGTCGATACGCTCGCGGATGGGAGCAAGGGCGTAG
>SVSO01000244.1 GCA_015064195.1 Oscillospiraceae bacterium
GAATACACATGGCTCATGTTCCCCATCGGCATCGTCAATCTCTCACTGAATCTTTCCATGATGGCCGAATATCCCGAGCAGATCACCTATCTCATCTACTCTGTATATTCCTTCATCTGCATTATCCGTCAATTTTTCACCGTAAGAAACTTGTATGCTGAGCAGAGACTTGGCAGAAAGGAGTCCTGACATGATCAACTTCGGAAAACGCATCGAGCCTATGACCGACCGCTATCTCATCGAAAGCATGGACGGCTGTGCATTCATGGCAAATCCGCCGGAAAAAGAGGCGGAGGCCATTCGGTTTGACAAGCCGTGGGAGCGGGCGGGCAGTACGACCGTCACCGCTTTTGATGAAAACGGCACGGTGAAGCTGTATTACCGCGGCTTCCCGGAGGAGGTTGCCAACGACGGCAAGGGCGATTTTGACGAGCGGCAGGCAGCCTGTCTTGCCGAAAGCACCGACGGCATCCATTTTGAGCGCATTCCGGTGAATGAGATCGATTATTTTGGCAGCCGCGAGAACAACATTGTGGAGATCGGCCGGCATTGTCACAATTTCGCGCCGTTTCTCGATACCAACCCCGACTGCAGGCCGGATGAAAAATACAAGGCCATCAGCGGTATGTTCAAGGAAGGCATCCGCACATGGGCAAGCCCCGACGGCATCCACTGGCATCCGCTGTCCGACGGTTATGTCATCACAAGGGGCTATTTTGACACCTTTAACATCGCATTCTACGACAGCTATGCGAAAAAATACCGCTGCTACAGCCGGGATTTTGCAAACGGAATCCGCGTGATCCAGTCCAGCGAATCGGAGGATTTTGTTCATTGGAGCGAGCCGGTACACAATATCTACCCCGGCCTTGGAGAGATCACCGAGCATCTTTACACCAACGCCACAACGCCAATCCCCGGCGCAGAGCATATGCTCCTCTCCATGCCCATGCGCTTCCATGAGACGCGCAAGCTTCCGGTTGGCAATGTCTGGCCCTTCCCGGGACTGTCCGACATGGTGATGATGACCTCCCGGGATGGCGTGCATTGGGATCGCACCATTCGCGAGCCGTGGATTTACCCCTCGCTGGATCCGCGGGAGTGGACACAGCGGGGCTTCATCGCCTCCTCCGGCATCATCGAACGGGGCGACAAATTCTTGTTCTATATCCAACGCCACTATATGTGGGACGACTGCGGCATCTGGGTCTATTCCATCCCACGCTATCGGTTCATGTCCGTGGGCGCAGGCTGGAACGGCGGCAGGATCGTCACAAAGGAGCTGGCGTTTGAAACGGACACGGTGCATCTCAACTACCAGACCTCCGTCTATGGCAGCATCCGCGTGAAAGCACTGAATGCCGAAGGGCAGATCGTCGGCGATTCCGGCGAGATCTTCGGCAATGAGCTGTCCCGTCCGGTGACGCTTGCGGGCATTGCCGGCACCTGCGGACGGCTGGTGATCGAGCTTTGCGATGCGAAGCTGTATGCAATCGGCGGCGCGATGAGAAAGGAGACGGTATGATCCGGTTTGCAATGGAAGAACGCTCGCTTTATTGCGGCGAGTCCATGGATGTTCTGGCACAGTTTATCGGCGTGAATCCGGAGACGGATGAAACGCTGGCGGTAAATTGGCAGAGCAGTGACGATACGATTATCAGCCTGCACGGTAAGAGCAGACTGGCTCGGGGCATGCGTGCGGAGCGTGTCGGAAGGGCGATGATCACCGCCGAGCTGATGCGCGGAGATGAGATGCTGGGGCGGGCATCCATCACGCTCACCGTCACGGAGCGTCCGGCGAAGGTGACGGGCGATGCGATATTCATCGGAAGCGGCGCAAAGCATAAGATTCCGCCTTATTTCTTCGGCATCGGTATGAATGACCGGTGTGCGCTGGACGACGGCACGCCTTTTGCCACGCCCTATATGTATGACGTGGTGAAGGACTGCCATTTCAAAAATGTGCGCGTTCCCGGCGGCGCGATGTCTCAGCATTTCGATTACCGCACGGGAAAATGCTCGGTCAGCAGCTATAACGGCGAGTTTCAGGGTTTCACGCTGGATGATTTCTACGATATTGCCGAGAAAAACGGTGTTCCGGCGGTGTATGCGCTGAACATTTTCGATGATGATTTCACGCCGGAGGAGATCGTGCGGCAGATCGGTGAGCTGAAACGTCACACCACCCAGCCGATACTGGTGGAGCTTGGCAACGAGCAGTATGCCGCCGCACCCTATTTTGTGAAAAAATGGCCTACTGTCCGCGAATATGCGGCGGCGACACGGGCGTATTACGATGCGATCAAGGCCGCCCATCCGGATGTGCAGGTGGCGGTGGTGGCGCTTGGCAAGGATATGGAGAAGCGCATCCTGTCAAATCCCAACTGCTCTGCCTTCACAAATGAAGAGGACTGGGAATTCACCCAGCCCGGCCGTGTGCGTTATTGGAACTACACGCTGGGCGATGAGGGCGGATACGACGCGGTGTCCAATCACCCGTACACCCACCAGTCCATCACGTCCTATGTGACCATGGACGAATTCATGCGGGATCATTTTATTTTCAATCAGGATTTCTACCTGAATCTGCTGCTCATCGACCGAAACTTCCACGGGAAACCCCAATGGCTGTCCGAATGGGGGGACATTCAGGAAACCATGTTCCGGGCAAAGGAAAGCGATGAGAAGGGCCGCATTAACGTTTCCTACGATATGGGAATCGCCGTTACCTGCTCTGAGCGCGTATTCCTCGCACTCAAAGCGGGATGTGTGGATACCATGTCCTATCACGCCCTTCAGGATTCCAGCGGATTCGGCATTGCCACCGAATGGGTGCATCATAAAAAGGGCGACATCGGCTATCTGCCAAAGTATCACGCTTTCAAAAAGATCGGCGAGGTGCTGGCGGAGAACGATACCTTCTGGGATATTGCCGCTGAATCGGTGGAGACGAGCCTTGAAGTATGGCCGTGGTGCGCGCAGAAGATCACCTATTTTGTCCATCTTCCCACCGTTTCTGCTTATGGACTCGGATCGGCGGATGAATTGCGGTGCGCGGCGATGTTCAACCACACGAATCACGAAATGCGGGTGAAGATCGCCGGAGTCAGACTGCGGCGCACATGGAGCTATGGCAGTGAGAATGCCATCGTGGATTTCATGGTGAAATCTGCCCCAAGCTCCGCCTATGCGCCGTCCGAGGACGAATATGAGCATCCTGCCATTTACCATGAGGATTTCGCGGAGGAAATCCTTCTGCCCCCCTTCTCCATGGTGATGGCGGATACCGAGGGCGTGGCGGAATGCGTGGCAGATGGCATCACCGGACGGATTTCAAAACTGTATGAATACGAAATCTCTCACGCGGCAGTGGTCATGGCAGGGCATCGGACGGCCTGCATTGACGGCAGACTGCGCACCTTTGAGCACGCGGCGGAGCTTCGTGAGGGTGAGCTGATGCTTCCGCCGGAGATGGCGGCGGCGATCGGCGTGCAGACGGACGACTGGATCTCCTCAAAAACAGCGGCAGGCGATCGGACGGTGTATCAGAACGCGCACGGCCTTGCGGTCATCAGCGAAATCGCCACCTCCTTCTCTGAGCCGTATCGGGATGAGGATCAGACACCCATGGCACTGGCGGAACTTGAAGAAATTTTTAAAAATGAATTATAAATGGAGGAAAACAATCATGAAAAAGCATACCCGTTTATTCACACTCATTCTGGCTGGTATTCTTCTTGCATCCTGCGGAGGCACGTCGGCTGGCAGTGACACCACGGCGGCCGATACCACGACGGCGGCGGAGACGGAGCCGGAGATCACTGACAATCTGCCGGAGAAGGATTTCGGCGGCGCGGAGGTAAACATTCTTTCCGTGGCATCCACTGTAAATTCGGTGAACGCCTTCTTCGATGCCGAAGAGACCGGCGATGTGCTGGATGACGCGGTGTATAACCGCAATCTGGCCATTGAGGAGCGGTTCAATGTGGATCTGATCTACGACATCCAGCCCGGCTATTCCGGCGGCATGACGAATGTCAAGACCCTGCTCACCGGAAGCGTTATGTCCGGCAGTATGGATTACGATCTGTTCACCGGCACGGTTTCCTATGTCACCGATCTGGCCGCAGATAACCTGATGACCGACCTTTACACCATGGATTATCTGGATCTCGATCAGCCGTGGTGGTGCAAAGCCTTCAACGACGAGCTGGAGGTGGCTGGCCATCTCTTCTTCGCCGCCGGTTATTTCTGCATGGAAAACGTGTCCTTTGTCAGCTCCACCTTCTTCAACAAGAAGATTGCCGAGGAGAATAAGGTGCAGGATCTCTATCAGCTGGTGAATGACGGCAAGTGGACCTATGATGCTATGTATGAGATCGCATCCTCCGTCACCCGTGATGTGAACGGCGACGGTGAGATGGGCGACGGGGATGTGTACGGCCTTGTATCTTCATGGGATTACTTCGCAACGTTGAGTATCGCCTTCGATAACAAATTCACCGAGCGGGACAAGGACGGCAAGATCACCGTCAAAACCGCCGACGAAAAGGCGATTCGCATCAATGAGATGTTCTATAACGTCTACAATAACGACCTCTACTGCGAGGGCAACGATCTGCCTGACTTCAACCTTCTGCCGGTATTTGCCGAGGATCGCGCACTGTTCTTCTATCGCCGTCTGGCGGATGCGGATACCCCGGAGCTGCG
>SVSO01000245.1 GCA_015064195.1 Oscillospiraceae bacterium
CGGACTGGATGCTCATCAACAAGCGCAAATCCTGCGCCCTGCTCACCCACGAACAGATGGCGGAGGGAAAAATCCCCACAACGCCCACCTCATCCTCCGTCATTGCCGGCATTCAGGTGCAGGAGCTGCTGAAGCTGCTCCATTCTGACCGGAATCTGCCCACGCTCGCCGGAAAAGGCTACGTGTTCAACGGTCTGAACCACGATTCTTACGTTGTGGAATACCAGCGCAAGGAGGACTGCATGAGCCACGACACCTACGAGACGATCGTGGAAAAGCCGTGGTCGGTGAAGGGAATGACCCTCGGCGATGTGCTTTCGGAGATCCGCCGGGAGCTTGGCGAAAAGGCGGTGCTGGAGCTTGACCGGGACATCGCGGCGCGGGCAGGCTGTGCCTGCGGAGAGGGGATGGAGCTCTTTATGCCGGTCCACAAGCTGCGCGGCCATATGCTCACCTGCCCGAAATGCGGGGCGCAGATGAGCTTCGACGTGATCCATTCCATCCGGGGCGACGAGGATTTTCTCCATCGCACGCCCTACGGGATCGGCATCCCGCCGCTTCACATTGTCGGCGGCAGAGTGGGCATGAACACCACCTATTTTGAATTTTCCGCCGACGAATCGGACGTGTTCGCCGGTCTTTGCGAGGAAGGAGACAAAAAATGACCGCAAGAATGAGACGGCTGCTCTCCGATTTTGAGCAGGTGAAGAAGGATTTCGCGGGCCACAAAAACATCATCGTCACTCCCATCGGCGACGATATTCCGGAGAAATATCACGTGACCTATTTCGTGAACGGCATCTATCTTCTGCCCGACGGCAGGATCGAAACGCTGGGACGGCATGAGATCGAGATCACCCTCCACGCGGATTATCCCCGATACAAGCCTCTCTGCAAAATTTTCACCCCCATCTGGCATCCCAATTTCCGGGACGGGCAGATCTGCATCGGCGACATCTGGGGCGCAGGCGAATCCCTCAGCGACATCATCGTCAACATCGGCGACATGATCCAGTACAAATCGTGGAATTCCTACAGCCCGCTGTCGGCGGATGCGGCGAAATGGGCCATGGAGAACAAGCATCTGTTCCCCGTGGGCAATATCGACCTGTACGTGTCCGACACGCCTGCACAGCGGGGCGCGGATATCGATCTCTTTGCGGAAGCCCCCACCGCTCCCGTGGTGGTGGAGCCGCGCTTTGACGGGAACGATTTCGAGATCACCGCCGAGGAGCTGGCGGGCATCGAATTCATCCCCACCGCCGATCGGATGCAGACCGTCTCCCACGGCGGATTTGTGAAGGGCAGCCGGATCAACTTCAGGACGATTCTCGTGAAGGGCATCCTGTGGGCACTCATCGGCGCATTCCTCGGCTTCGCGGTGTCCGAGTTCACCGACAAAAACATCACCAGTGAGGTTGCGGCGGCCATTGTCAGCGGCCATTCGGAATTTGTGGAATATTACGAGGCCAAATCGAAATCGGACGCGGCATTTGCGGAGTTTGATGACGAATACAAAAAATGGTGCAGGAAGAATCACGAGAAATACGGCGAGGAAGGCGTGCTCGGCGAATATCTGCTCAGCGACGATGTGTCCGCCAAGGCGCGGGACAGCATCGAGGAATACTTCGAGTATGAGGACGAAGCGGATGCGGCGCTGGTTGAGGTCTACGTTGACGAATACAACGAGGACGGCGACGATTTCGGTGCCGCACTGGCATCCGTTTCGCGCACCGGAACGGCCATGTGGTCGGCCATCATCGCCCTGTTTGTGGGATTATCCCTCGGCATCGGCGAGGGCGTGTACTACGGCTCGAAGGAAAAAGCCCTCAAATATGCCCTCATCGGCGCAGGCGTTTCGCTGATCATCGGCTATTTCAGCGGCTATCTCGCCCAGTGGATGTATTCGGAAATGCTGTCCGACGATCCGGCGAAATTCACCGCCGCATTCGTCCGCGGCCTCGGCTGGGCCATCATGGGCATCGGCATCGGTCTGTCTGTGGGTCTCATCAAGCCGGAGGTCAAGCGCATCCTGTTCTGCACCATCGGCGGCATGGTGGGCGCATTCATCGGCGGTTTCCTGTTCAATTTCGTCTGCGACATTATCCCGAGCGACGTGGTGGCGCGGGGAACTGCCATCGTCATCATGGGCATCCTCATCGGCATCGGCGTGGGACTGCTGGAGCAGTTTGCCAAGGCGGCATGGCTCAAGGTGGTACGCGGCGAGTTCGAGGGCAAGGAATATCTGGTATTCGCCGGCACCACCAGCATCGGCAATGACGGCCGCAACACCATCGTGCTGTTCAAGGACAAGCTGGTCGCGTCCCATCACTGCGACATCGTGCTGGAGGGCAGCAAATACGTGCTGATCGACGCCGGAACGCCCATGGGCACCATCGTCAACGGCCAGCGCGCATTCCGCCACATCCTGCGGCAGGGAGATGCCATCGCCATCGGCAATTCCGTGCTGGTGTTCAACAACAAATAGCGGTATGACCACAAGATTTGCAAAACGACTCATCCCACTTGTCATGGCGGCGGTGATCGTGGCCGCGCTGTCCCTGTCGCTCAACGTGGTGCTGGCAGTGTCGCTGGCCCATGAAAAAAAGAAGTGCGCCGATCCCAGAGAGCGCACGGATTTTGAAATTGAATTTTTGGAGTGATGCAAATGGCCGGAAAAACCAAAAAACAGGCAAAAAAATCCCCGGCGCAGACGATGCCGGAGAATATGCTGCCCCAGAACATTCTCGTGGTGGGGGAGCGGATGGAGGAGGATAAAAACATCTACATCTCCCAGCCGGTCTACAGACAGATTGTGCATCGGGAGATTGACAAAAAGCACAGGGATAAAAAGATCGTGGGCTGGATCCACACCCATCCGGATTTCGGCATTTTTCTGTCGGAATACGACAAATTCATCCAGCAGAATTTCTTTGGCGAGGCGGATCAGGAGGTGTTTTCCGTGCATCAGCAGATCCTCACCCAGACCATGGCGGGGATGCAGGCGGAGCTTTGGGAGCTGACGGCGGAAGAGGAGGAGTTGGCACAGGAGAGCGGAGAGGTGGAAGATGGATCAGGATTTTGACATCGAGCTGTTTGACGATAAAAAAGATGCGGCGGCGCAGGTGCAGCTTCCGGTGAATTTTCTCGCCCTTGGGGAGATCGAGCCGGATGACGTAAAGGTCTACATCAAGCAGGATGTGTACCGCGCACTGGAAAGATTCGCGGTATCGGACACATCGAAGGAGCTTGGCAGCATTCTCCTCGGCGGTTACGCGGTGGAGCATGGCAAGACTCACGTGGTCATCTCCCGCTTCATCGAGGCGAAATACACGGATGCATCCGCGTCCACGCTGACCTTCACCCATGAAACGTGGGACTATGTGCATTCCGAGCACGCGGCAAAGCATCCGGACAAAACCATCGTGGGCTGGCAGCACACCCATCCGGGCTACGGCATCTTTTTGTCCAATTACGACCTGTTCATTCAGGAGAATTTCTTCAATCTGCCCTTTCAGGTGGCCTATGTCATCGATCCTGTCAAAAAAACGCGGGGATTTTTCCAGTGGAAAAGCGGAAAAATCGAAAAACTGCGTGGATTTTACGTTTACGATGACGTGGGAAAGCCCATCCGGTTTGAAAAGCCGCGGGAGAAAAAGCCGGCGAAATCATGGGGCGCGGCGGGTATTCTCATCGCCCTGCTGTGCGCGGCGACGGTGGGACTTGCGGCGGTGACTGCCGCGCTTTACGGCAAATTCAGCGCCGGACTTGCCCGGCAGGAGGAGCTTCTCGCCGCCGTCACCGGCACGCAGTCCGCACTTGCGGCAAAGGAAGCGGAGATAGCAGAGCAGAGTGCGCGGATCAAGGAGCAGGCAGCGCGGATCGATGCGCAGGCGGCACAGATCGCGGATCTTCAGGCGACGCTTGACAAAATGGAGGCGCAGGATGAATCGGCAGAGGCCGAACCGCCAGTGACACCGACGGAGGATGCGGTGCAGTTCCGCGCATACACAGTGAAGCCCGGCGACAGTCTGACGAAGATCTGCGCGGCACATGGGCTGGATTTTGCGGCCAATGCGCGCATCATCCTCGCCATCAACGGCATTGTCGATGCCAACGCCATCTTTGTCGGGCAGACCATTCTTCTGCCGCTGACACACTAACATACGAATGTCCCGGGTTTGGCCGCATTGACCGGACCCGGGCTTTTTCACCCAAACCCCCACCTTTTCGGGCAAAAGGTGGGGGACAGGCGGCGGGATTTGCGGTATAATGAAACTGCGGGAGTGCCGGGAAGCGGCAGTTTTGCAAATCTTCCGACAGAAAGGAAACCGAATATGGGACTTATCAAAGCAGCACTCGGCGCGGCAGGCGGCGTACTTGCCGATCAGTGGAAGGAGTTTTTCTACTGCGAAGCCATTGATAATGACATTCTGATGATGAAAGGTCAGAAGCGCACCTCCGCCCGGTCGTCCAACACCAAGGGCGAGGACAACATCATCTCAAACGGCTCGGGCATCGCAGTGGCTGACGGTCAGGCCATGGTCATCGTGGAGCAGGGGCGCGTGGTGGAATTCTGCGCAGAGCCGGGCGAATTCACGTGGGACGCATCCACCGAGCCGTCGATATTCGCCGGCAATCTGGGCGAGAGCATCATCGAAACCTTCAAAGCCAT
>SVSO01000246.1 GCA_015064195.1 Oscillospiraceae bacterium
GGCAGTTTCCTCCTACGTTGAGAGCGAGACCTACAGCGGCATCGAGCTGTTCGTCCGCGCGATCCCCTTCAACTATTATTCCCTCATGACCCTCCTCTTTGTGGTGCTCATCATCGTCTTCAAGGTTGACTACGGCCCCATGGCCATCCATGAGCGCAACGCCATCGAAAAGGGCGACCTGTTCACCACCGGCGTTTCCACCAACAAGGCGGACGAAAAGCTGGAAGAGAACGATAAGGGCAAGGTCATGGATCTGGTGATCCCCGTCGTCGCCCTCATCCTCATCTGCATATTCGCAATGGTTTACATCGGCCATCAGATGCTGGTCGCCGACGGCGAAACCACGATGGACAACTTTGACTTCATCGAAGCATTCGGCTACACCTCCGCAGGCACAAGCCTTGCATGGGGCGGTCTCGTTGCACTGGTGCTCACCATCGCATACCTCGTTATCCGCCGCGTCATCAGCTTCAAGGAAGCCATGGAATGCCTGCCCAAGGGCTTCAACGCCATGGTTCCCGCAATGCTCATCCTCGTATGCGCAACCTCGCTGAACAGCATGACCGGTCTGCTCGGCGCAGACGTGTTCATCGAAGGCCTCATGGACAAGGCTTCCGCCGGCCTCGCCCTCTTCCTGCCGGCAGTCATCTTCATCGTTGCCGCATTCCTGGCATTCTCCACCGGTACATCCTGGGGTACGTTCGGTATCCTGATCCCGATCGTTACCGTTATGTTCCCCGAAGGCTCTTCCCTCTTCTTCGTGGGCATCTCCGCATGCCTCGCAGGTGCAGTCTGCGGTGACCACTGCTCGCCCATTTCGGACACCACCATCATGTCCTCCGCCGGCGCACAGTGCGACCACATCAACCACGTTTCCACCCAGCTGCCCTACGCGCTCTCCGTGGCAGGCTGCTCGTTCCTCGGCTACATTGTCGGCGGTCTGACCCAGAACGGCTGGATCGGCCTCATCGTCGCCGCCATCGCCACCGTCGGCCTCGTCCTCGGCGCAAAGCATCTTTTGCCCAAAATGCAGAAGAAGTAAGAATCGGATATAAAAATCGCCCCCGATGGGGGCGATTTTTTGTTGCCGATTGCGGCGATTTTTAATAATTCTCCGCCTTGATCTTGAAATACGCCTGGGGATGAGCACAGACGGGGCAAACCTTGGGGGCATCCTTGCCGATGTGGATGTGGCCGCAGTTGCCGCATTCCCAGATCTTGTCACCGTCGCGGCTGAATACCAGACCGCCTTCCACGTTGGCCAGCAGCTTGCGGTAACGCTCCTCGTGGGTCTTTTCGATGGCCGCTACGCCCTCGAACAGCCTCGCGATATAGTCGAAGCCCTCCTCCCGCGCATCCTTGGCCATCTGCGCGTACATATCCGTCCACTCGTACATCTCGCCCTCGGCTGCATCCAGAAGATTCTCAGCCGTTGTGCCGATGCCGCCGTGAAGCAGCTTGAACCACAGCTTCGCGTGCTCCTTCTCATTCTCCGCGGTCTCGAGGAACAGTGCCGCGATCTGCTCGTAGCCGTCCTTCTTCGCCTTGGATGCATAATAGGTGTACTTGTTGCGCGCCTGGGATTCGCCGGCAAATGCCGCCGCCAGATTCGCTTCCGTTTTGGTGCCTTTCAAATCCATGATTGTAACCTCCAGAAAAAAATTTTACAACCCTATTATACCCAATTCCGCAAAAAAAATCAACCGTAAATTGTTAACATTTCATTTTCCCCGCGCCCTGCACAAGATCGCCGCCCATCGACCTTGTGTGATGTTATTATATCACAATTTTTCTCGCAAATCAAGCCGTAATTTCAACAAAATTATCTGTAATCCCCCGTACACTTTGCTCTTTTCGGGAAGAATGTCGAAACTTTCTGTAAATTTTTGTACACCTATGGACAAATGCGCGAAAATGGTGTATAATATATGGTGTATAATATAAAGAGATTCCAAAAAAACAAAGGAGTTTTATCGTGAAAACTTTTACAAAACTCATGGCGTTTGCGCTCTGCATCGTCATGCTCATCCTCTCCGCCGGCTGCGGCAGTAATTTCCGCAACGCCATCAGCTTCGGCAGCACTGTCATCACCGAGAATATGTACGCCTACTGGATGGGTCAGCAGAAGACCTACTACCTGCTCATGCTCACCGGCGGCTACACCGACAATCCCCAGATCTGGACCACCGATACCGGCAGCGGCTACACCTACGGCGATATGCTCACCGTCATGGCCATGAACGACATCTCCTCCAAGGCCATCCTCCACGAGCTGTTCACCACCTACGGCCTTGAGATCACCGCCGAGGACGAGGCGAATATCGACGCGCGTGTGCAGGCTCTGACCACCCAGGCAGGCAGCGTCACCGCCCTCAACTCCGTGCTCTCCGTCTACGGCGTGAACGCGGACATCCTCCGGGACATCCTCCTCTTTGACGCCAAGGTCGCCAAGGTTCAGGAGCATCTTTACGGCGAAAACGGCATCGAGGCAGTTTCCGACGCGGACGTGGAGGCTTTCTACGCGGACAACTACTACCGCACCAAGTACATCTGGATCAGCCACGATTTCCGCTTCGTGTTTGACGACACGGGCGAGCACGTCATCGACACCGAGACCGGCACCTACAAGACCAAGGAGCTGACCGACGCCCAGGCGGAGGAGACCCGCAATCTTGTTGCAGATCTGCAGGACAGAATCGCCACCGGCGACGATTTTGACGAGCTTGTGCAGGAGCACACCATGGACACCCGCCTGAAGACCTACACGGACGGCCTGTATTTCACCTCCGGAACCACCATCGTGCCGGAAGAAATCGCAAATACCGTCATGGAGATGAAGATCGGCGAGGTCAAGACCATCGAAAACGACGAAGGCACGTTCATCATCAAGCGGTACGAGCTTGAGGACAAGAAGTACGAGGACGAGGAATACGTGAACATGATCGGCGATATCAAGACCAATCTGAACGCGCAGAAAATGTCCGAAATGCTCAACTCCTACACCGGATCGCTGGTCATGAACAACGCGGTCATTCAGGAATACCCCATCGGATCTGTCCGCGTGAACACATATTTCTGAGATTCCAAAGGAGGCAGTGAATGAAAGGCAAAACTTTTGCGGCGACGCTGGCCATCATACTGGTGGTGATCGGCATCGGATACGTCGGCAACGTCTTTGAAGTCTGGCACTTCCGCCTCTTTTTCCCCGGCTGGTGGACGCTGTTCATCATCGTCCCCGCCTCCGTGAAGCTGCTCATGCGCGGCCCAAAGCCCATCTACCTCATCTGGCTTGGCGCGGGCATTCTGCTCCTCGTCACCCGCTCGGAGATAATCCCCGAAGCGGTGCGCGGACTTACGGTGCCCGTGGTGGTCATCGCGCTGGGGCTGACCCTGTTTTTCCGCGTACAGCTTGGCAGCGGCGACGGCTACATCGCCATTTTCGGCGGCCGCTCCCCGGATTTTCGCGGCAAGCCCTTCATCGGCTGCTTTGCGCTGGCGATTTTCGGCGGCGTGGACATCAAGATCCGCGAATCCCGCATTGACCGGGACGTGACCATCGACGCATTTGCGGCATTCGGCGGCGTGGACATTCTCGTTCCGCTGGACGGCGTGAACGTGGAAGTCAGCGGACTGCCCATTTTCGGCGGCATCGGCGAGCCGAAAAACCGCCCGCACATCGAAGGTGCGCCCACGATCCGCGTGAATGCGGTGGCGCTGTTCGGCGGCGTGGATGTAAAATAACGGCAAACGACCGGATTTCTCGCAGAATGGGGAAATCCGGTCGAATTTTTATGTGAAATTCGCGAAATGTGTCTTGAATTTGTGCGCGTTTTGTGGTATAATGAAAATGCAAAAATATTGTGCATTCAAAGGAGAATCATCATGAAGAACAAGTTTGTATCCTTCGGCGAAATCATGCTCCGTCTCAAGTCCCCCGGCTACGAGAGATTTTTCCAGTCTCCGACGCTGGAAGCGACTTTCGGCGGCGGCGAGGCGAACGTAGCCGTATCCCTTGCGAACTACGGACTGGACGCGAAATTTGTCACTGCCCTTCCGGCAAACGACATCGGCATTGCCTGCGAGCGCGAGCTTCGCAAGTATGGTGTTGACACTTCCGACATTCAGAAGACCAAGGGCCGCATGGGCATTTACTTCCTGGAGACCGGCGCCTGCCAGCGCCCGTCCAAGGTCATCTACGACCGCGCGGATTCGTCCTTCGCCAACATCAAGGAAGGCGATTTCAACTGGAATGAGATCCTCGCTGACGCGAAGTGGTTCCACGTGACCGGCATCACCCCCGCCGTTTCCGCGGACATCGCCGAGGAAGCCATTCGTGCACTGAAGGTCGCCAAGGAGCTTGGCGTAACCACCTCCATCGACCTGAACTACCGTGCGAAGCTGTGGAACTACGGCAAGCGTGCCGACGAGGTCATGCCGCTTCTGACGAAGTACATTGACGTTGTCATTGCCAACGAAGAGGACTGCCAGAAGGCGCTTGGCATCACCTCCACCAACAAGCCTGAGCTTGGCGAGATCGATCTTGCCTGCTATGAGGACATCACGAAGCAGGTCATGGAGCAGTATCCGAACGTGAAGGTTGTCGCCATCACCCTCCGCGAATCCAAGTCTGCGAACCGCAACATCTGGTCCGCCTGCATCAACGACGGC
>SVSO01000247.1 GCA_015064195.1 Oscillospiraceae bacterium
TCGGTAGCCCAGCCGCTTTTCCAGCACGGCAAGAATGAGGCACATCCGGTTGTAATCGATGCCGTTGGAGGTGCGGCGGGGGGACGGATAGCTGGTCTGGGTCACCAGTGCCTGCACCTCCGCGATGATGGGACGTGTGCCTTCCATCACGCACATGGCGCAGTTGCCGGATACGCCCACCGGCCGCCCGGAAAGGAGCGTTTCGGAGGGATTCGCCACCTCGGTAAGCCCATCATCGCCCATTTCAAACATACCGATCTCGTTGGTCGAGCCGAATCGGTTCTTGATGGCGCGGATGATGCGGTAGGAGCGCAGTTTTTCGCCCTCGAAATAGAGCACCGCGTCCACCATATGCTCCAGCACCTTCGGGCCGGCAATTCCGCCCTCTTTGTTCACATGGCCCACCATAATGACGGAAATTCCCTCATTTTTCGCCTTGGCGATGAATGCCAGCGACGATTCGCGCACCTGCGTAACGCTTCCCGGCGCACTTGCCACCCGCTCGTCGAACATGGTCTGCACCGAGTCCACGATGATCACATCGGGATGGAGAGCGTCGCATTTTTCCATGATGCGCCGCACGTTGGTCTCCGTCAGCACATACAGAGATTTTCCGCCAACGCCCAGCCGCTTCGCCCGAAGCTTGAGCTGGCCTTGGGATTCCTCGCCGGAAACGTATAAAACCTTGCGTTCCGTGCCGTTTTCGCCGAAGCAGAGGGAGGAGGAAATCTGCAGAAGCAGAGTGGATTTGCCGATGCCCGGTTCGCCGGCCAGCAATACCACCGAGCCGTGGACAAGTCCGCCCCCAAGCACACGGTCAAGCTCGCCCATGCCGGTGCTGGTGCGGATGAAGGACGGCAGCTCGAGATCGTCGAAGCATACCACCTCGGACTCATATTCGGGTGCGATCCGCTTTATTTTCGCGGCGGCAGGAGCGGCGGCTTCCATGGGTGCGTCGCCCTCCTCCATGGTATTCCAAGCCCCGCAGGACGGGCATTTTCCGTACCATTTGGTGGTGGAATAGCCGCATTCCGTGCAGGTGAAGATTGTTTTCGGGGATTTCATGTGGTCTCCTTTGCGATGGATTGTAGTTGCGAGAGCGTGTATGTCTGCGGCACTGTCGGCATCTCCGCCGCACGGAGAAGCAGGGGCTTGCCGTAACGCAGCGCGAGACCGTTCAAAGTATCATCCGATGCAAATGTCTCCTCCGGATAATCCTCCCGGCGTGCATCCGCTTCCTTCAGCCGGGTCACGCCGGACGAGCTGACGGCGAATTCACCGTAGAAAATGTTCGCAAACAGCACGTGCGCCGACTCCGACACGGCTTCATAACGCTCATGAATGCCGCTTCCGGAGCTGACAATTTTGCCGTCCGCGGTGCGGATGTCAACGCGGCCAACCATGCCCTCCGCAAACCGGTAATAATACCGTGCCTGTGTGCAGGTCAGCGTCGTGCCGGCATTGTCCATCTCGTAAATGAGTGCCGGGCCGATGATGGTCATAGCCGCCAGATCCGGATTCTCCGGCGCGCGGGCATCCCCATCGATATTTTCAAGATGCGAAAGCACCGTCCGCGCAACGTCGGGATTATCGAGGGAAAAATCGTAGTCGCTGTGGGAAATCGCCGCCGATGGACGGGCGAGAATGAGCGCCGCGCCAATGGCCGCCGCCACGATGATAACAAGCAGAATCGCCATGATGATCTTTCGTTTCATATGAGCACCTCCGGAATATTTTCTATCAATATTATACCACATTCCGCGAATTCTGTCAACCGGTTCTTTATTTGAACTCTGTTTACCGATTATTTGATCGTATTGACTTTCTGCAAAAAGTCGATTGACAGCCATCTTTTCATGTGCTATAATGGTAAAAAAATTAAGGAGGCACACTATGCTGACCAATCACTTCAAGCTCACACCCGACAATCCGCCGAATGAAGGTATCCTGTTCGTCGATCATCAGAAACATAACCGATCCGGACATCTCGGCCATGCAATGGTCGAATATGCACCGGGCAAGATTCTGGCATTTTTCCCCAACTGCTCCAGTGTGGATACCCGCTGGAACGGTCACTCCGGCCACGGCTGGATGGAATTCAAACGCTCGCTGGACGGCGGCGACACATGGTCAGAGCCGATGATCGAGCCGAATTCCAAGGCGCTGTTTGACGATTCCGGCGAGACGCGCTCCTTCATGTGCGAAAAAGCAGTTGTCACCGACACCGGCCGAATCGTGCTGTTCTATCTCAAATGCGACATCGAGACGGAAGGCCACATCTGGGAGCCGTTTATGGAGCCGCATTTCGCAATAAGCGACGACGGCGGCGAGACGTTTTCAAAAACAAAGCCCCTGACCGACCAAGCAGCCCGCATCTATGATGCACGCTATCACGATGGCGTGATCTATGTCATGGCGCAGAACGGCACATTTTGCGGCAACTTCTTCGGGGAATGTGACGATCATTCCATGCATCTTTACGTCAGCACAGACAATGGCGAAACTTTCACGCACCGCTCCGAAATCAATTTCGACAGGTCAGATCATTCGTTTTACGGCACGATGATCTTCCAGCCCGACGGCAGACTGTTCGCTTACACCTACGATGAGTATGATGAGTATAACCTCAAATACAACGTGAGCGACGACTGCGGCATGACATGGGGACTTCCCCGCCGTGCATTTTTTGAGAAGCGCATCCGCAATCCTCAGATCGCATACTTTGGAGGAATGTATCTGATCCACGGCAGAAGCGGAAGCTGGGGCGAGGAAGATCCGAAGGGACATTTCATTGCATACACATCCCCCGACGGCATCCATTGGGATGAGGGGCAGTACCTGCGGATGCGCGAGGCACACGCCGGCTCATACTCGAATAACCTGATCGTCCATCATCCGGACGGCAGAGAGCGGCTGCTCATTCAGACCTCCCACGCCTACGAGCTTGCCAAAACCAATCTCCTTCTGTACTGGGTGGATAAGAAATAACTTTTTTCAACATTTTTTCAAAAACCCCTTGACAAACGGATTCGATTGTGATATAATATTATACGTTGCAGGGAACGATCCGCAACGTATGCGAGAGTGGCGGAACTGGCAGACGCGCACGTTTGAGGGGCGTGTAGTTCACACTGTACGGGTTCAAGTCCCGTTTCTCGCACCAACAAAATGGGACGGGCATTGCCCGTCCTATTTTGTTGGTGCGTGATTCGTGCGAAAACTCGTATTCGAGAATGCGCCAGCATTCTCGTCACGGAATCGCCCGGCGATTCCGTGTAGGGTTCACAAGTCCCGTTTCTCGCCCCGCGATTCCGTGTAGGGTTCTACACAAGTCCCGTTTCTCGCGTTCTCCCTGCCGCACCAATTACAATTTCACGAGGTGTTATCATGTCAAAAATCATCCTGACCGGCGACCGTCCTACCGGCAAGCTGCATATCGGCCATTATGTCGGTTCGCTTCGCCGCCGTGTGGAGCTGCAGAACTCCGGCCTTTACGATAAAATCTACATCATGATCGCCGATGCACAGGCGCTCACCGACAATGCGGACAATCCCGAAAAGATCCGCCAGAACATCATCGAGGTCGCACTCGATTACCTCTCCGCCGGTCTTGATCCGACCAAATCCACCCTGTTCATCCAGTCGCAGATTCCGGAGCTGACTGAGCTTTCCTTCTATTACATGAACCTCGTCACAGTTTCGCGCCTCCAGCGCAATCCCACCGTCAAGGCAGAGATCGCCATGCGTAACTTCGAGACGAGCATTCCGGTAGGCTTCTTCACCTACCCCATCAGCCAGGCATCCGACATCACCGCGTTCAAGGCGACCACCGTGCCCGTCGGCGAGGATCAGCTGCCCATGATCGAGCAGACCCGTGAGATCGTGCGCAAATTCAACGATGTTTACGGCGGCGGCGAGACGATTCTCGTTGAGCCGGACGCACTCCTGCCCACCGATATGGCATCCCGCAGACTGCCCGGCATCGACGGCAACGCGAAGATGTCCAAATCCCTCGGCAACTGCATCTACCTTTCCGAAACTTCCGCAGACCTCAAGACCAAGGTCATGAGTATGTTCACCGACCCCGATCACATCAAGATCACCGACCCGGGCAAGATCGAGGGCAACACCGTGTTCACCTATCTCGACGCATTCGCACGGGATGAGCATTTCGCGGAGTTCCTGCCGGATTATGCAAATCTCGACGAGCTGAAGGCGCACTACCAGCGCGGCGGTCTCGGCGATGTGAAGGTTAAAAAGTTCCTGTTTGCCGTGCTGGAATCCACGCTTGAGCCGATCCGTGCGCGCCGTGCAGAATATGAGAAGGATATCGCCGGCGTTTACGATATCCTCAAAAAAGACAGCGAAGTTGCACGCGAAGCAGCCGCTGCTACGCTTGACGAAGTGAAGCGCGCCATGAAGATCAACTATTTCGATGACGAAGCGCTGATCAGATCGCAGGCGGAAAAATACGCGAAATAAAATGAGAGGGAGCCGCGAAGGCTCCCTTTTGCTATTCCCTTTTCGCCCAATCGCCGGCATACGGCGCGAGCTTCGCCGCGATGGCCGCGAATTCGGGCGTGGCGCGGATGAAATCGTAGCGGGGGTGGGAC
>SVSO01000248.1 GCA_015064195.1 Oscillospiraceae bacterium
GAGATGACTACGTCTTTGCCGAGGAGCAGAACGGCGATGTGCTGAACGATGCGATTTTCGCAAGAAATTCCGCCATTGAAGAAAAGTACAACGTAAAAATCCGCGTAGATATTTACGAAAGACAGACGGTCGAGGTGAAGAACCGCGTCGAGCAGAGCGTTACCGCCGGTGACGGCGCGATCGATCTCGCCATGACGAACTGTCAGGATGCGGCGAGACTGATGTCGGGCGGATTTCTGACGCCGCTTGGCGATGTGCCTCACCTTGATCTTTCGAAGCCCTGGTGGGACCAGCGCGCGGTGGAAGACCTTTCCATCGGCGGCGAGCTGTATTTCACGATGAACGCGCTGAACATCATGGCGGACAACTTCTCGTCGGCGGTATTCTTCAACAAGGGTATGCTGGCGGACTACCAGCTTGACGATCCGTACAAGCTGGTGGACGACAACAAGTGGACATGGGACAAGATGCTCACCATGGCAAAGGTTGCATCCAAGGATGTGGACGGTGACGGCGAGATGACCGACAAGGACACCTGGGGCGTGCTGGCATCCTACCGCATGCTGGGCGACGGCATGGCAAACTGCGGCGAGCTGATCATCACCAAGGACAAGGACGATTATCCGGTGCTGGCGCTCTCCACCTCGCGCAGTGCATCCGTCTGCGAAAAGCTGCTGACGCTGCTCTCCGACAGCAAAACCGTGCTGCCGGTTGATAAATACGCCGGTCAGTACGCTGACGCATGGCAGGATCTGATGTATCCGGCGTTCAAGTCGGGACACGCGCTGTTCATCTCCCGCGCCTATGTGCAGTATGTCATGTACTTCCGCGACAGTGAGGTCGATTACGGCATCCTCCCGCGCCCGAAGTTCGACAGCGCACAGGATCGTTACTACACCGACATCAACTATGCGTGGGCATCCACCGTTGCCGTACCGCGCGACGTGAAGGATCCCGAAATGGCGGGCATCATCCTCGAAGCGCTGGCAGCGGAATCGCTCTACACCGTCACGCCGGCGAACTACGATGTTACCATCGTCAACAAGCAGCTGCGCGACGAGGACAGCGAGCGGATGCTGGACATCATCTACGCAAACCGCTGCTTCGACTACGGCCAGTTCATGAGCCTGTCCGACATGAACAACAAGTTCATCAATATGTACAAGTCCGGCAATCTCACCTTTGCATCCGACTACGCGGCCGATAAGGAAGCAGCCGGGGTGAAGATCGCCGATCTGGTGGATGTATTAAAGGATCTGGAGAAATAACCCATGAAATTTTCCGTTGGATTTCCGAACCGGGCGGGCGGCAGCTTTTTTTCGCTGCTTGCGCCGTATCTTGACCGGATCGGCGAGCTTTATTTCCCGTGGGAAGGCTTCGCGGGCGGACGTGCGCCGGCGGATGCCGATCCGCTGGCACGGCTGCGGCTGGAGGAGGAGCTTGCCCGCTTCGCTGAGGCGGGTGTGCGGCTGAATCTGTTGCTCAACGGCAGCTGCTACGGCGGCGAGGCGATCTCCGACGCGCTGGCGCATCGCGTGTGCGCCGCGGTGGATTACCTCGGCGGGCGGTATGGGCTGGCGACGGTCACCACCGCATCGCCGTTTATCGCGGCGACGGTAAAGCGCTGGTTCCCGCAGATTGACGTGCGCGCGTCGGTCAATATGTGGCTGGAGGGCATCGACGGCATGCGCCAGTGCGCGGATCTGTTCGATTCCTTCTATGTGAAGCGGGAATATAACCGCCGTCCGGATGAAATCGCCGTCCAGCGCGACTGGTGCCGAAAAAGCGGCAAGCGGCTGTATCTGCTGGCAAACAGCGGCTGCATCCCGAACTGCGCGTTCCACATTTTCCACGACACGATGATCTCCCACGCCGCAGAGGTTTCGCGGACGAAGAATGATGAAGCGTTCCAGCCCTACGCCTGCCGCCGTATGCTTGCCAAGGAGGAGAACCGCTATCTCCTGCTGGCGGGCAATCTGGTGCGGCCGGAGGATGTGCATCACTACGAGGGGCTGGTGGACGGCGTGAAGCTGGCCACGCGGATTCATCCGTATCCGGTGACAGTCATCGGAGCGTATGCACGAGGGAAGTTTGAGGGCGATCTGACAGCGCTGACGGAGCCGGGCTTCGGCGATCTGATCGCGCCGTACATCCTCGAAAATTCGGCAATCCCGGCGGATTTCTGGGAGCGAACGACGCATTGTGAGCGCGATTGCGCCGCCTGCGGCTATTGCGGCAGAATCTATGAAGAGATTCGGCGGAAGCAGTGATTTGCTTCCGCCGGGACTGATGCACAGATACAAAAGGCTCTCCGGGGAAGCTCTGCTTCCCCGGAGAGTTTATTTCCGCTGGAAAGTGTGTATCCGTTTATCTTCATGAACGCGATCCACTACTCGGAGATTCCCGTGACGACGGACGATAGATATACTGCATAGAAGCAACTATCTTATTCTTGACACAAGCCGCTCCCCTACAGGATTTGCACGCGGCTGAAATTGTTTATTTCTTCCATGAAATCCCCTCGCAACCTTGACATTGTGCCTGAAATATGTTATAATTCTAAATTGGATGAATCTGTTTTTCGACAGGAAACAACTGAAATCTTTATTTATCCATTCTTCCAGACCATCAAGCACGATAAGGGCTATTATTACACCCGCATCCTTCTAAGATAACATATCATGCGTATCAAAAAAATTCTGATTCTGTTGGCGGCACTGGCACTGGTCTGCACCGTGTCAGCCGCCTGCGGAAGCTATGACGGCATCGACGAGGAATTGCCTATCACGCCGACGCCCGCCATCATGGAGACGGAGATCGACGGTCAGCGGGACGACACCTTCCGCTGGTATCGGTTGGATACCGTCAATACTTACACGGGTTTCCGGAGCAAAGCAGACGCGGTGCTTGGCATTGAGACGGTGTTCGATCCCACCGCCGACCGGAATTCCAAAAACGGCTGTCTGTTCGTCACAAAAATCGACGGCCGTGACATTCACACCGGCAATCCGTCCCTTTACGATGCATTCCGAAACCGCACCTTTGTGGAGGAATACTGGCAGAATTCGGATGTGCGCGCGGCGCTGGCTGAGCTTGCACCGATGGCGTATCCGGACGTTTCACCGGATGATCCCTATGCACTCTACGCCGCGCTGAATGCCTACTACAATCTCCTTCGCCGCTATGAATCCCCGGAAGCATTCCATGCATCCGCCGGAATCACACGGCAGGAATTCTGCGAGCTGCTTGAGAAGGTATCTGCGCCTGCTGATTCCAAAGCGGACGATGTGGGAGATAAAGCCGCACGGCTGGGATTCCTTTCCGGCGCATCCTACGACCTGGCTGCGCAGGAAGGGAACATCAGCCGCATCGAGGCGATCTATCTCGCCATCCGCTATTATTTCGGCAATTCTTCGGCAAAAAGCATTCCCGTGTCCATGCCCGATGCGGCAAATGCGGGCGATCTCGCCATGAAGCTTGGCTTCAAGATCCAGCATTTCGACGGAAGCGTGACGGAAAAGACCTACTGGCAGCAGTACACGCTCACATTTATGCTGGAGCATCCGTATGTCGGACTACAGGAGGAGCTGTATGAAGCGCTGGCATTTGCGGCGGAGCTTGGGCTGGTTGACGGTGACGCGACCCGTTGGCAGGATGCGCTGAACCGCGGCGAAGCGTTGGAGCTGGTGACAAATGCGTTTCTTGCACTGAATGTGCGGGAAGGGTATCTCACCGAAGCGGCGAAGGGCGAATTCGACTCGTCCAAGCAGTGGAAGACCATGAGCCTCGACACCATGAGCGAGGTGCATCGGGAGCTTTTCGCCGGGCTTGTAAAGCGGGAAGATCCCGTATCGCGCATCCGGGCGTACATCCTCGACGGCAGGTCAGATGCCATCATGAAGCGGTATCTGCTTGAAGAATTCCCGGACATGGCAAAGATTTTCACGAAAGATGAGTTGATGCCGAAAAATGCGCCGGAAGTATTCCTCGAATGGTTCAAAACTACCGATGATTTCAGGAAGATTCAGGAAATGCTGGATGACCGCGAGGCCGTCCGGAATGCAGAAGGAGGCGGCGTATGAAGGTGATTCGATGGTTCATCCGCATCCTCATACTTGTCATGTTGGCAGCGATGCTCACCCTGCTCACTGCCGGCGCACGCATCATTTCGCTGAACGAGCGCGTCCTCACACCGGAGGATGCCGGCGACTGCTACGACGAACTGTTCGCCGAGCTTGCAGATAGACGCGATCTTCTGAAGACCGCGCAGAACTTTTACGAAAAAAATCCCCACATGGAGCCGGAGGAGCGGTATTCCATCGTGGAGGAGGGTATAAAAACGCAGCTGTCACTCATGCCGCTCTCGTTGATCAACGATGGAAAGCTTCCCAAAAACGGCGTGGAGCTGTTTCTCGATTGGTTTGCGGAATCGGAGCTGTGCGTGGAGCTTGCCGCCTACCTCGATTCCATCAAGCCCCTCGGCATCATGACGCTGGATCAGCTGAATGATGCGCAGACAGCCATCTTTTCCGCCGTGCTGGACGATCACAAGGCGGAGCTGCTGGCGTGCGTTGACGATCCGGCGGATAAGGCTTATCAGATGGATT
>SVSO01000249.1 GCA_015064195.1 Oscillospiraceae bacterium
TCTGAAGCGCCATCCCGGCGCAAGAGAAAACATGCGCATCCAGACCAAGTGCGCCATCCATGACAAGCAGTACGATTTTTCGAAGGAGCACATCATCGCCTCCGTGGAGGGCAGTCTGTCGCGCCTCGGCGTGGAGTATGTGGATTTCCTGCTGCTCCACCGTCCCGACCCGTTGATGGAGCCGGAGGAGGTGGCGGAGGCCTTCGATCTGCTGGAAGCCTCCGGCAAGGTGCGCCACTTCGGCGTGTCCAACCACAATATGATGCAGATCGAGCTGTTAAAAACGGCGGTGCGTCAGCCGCTGATGGCGAACCAGCTGCAGTTCTCCGTGACGGAGGCGGGCATGGTGACGTCCGGCATGAACGTGAACATGAAAAACGCGGATTCCGTCATGCACGACGGCGGCCTGCTCGAATACAGCCGCATCAAGGGCATGACGATCCAGGCGTGGTCGCCCTTCCAGCATGGCTTCTTCAAGGGCAATTTCGTGGACAATCCGGATTTCCCTGAGCTGAACGCCGCGCTGGCGAAGGTCGGCGATGCGCACGGCCTGACGAAAACCGGTGCCGCGGCAGCATGGATTCTTCGCCATCCCGCGAATATGCAGCTCATCGCCGGTACGATGAATCCCGACCATCTGCGCGAGATCTGCAAGGCGGCCGACGTGACGCTGTCGCGCGCCGAGTGGTACGAGATCTACCGCGCGGCAGGGCATTGCCTGCCGTGATCGGGAAAACTTCCTGCACATAACAATATGCTCCCCCTGATGCGCTCATCAGAGCACCGCATCAGGGGGATTTGTTTGCCGTGGAACTTAACAATTACGGGAGAGGCGGCTTATGCGGGCGGTGAGGCTGATGTTATTCCCCAAGATACAGAGCCAAAGCGGATGCGCCCGCACGGATGGCAGCGTCGATGTCACCGTTCTTTGCATATTCTTTGCAGATCGTGTCCAGCTTGGATGCCGCCGTGTAGTCGATGTACACGCCGTCTGACATACCGTCGATGGCTGCAAAGTAACTGTTCACCACCTGTTCCGGGTAACTGCTCCACTGCTTGAAGCGATAGGTGTCGTCGATCACACCGTCAACGTAAAACGCCCGCCGCAGTTCGATCAGTTCGTTGTTGACCGGAATGCCCGCTGTTCCGCTGACTGTATACTGCGATTCCAATCCCACCGCGCTTTCAATAAACAGCCCGGCGGATGCCCGATTCGCCGAATTGGCATTGACTACCAGATAGTTGACCACGGTCGGTGCCGAAGCGCCGCCGGTCAGCTTGGGCATGGAGATGAGCGTCGGCGTCTCGCCGGCATGCAGCGCAGCGTCGCATGCGCCCATGAACATCGGGATGTCGCTGTACGCGCCGAGAAATGCTTCGCCGCCATAGAATACCAGATCGCCGCTGACAAACGCGTCGGTGGCGATGCCGTTGTAATCTTTCAGCAGCCGCGGGAAGTAATACGATGTTCCTTTACCCGGCTCCGTGAACAGACCCGGGAAGAGCTGATTGACGGAATAGGCCAGCTCCTCCAGCGCCGTCTTGCTTTTATCGTTCACGATCAGACGGTTTCCGTCATAGTCGATGAAAGAAAGCCTGTTGGTGCGCCAGAGGGCTTCGGTCGTCAGATAGCGCATCAGCACATAATTCCCGGCATCGTAGATTCCGCCCACGGAATCGGCGAAGGCGCGCAGCCCCTTATCGCAGACGATACCATAATCCGTCAGACGTTCCTCAGTGGTCAGGCGGTGTTGGATACCAGCAGGACGTCCGGTCCACCGCCGGCCATCAGCGCTTCCGCCAGCTTTATGCGATAGTCGGGAATAGGCATATCGGAATAATCCTCTGTGATGATTTTAACCTGGGGATGCTCCTTGGCAAACACATCGAGCAGCCCCTGCATGTATTCGTCGGTGAAGGCATCCAGCCAGACCGTCAATTCGGATGGGATCGCAGCTTCGGCGGTGATATCGTCGGGAAGCTCTGCAGTGGATTGGTCGCATGCGAAAAGATTCGCGCAGAGAATGGCGGCAAGCATCAGGGACAGTGCATGTTTTATCATAAAATCGCTCCTTTTGATAGATTATAGTATAAGAATGCATTCTGCAGACAGCATCCATTTCGATAAAATTGTTATGATGCGGTATCGACACCTTATATTGCGCAATACAATTATATCATACAATCAAATGATTGTCAATAGCACATTGAAAAATTTATAAATAAAATCTTATGATGACCATATCGCTCATCCGTAGTCGGATTCAGCTCTCCGGCGGTGCCGATGCCGTTAACTGGAGAAAAAATCGGCACAACCTATTTACGACGGAACAATTATATGGTATAATACCATTGGTGAAATCCATACGGCATATATGACTTGACAGAATTCATTGACAGGAGAGATGCAAAATGACAGGCATATCCATGAAAGACCGCGAGATCCTGCGCGGGCTGGCAGCAAAGAAGGCGCAGTTTGCGCACTGCGCGCGAAACGATGAGATCCTTGCCATGTGGAACAAGCAGGCAAAGGGCATCCGGGATACGCCCACGGTCCGGCTGCTGTTTTCCAATTTCCCCCATGAAGTGGTATACCCGCGGATGCGCTGTGAAGGGGAACATGCCCGCAGCCTTGAGCGTCAGCTGCTGTCCTCCATGGTGGGCAGAGAGCTTTTCGACGATGACACGCCGATCTCGGATCGCTTTGAGGTAAGGCCGTTTGTGCGCGGCTCACTGTTCGGCATCTCCCCAAAAACCACCCGGGTGAAGGGCTCCAACGGCTTCCACATCGAGCCGCAGACCGATGACATCGAGAGGGATTTTGACCTGTTCCGGAACGGCGGCTTCACCGTGGATCCGGACGGCACAAAGGCATGGTGCGACTTCGCGGACAGCATCTTCGGCGATATTCTGCCCTCGCGCATCGTGCAGCCGTCGCTGCGTGGCGCGATCACCAATCCGCTGGTCATGCTGATCAGCATGGAAAACTACTACATGTCGATGTACGACTGTCCCGATACGCTCCACGCGCTGATGGACATGGCGACGCGGGTCTACGAGCGGTATTATGATGATCTGGAAGAAAACAAGCTCCTCTTCCCCGGCGATCCCTTTGCGGATGTCGGGCAGGAGACCTTCTCGTTTACCGATGAGCTGCCCCTTGGCACAGAGGTTTCCTCAACGAAACAGGTCTGGGGCTTCCTGGAATCGCAGGAGACCACGGCGGTTTCCCCCGCCGCATACGGAGAGTTTGTCTATCCGTATCAGGAGCGTCTGGTGAAGCGCTTCGGCCTGCTTTCCTACGGATGCTGTGAGCGTGTGGACGCCATCTGGTGCGACTATCTGTCAAAATGGGAGAATCTCCGCAAGCTGTCGGTATCGCCCTTCAACGATGAGGATCAGGTGGGCGAATACCTTCGCGGTACGCGTGTGGTGTATTACAGCAAGCCCAGAGCCGAGTTTGTGACCGATCCCGGCCCGCTCGATGAGGAGGCGATCCGCAAATGCTTCCGCGGTATCGCAAGAGCCGCCAGCGGCTGCCTGTTTGAAGTGGCACAGCGCGAGGTGGGAACCATATTCGGAGATTTTGAGCGCGGACGGCGCTATGTTCAGCTGGCAAAGGAGACCATTGCCGAACATTGGCAGCCGTAAGCAGACAAAGGAATACAGCCGGTGCGATACAAAATCCGTATCGCACCGGCTCTTTGTTTTTTTGCGGCATCTGCGCAAAGAAAAATTTCACTTTAACATTTCTCAAACATTTCTCAATCAAATCCTAAACATCGCCGGTGTATAATAATCTCACAAAAGAAAAAAGAGGATGCATATGAACGAACAAAAAACCTTTCAATACACCTATTCCGCTGTGCAGAACCAAGAGATACAGTCCATCCGTCAGAAATATCTGCCCGGGACGGAAAGTAAGCTGGACCGGTTAAAGCGGCTTGATCATACCGTAAACCGGGCCGGTATGACCGTATCGCTGATCCTCGGCGTGCTCGGATGCCTGGTATTCGGCACCGGCATGTGCTTTGCCATGAAGGTGATCGGAGACGCCCTGCTTCCCGGCATTCTGCTCGGTCTGATCGGCGCCATGACAATGGGCGCAGCATATCCGGCCTACCGTGCGCTCCGGCGAAAGAAGAAGGCGGAGCTGATCCCGCAGATCCTTGCCCTCACCGATGAGCTGATGAAGGGATGAGGCGCGGGGCGGAATTGCGCGACAGAATCCCGCGGGATGAATAACAACAGGCATCAAAAAATTCTATATATAATGAGGAGAAACAAAATGAGCATCAAGAACTTTTTTAAGAACGCATTCAGCGACATGAAGGAATCCGCCAAGGCACAGCATGCGGTCGACAAGGCAAACTTCGCCGCAGCCAAGGCAGAATCCAAGGCGCAGTGGGAGGAAGCAAAGGCAATGGGCAATCCCGAAACCATGAAGAAGATGCAAAAAGAACAGCGTGACGCGCAGATCAGGGAAGCAAACGAGCGCATCGCAGCTGCCGGAAAGCGAATTCAACAACCGCAGTCATC
>SVSO01000250.1 GCA_015064195.1 Oscillospiraceae bacterium
ATCTTTTTAATCGCATTGACTTTTGAATTTTGAAAAAACGAGAAAAACGGAGAAAAACGAAGAAAACTCGAGGAAACCTCGAGTTTTCTTGGCGGCATCTTTTTAGGAACCGCTTCTTGGTTGCGGAGACAGGACTTGAACCTGCGACCTCCGGGTTATGAGCCCGACGAGCTACCAACTGCTCTACTCCGCGATATATGGTGCCGGAAACCGGGCTTGAACCGGTACGAGAGAATGTCTCACGGGATTTTAAGTCCCGGGCGTCTGCCAATTCCGCCACTCCGGCACGTCCGTTTACCGCACACACAGCCGATTCTCTTGGCTGCCTATATATTATATCACATCTTTTCCCGTTTGTCAAGGTTTTTTTTGAAATTTCACAATTATTTATTCCCGACGGGGATCGACCGATTTTGCTGCCGGCTCGATTTTTTGCCCATTTGTGCGAAATCCGTTGCAAATTCCCGGCAGGTGTGCTATAATATAGGTAAGAAACTGCAAAGACTGTGAGGAATCGCCATGAAAACCATCACCTTCCCTTATGGAAAAGCAACCCTTGCTGCTGAGCTTCCCGAGGAGCGTCTTGCCGGCATCCTGCTCTCAAACCTCCACCACTATGTGCCGGAAAAATCCGAGGCCGAGCTTGTGGAGGAGGCGCTGGCAAATCCCATCGGCTCTGCGCCTCTTTGTGAGCTTGTGCGGGGCAAAGAGAACGTCGTCATCATCGCCAGCGATCACACCCGTCCCGTTCCCAGCAAGCTTCTCATGCCGCCCATGCTTCGTGAGATCCGCCGCGGCAATCCCAATGCCAGAATCACCATCCTCATTGCCACCGGCTGTCATCGCGGCACCACAGAGGCGGAGCTCCGTGCCAAATTCGGCGACGAGATTTTCGAGAGCGAGCGCATCGTCATCCACGACTGCGATGATACTGCGAGCCTTGTCTCTCTCGGAACCCTTCCGTCCGGCGGTGAGCTGATCATCAACCGCATTGCGGCGGAGGCGGATTTCCTCTGCTCCGAAGGCTTCATTGAGCCCCACTTTTTCGCGGGATTTTCCGGCGGCCGCAAGAGTGTGCTGCCCGGTGTGGCATCCCGCAGGACCGTCATGTACAACCACTGCGCGCCCTTCATTGCATCCGATCACGCCCGCACCGGCATTCTTGACGGCAATCCCATCCACCGTGACATGATCTGGGCGGCGAAGCGGGCAAAGCTGGGCTTCGTCCTCAATGTTGTGCTCGGCGCAGAAAAGCAGGTACTTCACGCCGTCGCCGGTGACTGCGAAGCGGCGCATCTGGCCGGATGCGCATTCATCAACCGTTTCTGCCGGGTGAAGGCCATCCCCGCCGACATCGCCATCTCCACCAACGGCGGCTATCCGCTGGATCAGAACATTTATCAGTCGGTGAAAGGAATGACCGCGGCGGAAGCAACGGTGAAGGAAGGCGGCGTTATCATCATGATCTCCGCATCCGATGACGGTCACGGCGGTGAGCGGTTCTACAACACCTTCCGCGATGAGCCGGATACTGGCAGGCTGCTTTCCAAGATCGAAGCGACACCTCCCGCCGATACCATCCCCGATCAGTGGGAATCCCAGATCCTCGCCCGCATTCAGAAGAAGGCCCATGTGCTGTATCTCTCCGAAGCGCCGGACGAGATGATCCGCAATTTCCACATGACGCCGGTGCATTCCATGGAGGAAGCGCTGGCTGAGGCTGACCGTCTGCTCGGCCGCAGTGATGGCACCATCACCGCCATTCCCGACGGCATTTCCGTCGTTGTGGTAGAATAAACACTGCCCCCGCTCATCTCTGTGAGATGAGCGGGGGCAGTCTGTCGTTTTTTTGCTTATCCCGGCATCCGAAGTGTCTCCCGCATCAGCGGTACAAACCGGGGCAACCGTCCGGTCGTTTGTCAGTTGACCGGTGCGATCTTTTCCATTTTATCGATCCATGAATTTTTCTTGCCTGCCACATAGGATGCCCAGTCAGGCTTGTTCTGCATGATCTGCTCGCGGAAATCGCCGGTGGGTGCGCCGATGAGAAGGCCGTAGATCTCGCCGGCATCATAGGTGACGGAGGAGCGGATCAGGTCGAACATCCGGGCCACATCGTCGTCCTGAGAATAGCGAACCTTCAGAGAAACCTCGCAGTATTCGGGGATGACTGTATAATAATAGGAGCTGGAGAAGGCTTCCAGCACGGCAGATGCCGCATCGGTATCGCCGCAGGTCACGGGAACGAGGGCGTACAGACTGCGCTGGAGGAAGGTCTTGTATTCCGCCTGTGTTTCATCCCACTTGGGATAAGGCAGCAGACCGTAGGAAAAGTCGATGGCGGGAATGATCGCACCGGCATCGGCAACAAGGCTGCAGGACATCATGGCGCGGCCTTCAATGAAAGGCTTCGACATATAGCATCCGCCGCCTGCGGAAAGCTGATAGTCATCGTTTCCTTCCAGATTCGGTTTTGCTGTGAGGACATTTTCATTTTCATTATTGAGCTTGCACATGGCCTGCACAATGTCCACCATGCGCTCACTGCCGAATACAAAATCATAACCGTCGCCGTTCTTTTCAAATACACGGCCGCCCAGCGCCACATTGAAGCCGAGGAATTTGTTGTGATCACCGAAGGTCATGCCGAACCGGTCGTCGGGATCTTTCTCCGTGTTGCCGTTGAGATCGGCATAGGTATCCTTCAGAAGTCCGGTCATCGCATCGAATGTCCACTTGCCGGAATCCACGAGGGCGTACAGATCCTCCGTCTTGCCGAGAGCGGAATACAGATCCTGATTGACGTAGATGGCGAAGGTATTCTTGGTGTTGGCAAGAGAAAATCCGCCGGTGACAAAGTGGATGTAATCGCTGTATACATTCTCCCGCACGGTCTGATTGTACCACGGCTTGTCGAGGTCGATGTATTTCAGGTCGGCAAGATTGACAAAATAGGTGGAGTTGGCCATTTTGTCTGAATAGTTTACGATGTCAAATGCAATATCCACCGTGTCGTCACCGGCTGTGATGCTCTGGATGAGCTTCGAGGCAAAAATGTCACGGTTCGGCGCATCGTAGGTGTATTCGAGATTGACATTCAGCCGGTCTTCCACGCCGATGATGACGTTGTAAACCGCATCGGAAAGGCGGTTGCCCGTTTCCTCCTCGGCGTACATATCCGGAAGAATTGCGCCCATATAGTCGTCGATGGCAAGATAGATCGTGTCGCCGTTAAAGTCGAGGTCGTCCGGCAGATCATCCGTGACGATCTGCGGCTCGGTGACGGCGGCGGTGGTATCGGTGCTGTCCGGCTGAGCGGTGGTATCCGATGCCGTGCCGGTTTCGCCGCAGGAGGCGAGGAGGGAGAGTGCGAGAATAACAAGAAGTGCGTGCTTTGTAAATTTCATGCTGGTATCTCCTTTTATTTTTTATCCGATTTCGATTGCGAGGCCGAATCCGCGCAGAATGTCTGCGCAGGCTTCCATGTGAGCCGCGGTGGGACGCTCTGTCTGCGGCATGGTGTCGGGAATGTCCAGCGCCGCGTATTTGGAGCGGGCGTAGTCGTGATAGGGCAGGAGCTTGATTTTGTGCGGTCGTATTTCCGCCAGCAGCGTGCCGATGCCGTGAAGCGTGGCTGTGTCATCGTTCGCTCCCGGAACAAGCGGAATGCGGATGTCGATGCGTACGCCGGCTTTGGCGAGAGCGCGGAGATTTGCGAGGATGCGCTCATTCGGTGCGCCGGTGAGCCGTTTGTGAGCGGCAGAATCCATGTGCTTCACGTCAAAGAGAAATGCATCGACATAGGAAAGCATGGCTTCGTATGTCTCCCACGGCGCGAGTCCGCAGGTGTCGATGGCGGTATTCAGCCCTGCCGCTTTCGCCAGCCGGAGAAGCTCCAATGTGAATTCTGCCTGCATGGTCGGCTCGCCGCCGGAGATGGTCATGCCGCCGCCGCTCGTTTCGTAGAAGGCTTTATCCTCCAGCACCGTTTCGATGACCGCTTCCGCTTCCATCCAATGCCCGGACAGCCGGAGCGCATCAAAGGTGCAGGCTTCTGTGCATTTGCCGCAGTGGATGCAGGCATCGCGGCGGATGGTGTGGCCGTCCGCCGAAACTTTATGTGCGCCGGTGGGACAGACCTTGACACAATCGCCGCAGTTGGCACATTTTTCGTGGTAGTACAGCAATTTGATCTGCCTTGGGATGCATTCGGGGTTGTGGCACCAGATGCAGGAAAGGGGACATCCCTGCAGAAAAACGGTGGTGCGGATGCCGTCGCCGTCGTGAACAGCGAATCGCTTGATGTCGCAGACGATGCCGGTCATAGGATGTTCTCCGCCCGCTCGATGTATTTATCCTGCTCGGATTTTGCCATATTGTTCCACAGCACATTCCAGCCGCAGACCCGGATCTGCAGTCCCTGATGGCGTTCGGGATGGAGCTGTGCATCTCTGAGGGTTGCCGAATCGGTGATGTTGAACTGAATCGTTCCGCC
>SVSO01000251.1 GCA_015064195.1 Oscillospiraceae bacterium
TGAATGACGCTACCTATCGACGGATGCTTGCGGTGGGAGAAAAGTACAACTGCGTCATTGAGGAGCTGAATGTCAATAATGCCGACCAGCTGCTGCAGACAACGGTGACGGCAGGCGACGATACGTATGCCTTCGCAATTGTCCGATCAAATAAATTGACCTCGCTGATGACGGGAGGATACCTGACAGATATATCCGAAATCCCACATCTCAATCCGGATGCGCCATATTATGACCAAGGCTCCCGCAGTGCGTTTGCTATCGGCGGCAGTGAATACGGTCTGACGGGCGATCTGACCATGAATCTTTACTATACGACCTTCTGTGCATATTTCAACAAGCAGCTGATGGCGGATTATAAGCTGGGAAGTATTTACGATACCATCCGTGACGGCGGCTGGACCATCGACGAGATGTTCCGCCTCGGTAAGAATACGGCGGCGGATCTGGACAACAACGGAACCAGCGATAATCAGGACAGCTATGCGTTCACATATATCTATGACGATCTGGAAGGGCTTCTCAATGCGGGCGGCTTCCGTTATGCGGAGCTGAATGACGAGGGAGAGATTCAAATCGCATACGAAACGGAGACGGCGATGGATATGCTTCTGCGGCTGTTCGATCTGCTCTCGGATGAAGCGGTCAGTTTCAATGTGCACACCCGCAGCCCGCAGGCAAATATTGATGAGGTGGGCATGTTCATGAACCGGCAGGCCATGTTCTCGCTGGCCGGCATCTACTATGCGCCGCAGTTCCGCGATATGAAGGACGATTTCGGCATCATCCCCTTCCCGAAATTTGATGAAAAGCAGAAGGAATATCTGACACCCATGTTCTCCGTCTGTATTCCGATTACCGTGGTGCCGCGTTCAAACGCCGATCTTGATGCGGCCGGTATCCTCATTGAGGAAATGAGCTACCTCGGCAGGAAAGATCTGTATCCCGCTGTCTTTGATACGCTTCTCAAGGGCAAGATCGCCCGCGATGACGATTCCATTGAGATGCTGGACATCATTTTTGGCAATACCTTCTATGATCCCGGTTTGATTTTCAACTTCGGTGATGTGGGCACCGGTTTGCGGCAGATGTTCTTCTCGAAAAAAGACAACGGCTTCGCCTCCTTCTTCGAGTCTGTCCGCACCGTGGTACAGAGCGAGATCGATGCGCTGATGGAAGCAATCAAATAAAACTATTTCCGCTTGATATGAAAATATCAGGCGGAATTTTTATAAAACATCTTGACAAACGAAAAAAATTTGATATAATAATAGTACATCCAATAAAAATTACCACATCTGCGGCACGAATATCGCAACACCGCGCCGTCAATGAAAGGAGATTGCTATGGAATTTTATCAGATGGAACAGCTACGGGAAATCGGCCGGGTGACACCCAAAGCATCGGTGGAGATCAAAAAATCCAAGATGGGCATCGGCTTTGAGAAGCTCGACCGCAACGTTTTCGACCCGGAAAAGGCCTATGACAAGCTGGCAAAGGTCGGCGTGAAGTGGGTACGCATCCAGTCCGGCTGGCAGCGTACCGAGCGTGAGAAGGGCATATACGACTTCGCGTGGATCGATACAGTAGTTGACAACCTCCTCGCCCGCGGCATGCAGCCGTGGATCTGCCTCTGCTACGGCAACGAGCTGTACAATGAGGAAGCAAAGGAAATCTTCGGCGCGGTGGGTATCGCTCCCATCTTTACCGAGGAGCAGAAGGAAGGCTGGGCGAATTACGTCAAGGCGACGGTTTCCCACTTCAAGGGTCGCGTGAATTATTGGGAGATCTGGAACGAGGCTGATGGCGGGCACTGCTGGAAGCACGGTGTCAATGCGACGGAGTACGGCCAGTTCGCCGTTGCTACGGCGAATGCCATCCGCGCGGTATCGGATGACGCGGTGGTCATCGGCGGCGCGGTCTGCTCGCCGGCGAGAACGTTCTGGATTGACGAGGCACTGGCAGCCGGTATGGGCGACGTGATCGACGCGTTCTCTTTCCACGAATATACGGCAGACGAATCGAAGCTGTTCGAGCACATCCCCGCTCTGCGTGCACTGCTCCACAGCTACAATCCGAACATCAAGGTCATCCAGGGTGAGTCCGGTTCCCAGTCGCGCAGCGACGGCAACGGCGCGCTCCGCGGCGGCGCATGGACACCTCTGCGTCAGGCAAAGCAGTGCCTCCGCCATGGCGTGGCCGATCTGATCACGGGTGTAGAGTTCACCTCCTACTTCTCCTGCATGGACATGATCGAAGCGCTCAACGGTAAGGTGGGTGACAAGAATTCCTACCTCGACTACGGTTATTTTGGCATCCTCGGCGCGGACTTTGACGAGAACGGTTTCGCATCCGGCGAATATTCGCCCAAACCCTCATATTACGCATACCAGAACCTCTGCTCGCTGTTCGCGGAGGAGGTCACACCTTGCGACCTTCCGATCCTGCGCACCGTGCAGCCGTCGAAGCGCATGCTGGGCAGCGACTACGGCGGGCCGTACATTGCCAGCGGCTTCAAGAAGCCGAACGGCTCGTTTGCATACGCATACTGGAATTCCACACCGCTGCTCACCACCGATTTCGAGGGTACGATCAGCTTCAAGGTGACAAATGTGCCCGGCAAGATGCGCGTCGTTGACCCGCTGACCGGCAAGATCTTCGAAATTCCGGAGGAAATGCTGGAAAAGACCGGTACGCACACCTGGCTCGTTAAGAACATCCCGATCACCGACTATCCGCTTCTGCTCACCTTCGGTGATTTCGCAAACTGACAGGAGGAAAGAATCATGGCATATCAGCTGGAACAGTTAAAGGAAATCGGCCGCGTGACGCCCAAGGCATCGGTGGAGATCAAAAAATCCAAGATGGGTATCGGCTTTGAAAAGCTCGACCGCAACGTTTTCGATCCGGAGAAGGCCTATGACAAGCTGGCAAAGGTCGGCGTGAAGTGGGTGCGCATCCAGTCGGGCTGGCAGCGTACCGAGCGCGAGAAGGGTGTATACAATTTCGCGTGGATTGACACGGTGGTGGACAATCTCCTTGACCGCGGCATGCAGCCGTGGATCTGCCTCTGCTACGGCAACGACCTGTATAATGAAGAAGCCAAGACCGTATTCGGTGCGGTCGGCTGCCCGCCGATTTTCAACGATGAGCAGAAGACGGCATGGGCGAACTACGTCAAGGCGACCGTCAAGCATTTTGAAGGCCGCATCACCCATTGGGAAGTCTGGAACGAGCCAGACGGCAAATGGTGCTGGAAGCACGGTGTCAATGCGGAGGAATACGGTCGATTCGCCGTGGCGACGGCGGAGGCTGTCCGCGCCGTGAATCCTGCGGCCAAAATCATCGGCGGCAGCATCTGTCTGCTCGACAATATGGATTTCCTCGATACCGCGCTGGCAGCCGGTATGGCGGACGCGGTGGACGCGATCACCTTCCACGAGTACACGCCGGATGAATCCGCGCTGTTCCGTCATGTGCCCGCTCTGCGTGCGCTGGCGCACAGCTACAATCCGGATATCAAGATCATCCAGGGCGAATCCGGTTCCCAGTCGCGCAGCGACGGTGCCGGTGCCGTCAGAGGCGGTGCATGGACCGAAGAGCGTCAGGCGAAGCAGTGCATCCGTCACGCGGTGGCTGACCTGATGAATGATGTGGAATTTTCCTCCTATTTCTCCTGCATGGATATGATCGAGGCGCTCAACGGTACGGTGGGCGATAAGAATTCCTATCTCGATTATGGCTACTTCGGCATTCTCGGCGCGGATTTCGACGCGGACGGCTTTGCGTCCGGTGAATATTCGCCCAAGCTGTCGTACTACGCATATCAGAACGTGTGCTCCGTCTTTGCAGAGGAGGTCGAGCTGTGCGATCTGCCAATTCTTCGTGCCGTCATCCCGTCCCGCCGCATGATCGGCAGCGACTACGCAGGCACGTTCCTGTCCCACGGCTTCAAGAAGCCGAACGGCTCTGTGGCGCTGGCATACTGGAACTCCACGCAGCTGATGAGCACGAATTTCGAGAGCACGATCAGCTTCAATGTGGCCGCCGTCAAGGGCGAGCCGCGTGTTGTGGATCTGCTCTCCGGTAAGATCTACGCGATTCCCGCAGAGATGATCGAACAGAAAGGCACGGGCTATGTGATCAAGAACGTGCCGATCACGGATTATCCGCTGCTGCTCACGTTCGGCGATTTTGCGGAATAAGACTTGATATCATATGAAAATCAGCCTGCCCTTCCGGGCAGGCTGATTGATTCTCATTCCCCGAGCTTGGTCAGACCCGGCTTGACCTCGACGGTCTCGCCGTCAACGGAGAGCCACACAGTCTGTGCGGCGTTGTTGACCACCATCGTACGGTCAACGGAGAACGCCAGACCGCGCAGCGCGGTGATGTAGTCGTACAGCTCAATGTTCGTTGCGTACCACACCGTATCCTCGAAGGTTGCGGTGAACTTGTCGCAGAATTCCTCGATCATTTCC